>PDUK01000029.1 GCA_006212115.1 Thalassolituus sp. | reverse complement strand
GTAAAAATGGTGGGCCTTCCCAGACTTGAACTGGGGACCTGCCGATTATGAGTCGGATGCTCTAACCAACTGAGCTAAAGGCCCTTTTACTTCGCCTGCTTCGCTTTGGCTGCGTTGTTCCTCGATTTTCTCAGTCATGTAGGCTCGCTACACTCCTTCGATAATCTCCGGTACGCCTTGCCAGCACTCGCAGAGCTTGTAAATACTTCACCTGCGCCGCTTTGATTGCGTAGTTCCGGCCCAAACCGGCACGCTTTGTCATCACTTGCAGGACGTGTCGGGGATGAGATCCCCTCCTACGAATCAGCGGGAAGTTAACCGCTTGGGGATGTGATCCCCTCCTGCAATGTTGGCGGTGCGATATCGCCTGCAGGGGTATCATCATAGATGATTAGCGCAGCATTATAAGCACCATTATTGATGAGTGCCAGTGCTTTGATTTTTCTGGAAATTTGAGCAAAAAATAACCCGGCATGGGCCGGGCTATTTTGATCGCTGAGTAGGGTGACCTTACTCGTCGATGAAGCTACGCAGGTGCTCGGAGCGAGTTGGGTGGCGCAGCTTACGCAGTGCCTTCGCTTCGATCTGACGGATACGTTCACGGGTTACGTCGAACTGCTTGCCCACTTCCTCAAGGGTGTGGTCGGTGTTCATGTCGATACCAAAACGCATACGCAGTACTTTAGATTCACGCGCAGTCAGACCAGACAGGACAGAGCGGGTTGCTTCTGTGAGGCCGTCGTTGGTTGCTGTGTCCAGTGGTGAAGAAGACTGAGTATCTTCGATGAAATCACCGAGGTGCGAATCTTCGTCGTCGCCGATTGGCGTCTCCATTGAGATTGGCTCTTTAGCGATTTTCAGGACTTTGCGAATCTTGTCTTCTGGCATTTCCATACGCTCTGCCAGCTCTTCTGGAGTTGGCTCGCGGCCCATTTCCTGAAGCATCTGACGAGAGATACGGTTCAGTTTGTTGATCGTTTCGATCATGTGTACCGGAATACGGATAGTACGCGCCTGGTCTGCAATCGAACGGGTGATTGCCTGACGAATCCACCAGGTGGCGTAGGTCGAGAACTTATAACCACGACGGTATTCGAACTTGTCTACGGCCTTCATCAGACCGATGTTGCCTTCCTGAATCAGGTCGAGGAACTGCAGACCACGGTTGGTGTACTTTTTCGCGATGGAGATAACCAGTCGGAGGTTAGCCTCAACCATTTCTTTCTTGGCGCGACGAGCGCGGGCTTCACCGATCGAGACGCGACGGTTAACTTCTTTGATTTCAGGAATGCTCAGGCCAACGCTGTCCGCGACGGCTTTGATTTTCTTCTGGCAGCGGAAGATTTCCAGTTTGTAGGTATCGAGCTTGTCAGAGAAAGGCTTGCCTGCAGCAATCAGTTCTTCAACCCATTCGTTGTTGACTTCGTTACCTGGGAAACCGCCGATAAATTCTTTGCGGTTCATGCCACTTTTGCGGGTCATCAGAACCATAATCTGACGCTCTTGTGCGCGAATCGCATCAAGTGCTGCACGTGCATCGCTGACCAGTACGTCAAAGTGCTTAGGAGTCAGCTTGATCGGGGCGAACAGTTCAGCCAGGTTAGCGATGGCTTTCTCTGCTTGCTTGCTGGCACGACCGTGCTTTTCAATCGCTTTCTTAACCGCAACGTTGGCATCGCTGATTTCAGTGAAACGACGAACAACCTCGGCCATGTCGATGCCGCTGTCTTCTTCTGAGTCATCGTCATCATCGTCGTCGCTGGCTTCTTTCGCTTCCTCTTTCTGAGCCGCCGATGGTCCTGGAGGGGTAATTTCACCGTCCGGAGTCGGGTCGATAAAGCCGCTGAAAATGTCGCCAACGCGGTTTGGATCTTCTTCGGCTTCCTGGAATGCATTCATGATGCGATCAACAGCGCCCGGGAAGTAAGCGAGTGCGGACATCACTTCGCGGATGCCTTCTTCGATACGCTTGGCGATAACGATTTCGCCTTCACGAGTCAGAAGTTCAACGGTACCCATTTCACGCATGTACATACGTACTGGGTCAGTCGTGCGACCAACGTCAGATTCAACCGACGCCAGCGCAGCAGCGGCTTCTTCGGCTGCTGCATCGTCAGCGGTTTCTGACATAAACAGTGATTCACCGTCCGGGGCAACCTCAGACACTGGAATGCCAATGTCGTTGATCATGCGGATGATGTCTTCCACCTGATCCGGGTTGGCAATATCGTCTGGTAAGTGGTCATTCACCTGCGCATAGGTGAGGTAACCCTGCTCTTTACCTTTGGCGATAAGGCGATAAGTTCTTTGAGACGGGATTGTTGCGTACTGGTCGACATAGAAGCCCTGTGTTCCGAATTTTTAAGGCGGAAGAAAACCGCGAATTATATCGCTTAACCTGTGCGTAAGCCAGTGATTAGACGACTGTTTAGGCCAGACTTGGCAGAGAATGTTCCCGAGGAAGCTGTATATCTCACCAATGTTTTAAGTTTGGGTCGCCCGGGCCATTTTTCAAGGTGTCTCAGCGTTGATATATCCCGGTTCTTTTCCGGTTGCGCTGGTGGCGTTGTCGCTTGAGTTCGGTCAGTTTAGCCCGCTCATCTTTATCGAGCTTCTCCCCGTTATGAAGTCGCGCTTCCAGTTGTTCTAACACCCGATCCTCTTTGCGTGCAGCGATGCGTTCCAGTACCACCCGAACATCGGCTGCAGCAGGGCGGATCTGATCGCTTTCTGGGTTATCGGCCAGTGCTTTCAATTCGGGTTCATAGGGACTGCCGATCCATTGAATGAGCAGGCCAATGCTTTCCTGTTGTGGAGACTGGTGCAGGCGACGAAGCACTTCAAATAGCAGGCGTTCATATTCGGTTTCGGGCTCGGATTCCGGGAGTGTCAGAGACTGAGCCAATGCCGGAAAGCGCACGAGGCTGGTTAACGCGCGATGCACCATAGTGGCGAGCGGATCTTCCACTTCCGGAGTATGACTCTGCGGCACAGGTTCAGTGATGATGTCGGGCATTGATACGCCGTCATCCAATTCTGGAGGCTCGGGTGGTGTGTCCTCGTTGACTGCTGCCATCGCACTGCTGCGTGTACCGATCATGTCATCGAGACGCTTTTCCATCAGGCTTCGAAGCGTCCCTTTGGGGAGCTTTCCGATCAGCGGCGCAGCCATTTTATCGAGTCGGGCTTTGCCATCCAGAGTGTCGAAATCCACTTGCTGCTTGAGTTGCTCGAAGAGAAATTCCGGCAGGTGAAGGGATTCATTCAGGCGCTTCTCAAAGCCGTCACGACCTTCTTTGCGGACCAGGGTGTCGGGGTCTTCGCCGTCCGGTAAGAACAGGAACCTTGCCTGTACGCCATCGCTGAGTACGGGAAGTGCCGTTTCCATGGCTCGGGCTGCTGCTGTACGTCCGGCATCGTCGCCGTCAAAGCAGAAAATAACTTCAGGGACGATTTTGAACAGACGTCGCAAGTGATGTTCGCTGGTCGCGGTGCCGAGTGTAGCGACGGCGTAGTGGATGCCAAATTCAGCCAGCGCGACAACATCCATGTAGCCTTCGACGATTACAAAGCGTGTCAGCTTCTGGCGAATTTTTCGGGCTTCGTACAGGCCGTACAGTTCACGATTTTTCTGAAATATCGGGGTCTCGGGTGAGTTGAGGTATTTGGGCTTCTCGTCGCCAAGAACGCGCCCGCCGAAGGCAATGTAGCGTCCGCGCGCATCACGGATCGGGAACATAATCCGGTCGCGGAAGCGGTCGTACGTGCGGCCATCCTCTTTCTCGATCAGCATGCCGCTGGTAACCAGTTCGCGGATAATCTGTTTGTCGCTACCCAGTGATTCCTGCAGATTATCCCAGCCGGGTGGGGCATAACCGATGCCAAAAAACTTGGCAGCCTTGCCCGAAAGGCCCCGTCCTTTCAGATAGTCCACGGCGCGGTGGCGCTGTTCGTGCTCACGCAATTGCTGCTCAAAGAAGCGACTGGATGCTTCCATTCGGGTGAACAGCGATTTGTGTTCTTGTTCCTGTTGGATTTCGCGTTGACTTGCCGCCTCTCGCGGAACCGTCATGCTTGCCTGGCTGGCCAGCTTTTCTACGGCATCAGGAAAGCTCAGACCGTCGAACTCCATGACAAATCGCAATGCGGTACCAGAGGCTCCGCAGCCAAAGCAGTAGTAAAACTGCTTATCCGGACTGACGGTAAACGACGGAGTGTTCTCGTTATGAAACGGACAGCAGGCGGAGTAGTTTTTACCGGTTTTTTTCAGTTTTACACGACTATCAACCACATCGACTACGTCAACGCGGGTAAGCAGTTCGTCAATAAAACTCTGTGGTATCCGGCCGGCCATTCGTTGCTGAGTCCGTTGTCTGTCGTGCAGTTATTATCTTCAGAAACGCGAAAAGCGCCAATAGCAACTGCTAGTGGCGCTTTACTGTGTGAACGCTGTGTTGGCAGATCAGAGCTGAGATTTAACCATCTTGCTGACCTGACCCATGTCCGCGCGGCCCTGCACTTTGGGTTTGAGGATGCCCATCACTTTACCCATGTCCTGCATGCCTGCAGCACCGGACTGTGCAATTGCATCTGCGACCATTTGGGTCAGCTCATCATCACTGATGGCTTCAGGCAGAAATTCACTGATAACGTCAATTTCAGCCTGCTCAACGGCAGCCAACTCATCACGACCTGCATCCTGATATTGCTTGATGCTGTCGCGGCGTTGTTTACACATTTTATCGAGGATTTGCAGAGCACGTTCGTCATCAACTTCGATGCGCTCGTCGACTTCAACCTTTTTAAATTCTGCAGTGATAAGACGAAGGGCACTAAGGCGCTCTTTTTCTTTTGCACGCATTGCTGCTTTTACAGCGTCTTTAACGGTTGCCGTCAGGCTCATGGCATAATCCTCTGAGATGTCGCGTGTATTAGTACAGGCGAGTCATCTTACGCTGTTCGCGCTGTACCTTTTTCAGGTGACGCTTAACAGCAGCAGCAGCTTTACGCTTTACGAACCCAGGTTGGCTTCTCGTAGTGCTCGCGACGACGTACTTCAGACAGTACGCCTGCTTTTTCGCATGAACGCTTGAAGCGACGCAGTGCCACGTCAAACGGTTCGTTTTCTTTAACTTTTACAGCTGGCATCCAATCACCTACATGTTAGTCAATTCGGTATAGTGGGGACACAGTAGTCCCAGTCAGAGGGCGGGCATTCTATAGAGTTTACCTGTGGAATGCAAAGGGGTTTTTGCAGCATATGGGTGATGTTGTCGGATGTGCCCGTATTGCTGCAGTGGCGTACGTCTGCCCCTCGCAGTATCATGCGCGCTTTGTGACCTGCCCGGTGGGCAGTCTGACACAACGACGAAGCGGAACAGAGGTCAGTTATGCTGGTATTGGGGTTAGAAACCTCCTGCGACGAAACCGGAATCGCTCTCTACGACACTGAGCGTGGATTGCTTGCGCACCGGGTTTACTCACAGATAGCCGTTCACGCTGAATACGGTGGTGTGGTACCGGAGCTGGCTTCACGAGACCATGTACGCAAAGGCCTGCCGTTGATTCGCGAAGTGATGGACGAAGCCAACCTGAGCCTTAAAAATCTTGATGGCATTGCTTACACGAGTGGTCCCGGCTTAGTGGGAGCATTACTGGTTGGCGCTTGTCTTGGGCGTTCACTTGCCTGGTCGTTGGATATCCCCGCTGTTGGTGTGCACCACATGGAAGGTCACCTTCTTGCGCCTATGCTCGAGGAGGACGTGCCGGATTTCCCGTTTATTGCCTTGTTGGTATCGGGTGGACACACCCAGCTGGTAAAAGTTGAAGGTATTGGCCAGTACGAGCTGCTGGGCGAGTCTCTCGATGATGCCGCAGGCGAAGCGTTTGATAAGGCGGCGAAGATGATGGGGCTGCCGTATCCGGGCGGACCTGCTTTAAGTAAGCTCGCCGATGAGGGCGATGCTCAGCGCTTTAAATTCCCTCGACCAATGACCGATCGGCCTGGGCTGGATTTCAGCTTCAGCGGCCTTAAGACGTTCACTCGAACCACTATTCTGGATTGTGCAGTGGATGGCGTATTGGCTGAGCAGGATAAAAAAGACATTGCGGCAGGATTTCAGGCTGCGGTTGTCGATACCTTAGCGATTAAATGTAAGCGTGCGATGAAACAGACGGGCGTGAACCGACTAATCATCGCAGGCGGTGTTGGCGCGAACCGAATGTTGCGCGAGCAGCTTCGCATTACCGCGCAGCAGTTAAAGGGCAAGGTGTATTATCCACGGCCTGCCTTGTGTACCGATAACGGTGCCATGATTGCCTATGCAGGGGCTCAGCGTCTTAACGCGGGCGAAACCTCAGATATTGCTGTTAAGTGCGTACCGCGTTGGCCGATGACGGATTTGCAGCCGCTGGGTCAGGTTTTACCTCAGGCCGAATCTCAAGCTCATAAGGGAACCAATAATGGATAAAGTCTTTATCAAAGAGCTGAAAGTCGATGCGGTTATTGGTGTATACGATTGGGAAAAGCAAGTTCGCCAGCCATTGGTGTTTGACCTCGAAATGGCCTGGGACATCCGTGTAGCAGCGCAAACGGACGATCTGATGCACGCCTTGGATTATCAGGCCGTGACGGAATACATCGAGCGCTTTGTACGCGAACAACACTTTCAACTGCTCGAGTCTCTGTTGGAAAGACTGGCGGATGGGCTGTTAAAAGAGTTTGGTATGCCGTGGTTGAGTATTCGGGTCGAGAAACCTGCAGTGGTGCCACAAGCTCGGGCCGTGGGTTTGTTTATTGAGCGCGGAATAGATTAATGGCGCGCGTATTTCTTGGCATGGGGGCGAATCTCTCCCCTGACATCAATATCCCTGCGGGAATAAAACGCCTGTCAGAGACAGTTAAGATTGCAGCCGTATCGCCTTGTTACGAGTCCGAGGCCGTCGGCTTCACAGGCCCGGCATTTATTAATCTTGTGATAGAAGCGCATACCACGATGTCGGTTGCCGAATTAAACCGCTGCTTAAAACAGATTGAAACAGAGTTTGGCCGCGAGCCCGATGCCAAAAAGTATTCCGATAGGGCACTGGATATCGACATTCTGGTGGTGGATGAACTGAGCGGGGATATCGACGGAATTACGCTGCCCCGTATTGATGTCTGGCGCTATGCCTTTGTGCTGCGTCCCTTACTTGATATCTGGCCGAACGGCGTGTGCCCGAAAAATAAAACTCCGTTACGTGATTACTGGCCTCATGTTTCTGACCAGCCCTTGCAAGAGGTTACTCTGGAAGGTGTTGCGACGACTTCCAGCTTTTGAGGTGTTCGGCTCGCGCACGTTGTAGCGCCGGTCGGATTTCAGCTCCTTGAACTCCTTGCGCCATCACATCTTTTGCTTGAATAGTCAGCGCTTCTTGTAGCGCTGCGCGACAGTAATCTGCCTGTGGATATTCGCTGTCCTCTAGGCCGGTCCGGCCGCGTGCGTCCGCGATACAAACCAGCAAAAAATCCTCAAAGCGTTCAGGGCGACGCCATGCATCCAGCTGGTCAAATAATTTTAATAATGTCTCAGGGCGCAATTCAAACGCACGGTGCACGTGGGTATGAAATTCGCTGCTTAACAGAGCTAAAGTCTTTGCATCGTTTGGTGCTTTAAGACGATTGCACAATTGTTTAATCGGCGACAGCCCCTTCTTTTCATGACCAATATGACGCGGCCATTCCTCTTCGGGTGTACGGCCTTTGCCTAGATCATGAATTAAAGCTGCCCAGCGAACAGCAGTCTGATCGCTGAGTGAGTGAGCGGCTTTAAGGCATAAAAGGGCATGCTCACCGGTATCAATTTCCGGGTGATGTTTTTCTGGCTGAGGAATGCCAAACAGAATATCCAGTTCAGGAAACCACACTTTTAAGGCGCCGCATTCTCTGAGTACGCGAAAATAGACATCTGGACTGGTCTCAGAAAGTGCGCGTTGTGTCTCCGTCCAGACTCGTTCGGCGACGAGATGATCCAACTCGTTATCGCTGACCATCGCTTTCATTAATTCCATGGTCTCGTCTGCGACACGAAATCCCAGGTGGGCAAAGCGGGCGCAGAATCGTGCGACACGGAGAACCCGCAAAGGGTCTTCCTGAAACGCGGGCGACACATGGCGTAACCACTTTTCTTTCAGGTCTCGTTGGCCGTGGAAGGGGTCTGTTATATGACCGTTTTCATCCTGCGCCATGGCATTGATGGTCAGGTCTCGTCGAAGTAAATCGTCTTCCAGTGTGACGTCGGAAGAAAAGTCACAGACAAACCCCTGATAACCTTTTCCGCTTTTTCTCTCAGTGCGGGCCAGCGCGTACTCTTCTTTCGTTTTTGGGTGTAAAAAGACGGGGAAGTCTGCACCGACCTGCTCGTAACCGAGCTTAATCATGTCGTCGGGAGTCGCACCGACGACGACCCAATCGTTGTCTTTTACCGGGCGCTGTAATAACTGATCGCGGACGGCGCCGCCGACAAGATAGGTTTGCATAGTCATCCTGAAATAAAAAAGGCCATCATTACGATGGCCTTCGAGTGTACCGGGATGCGCGTAGCGTTAGAAGTAGAAGCCTGTTTCCAGCGCCAGACCCAGCTCTTTCTCTGGATCAGATATATCCATCATCGCAGCCAAGTCGAAGTGGACGCCAAACGGAGATACGCCCGCGCCGATGGATACGACATTGCTGTCGCCCGCGAGATTAGTCCGTAAACCGGCACGCAGTTGTGCCCAGCCAGCCAGATCAACTTCACCACCCACTGACAGGTATTGGGTTGGATCTTCAAATGCCAGTGCTTCGTTCTCGACCAGATCCAGGTCGGCTGCCAGATTGTACCAGTCACGAGTATAGGCAACGCCCGCACGTAGTTTCGGTTTCAGGCTCACTTTACCACCTTCGGCTACTTCGCCATCGGCGTCGCCATCTACGGGTACATCTGCGTATTCAAAGTCTTTGCTGATCAGATCCTGAATCACAATACCGACGCGCAGGCGCTCTTTCGGATCGACGTAAAAGGACGTGCCGATGTCGAGGTTGATATGGTTAGACGTACGCTCCGAGTCTTCCAGTTCGATGTCTGGAGCATTGTCTTCTTCATTTACCTGACCGACATAATGGTAGGTCGCCACTTGTTGCAGCTTTGGAGTAATACCAATCGCGACCGCTTTGTCGGCGATATAAAACTCGCGTGAAAGGCTCAGGCCAACTTCGGCGATACCGATTGCGACGACCTGATATTGTGAGTCGAATGTAGGGTCTGAGGCTGCATTCGAGATTTCACCGTTTTCGAAAATACTGATGCTGCCAGCCGCAGTGTCTACGGGATCGGAGGTATAAGTGTTGACCTCATCAACGGATGCTTTTGTCGCTGACAGATCTGCCGGTGTGGCCGTACCTGCTTCCACTTCATCAGCAAGGTCATCAACGCTGTCTGTAATGCCGTCAGATGCGTCCAGGTAGCCAGATGCTGCTGGTACGTATGCACCCAGTAAGTTGGCATCGTTACCACTGAACAGAATACGGGCTGAGGCATTGACGTCGGCTTTAAAGCTGACGGCTGCTGCCAGCCTTTTACCGGGAATCGCAACCGCGCCGCCAATACCAAGACGACCGCGCAGTGGATCACCGGAAATGGTCCGCAGGCTGTCGATCATGTCGTCTGTAGCTGAGTTCACCTCTTGCAATTCGGTGTTGGTAGCGGCAATGCTGTCACCGAAGGCCTGGTTATCTGCTCGCAAATCATTCGCTTTCTGAGCGTTAGTACGGCCGTCCACATCATCCATCGACTCGATCTGAATACCCAGCTGCTCCGCAGCTTCGGTCATATTGGCAACGGCTTTGTTGAAGTTGACCGGGTCGTTAGTGCCACGCTCTTCGAAGGCGGCTTCAATGCGAGGAATAATGTCATCATCAAGACGACTGGCTTCGTCCTCAAGGCTGGCTTCATCAGCGAGGTTGACGCCAATTTGAGGGAAGATTAAAGCGAAGTTGTCGTTACTCTCAGCCTGCGATAGCAGCGAAGGGTTGTAGGCCGGTGCGTGTGCCAGTTTCGCACTGGCAACGCCCGTGTTGCCCATCGCCAGCCCTCGGGCGTCCATCGGCATATACGGTGTTGCAGCAGTGTAGCTGCTGGCGAGAACAATGGCGGAGCCAAGAAGGGAACGGTTTAGCATGAGAGCATCCTCGGTAAGACAATATAACGGATGCATTTAATACTAGATGCTAATTCAGAAAGCGGTTGCGAATCGTAAAAAGCGTGCGTAATCTTTCGTAACAGTAATTTATTCTTCGGAGCATCCACCTTTGTTTGCACAACTGACACATTCACCAGCGATTATGATCACAGCGCCGCTCGTGCTGCGAATGGTCGCGTGTGTGCGTCGTGCAGCCCGCGTGCGCAGGATGAGGCCGGAGAGTATTTGACTGATAAAAGGAATTCTCAAAGGCCGCAGCTTCAGCGGCCTTTTTTGTTTTTATAAGCATCAGGTCGCCAGAGGTTGCACCACAAAAAGGTGACTTATGAAAATTATCGTGGCGTATCTGATGGTTGTACTCATCTGGTCAACGACGCCGGTTGCGATCCAGCTTAGCCAACATAATCTCGATTTCTTTACAGCAGTCAGTCTGCGTATGTGGATCTCAGCTCTGCTGTCTTTGCCGCTGGTCTGGTTGATGCGCCAACGCATGAGCTTCAGTGCTCAGGCGATTCAAAGTTATCTTGGCGGTAGTCTTGGAATATACGGTGCCATGATGTCGGTGTATTGGGGCGCTGCACATATTCCGTCTGGTCTGATTTCAGTGATTTACGGTCTGTCGCCTATGCTGTCGGGCGCTCTGGCTTATCTAGTTTTGCGTGAGCGTGAATTAACGCCTGTGCGTTTATTGGCATTGCTGGTGGCTCTGTCGGGTCTGGCGTTGGTCGTTTCCGCACGCATGTCTATTGATGGTCTGGCGTGGAAAGGCATTGTGGGCAGCGTCGTTTCTGTCCTGTGCTTCGCCGGCAGTGCCGTTTGGGTAAAGCAGGTAGGGGCAGGTATTCATCCGATGGTACAGACTAGCGGCACCCTGTGGGTCTCGAGTCTGTTGTATCTGCTTACTTTGCCGGTGTTCGGTCTGAATATTCCGGCAGAACGCGATCTGGTGTCGTTTGCTGCCTTGGGGTACCTGATTGTATTCGGCTCCTTGCTGGCGTTTGTTCTGTACTTCTACATCCTGCGTCACTTGCCAACCTCTCGTGTGACCTTGATTACGTTAATCGCGCCTGTGCTTGCTATTTTTTGGGGCTACACGCTACGCGACGAGCGCCTGCAATGGCAGAGCTTTGCAGGGGCAGCGTTGTTGCTATTGTCCTTGGCGGTATATCAGTGGCATCAGGCTCCAGACCGTTGGTTACGGAACTTCGTGTCTCACCGCTTTTCAGCGGTTACAAAGTCCGTACAAAAAAGTAAGCGTCAATCGTCTTAACTTTTCTTCATATCGGCCGATAGCCGTCTTATAGCGAAATAGGTCTGGGCGGTGTGATCGTCGCCTGATGTAGGTATGGAGTCAGATATGAAGCTGAAAATGTTTGCTGCAGGGAGCCTGGTTCTCTCTGCTACCTGGTTGGCGGGATGTGCCGGCCCGGTATTGGATCAGGGCAACGCCAGTGCACCACCTGAGCAATTCTTTAAGCCTGTCGAACAGGAAATTGATCCGGTTGCACCTATGGTGCTACGCGTTGTGGGTTACGGTGCAGTCGACGATGCGGCGAAACAATCGTCGGTACAGAAACGCCTGATGGCCATACGTGCTTCTAAAATGGATGCTTATCGGGCGATGGCCGAGCGCGTATACGGAACCTCTGTACAGGGTAGCACGACAGTGCGGGACATGGTCGTTCAGAACGATCGCTTCCGTAGCTATGTTGAAACCTACATGCATGGCGCGCGAGTCGTTTCCACTGACCTGATGCCGGACGGCAGTGCGGAGACCGTACTGGAAATGATCATTGATCAGGGCTTCCGGAATTGTCTGCAAACCATGGATAACCAGCGGTTCAATGTTGATTGCCGTGTACCACTGGGCGGGCGTGATGCTCAGCAGTTTGCTGCTAGCCAGCGAAACCGCGTACAGGGTGAGTCATCGGTGCCGGAAAGCGGCTTCTACTTTATCGAATAAGGAGCTTGCCATGAGACGCATCTGCTTATCATCCTGTATGTTGCTAGGGCTGTTTTCAGCGGCGGATACTCTTCACGCCGAAGTCGTTCAGGTAACAGGGCGCGCACCGGTTGAGGGGGCGCTCTCTTACGCTCGGGAGCAAGCCATGGAGGATGCTCTGCATCAGGCCAGTTTGCAGGCGGGTGCTCAGATCAGCGGTATGCAACTTATGGAAAAAGGGGTGGTGAGCACTGATACGGTGCGACTGTCCACCCGCTCTCAGATCAGTGACGTGGAAATCCTGCGTGAGGATACTATCGACGGTATGTACGAAGTGACCATTCGTGCTGACGTCGACGAAGCCGCGCTTTGCCCGGCCTCCGTTCAGAGTTATCGCAAAGCGGTTGCGGTTGCAGGTTTTGGTCTGGCACAGCCGCAGCAGGCGACTCTTGGCCGTCTTGAAAATATTGAGCAGGGCTTACCTCGCTGGTTGGCCGCGGAGCTGAATGCCGGTGGTGGCGTGCATGCTTTGGATGCCACCCGAATCAGTCTGTATCAGGACCCTCGTCGGGCACCATCTGCGGAGACTGCTCAGCAACGCCTGACGACCTCTGTCGCGTTAGCGACGCAACTGGGTGCGCAGTACGTGGTGTCTGGGGTGGTTCGTGACCTGGCCCTGCATACTCCTCCCAAAACTGGGCTGGTCAGCCGTCTGGCTGGATTCTCTCAAGCGCCGGTTCGGGATTTCGTGATGGATGTGTTTGTTCATGACGGTTTAAGCGGTGCCATGCTGTTCCAGCGTACCTATCGAACAGAAGGACAGTGGGAAGCCGCTAGAAACGAAAAAACCGGATTTGCGACGCCACAGTTCTGGGCAACGTCGTACGGTAGCGAAGTCGCGGATATTCTTGAACGCGCGGCGGGGGATGTGGATGAAATGCTACGTTGTCAGCCGTTTATGGCCCGTATCGTCAGGGCTCGTGGGAACCGACTGCACATCGAAGCCAGTGCAGCAGCAGGCCTTCGTCCGGGTGACACGTTAAAGGTGTATCGCACTGGAACCCTTTATAACCTTGATCTTGAGCCTCGCACGGAACTGACCGATATGGCCGCAGAAGCCGTTGTTAAGCAGGTACAACCACAGTTTGTGATTGCAGAGCTGGGTGGTCCGGCGGAGCGGTTAGCGATTCAGCGTGATGACATGGTCATCGCCTGGTAGGCGATGGTCATTATCACTCGGCGCATACTGCTTACAACTCCACTGATATCGACGGACAGCTCATCCGCTTCAGCATATTCTCACCGTCCCAACTCTCCAGATGAACATCAAAGCCCCATAACAAATGAATGTGCTTGAGCACTTCATAGGTATCCCCCGCTAATGGCATGCCGTCCTGCTGCGTATGGCGCAGCGTGATGGAGCGGTCTCCTTCGATATCTACGCTGGTGATCTGGATATTAGGCTCACGTACAGACAAATCATATTGGCGCGCCAGCGTCTCGCGCAGGCGTCGGAAGCCACTGTCATTGTGAATGGCGTCCACCCGATAATGATCGGCTGCTTCGTCGTCATAAATGGAGAATAAGTGGAAGTCACGCATCAACTTCGGTGACAGAAATTGCTGAATAAAACTCTCATCTTTAAAGTCGCGCATGGCGAAATGCAGTGTGTCTAACCAGTCTTTGCCCGCGATATTCGGGAACCACTCCCGGTCTTCATCGGTGGGGTTTTCGCAAATGCGCTTGATGTCCTGGAACATATTAAAACCAAGAGCATAAGGGTTGATGCCGCTGAAGTAGGGGGAATCAAAGCCCGGTTGGTACACCACATTGGTGTGCGAAGTCAGAAATTCCATGATAAAGCCATCACTGACTTTACCCTCATCATATAAATGATTCAGCAGGGTGTAGTGCCAGAACGTCGCCCACCCCTCGTTCATCACCTGAGTCTGACGTTGTGGATAAAAATACTGAGAAATCTTCCGTACGATACGGACCAGCTCTCGCTGCCAGGGTTGTAACAGCGGCGCGTTTTTCTCAATAAAATAGAGAATATTTTCCTGTGGTTCAGATGGGAATTGCCGTTTGTTGCGGACGGCGTTGGCGTCCTGTTTTTTCGTCGGCAGGGTACGCCATAGGTCATTCAGTTGTTGTTGGCGAATCTCTTCCCGCTCTTCCTGGCGCATGCGTTCTTCGGCTGCAGATACAGGCTTTGGACGCCGGTAGCGGTCAACGCCGTAATTTTGCAGTGCGTGGCAGGCATCCAGTACTTGCTCAACCTCATCAACGCCATAACGTTCTTCGCATTTTCGGACGTAATTCTTGGCGAACACCAGATAATCGATAATCGAACCGGCATCCGTCCAGGTTCGGAACAGGTAGTTGTTTTTAAAAAATGAGTTGTGTCCGTAACAGGCATGAGCAATCACCAATGCCTGCATTGGCAAGGTGTTCTCTTCCATCAGGTACGCAATACAAGGGTTGGAGTTAATGACGATTTCATACGCCAATCCCATTTGTCCACGCTGGTAACCTTTTTGAGTGGCGAGGAACTGTTTGCCATAGGACCAATGGTTGTAACCAATCGGCATTCCGACGGACGAGTAAGCATCCATCATTTGCTCAGCACTGATGACCTCAATCTGATTGGGATAGGTATCCAGCCGATAAAGTGCGGCGACGCGGGCGATCTCGGCGTCGTACTTTTCCAGCAGTTCAAAGGTCCAGTCTGAATCGGTGGAGATGTAATCGCTCATATGGCCTCCTCGTATTGCTCTTTGGAGAAGAGCTCACGGAATACCGGGAAAATATCTTCCGGGCCGCGTATCTGTGCCATGGCAAAACTGTTTTTAAAGTCACTGCCTACTTGCTGGTATGCCTCCCAGAGCGCCTGATGGTTATGCGGCGTAATTTCGATGTAGGAGAAATACTGAACGACGGGAAGCAGTTCGTTGCGCAGAATCTCTGCACATTGCGGTGAGTCGTCGTCCCAGTTGTCACCATCGGACGCCTGAGCGGCATAGATATTCCACTCATTCTCGTCGTAGCGTGACGACACGATTTCATGCATCAACTTGAGTGCACTGGAGACAATGGTACCGCCGGTTTCGCGGGAGTAGAAAAACTCTTCCTCGGTGACTTCTTTGGCACTGGTGTGATGTCGGATAAACACAATTTCAATCTGTTCGTAATTGCGCTCGAGAAACAGATACAGCAGTAGGTAGAAGCGCTTCGCCATATCTTTTACGTCTTGCGTCATCGAACCCGATACATCCATCAGGCAAAACATTACTGCCTTGCTGGTGGGCATGGGCACTTTGACCTGATTACGGTAGCGCAGGTCAATATCGTCGAGGAACGGAATCTTTTTAAGACGACGCTCGAGATCGGCGATATCGGCTTTTAACGTTTCTATTGCGCCAAAGTCACCTCGATTCTCAGCCTCGCTTAACGCCGCCTGCAGTTCTTTCAGTTTACGTCGCTTTCCTGCTCCCATACCGATACGGCGAGCATGCGCATTACGCATCGATTTGACGACGGAGAGGTTGTTTGGAGTGCCTTCAGAGACGAAGCCAGCCCGCCGGGTTTTGAAGTTCTTTGTACGAGCGAGTGACTGCTTCACCATATTCGGTAACGCCAGGTCATCGAACAGGTAATTCAGAAATTCCTCACGGGTGATGGCAAAAGTAAAATCTTCTTCGCCTTCTCCCTGATTGCTGGCCTGACCACTGCCCTGACCGCCGCCTCCACCTTGTGGCTTCTCCAGCTCATCGCCGGTATTAAATTCTTTGTTGCCGGGGTAGACCCGATGTTGTCTACCGCCCTGGCCGTGACCAATGCGGGGTTCATGGGTGTTCTTGGTGGGAATACTGATCTGCTCTCCGCGATCCATATCGGTAATGGAACGTCGGTTTACTGCGTCCTGCACAGCCTCTTTGATATGGCCACGGTAACGTCGTAAGAAACGCTGCCGATTCACCATACTTTTATTTTTACCGTTTAAACGGCGATCAATAATGTATGACATTCAATCCTCTCTCAGCGGGCACCCAATGAACGGGTGCCCGCAGTCGATTACTGTGACTTACGAACGCGCAGGTACCACTCAGAGAGCAGGCGAACCTGCTTCTCGGTGTAACCACGCTCTGTCATACGCGCGACGAAGTCGTCGTGCTTTTTCTGATCCTCGTTGGATGATTTAGCGGAGAAGGAAATAACAGGCAGCAGGTCTTCGGTATTCGAGAACATTTTCTTCTCGATGACCGAACGCATTTTTTCGTATGACTGCCAGCTGGGGTTGTTGCCGTTGTTGTTAGCACGCGCACGCAGCACGAAATTAACGATTTCGTTGCGGAAATCTTTTGGGTTGCTGATGCCTGCCGATTTTTCGATTTTCTCGAGTTCTTCATTAATCGAAACCCGATCCAACATTTCACCGGTCTCAGGGTCGCGATATTCCTGATCCTGAATCCAGAAATCGGCATAGGTGACGTAACGGTCAAAAATGTTCTGGCCGTATTCCGCGTACGATTCAAGGTAAGCGGTCTGAATTTCTTTACCGATGAAGTCAACGTACTCCGTGGCCAGATATTCTTTCAGGTAGTTGAGATAGCGATTCTGAGTTTCCTCTGGGAATTGCTCCTGCTCAATTGCCTGTTCGAGTACGTACATCAGATGCACTGGATTGGCTGCAACCTCGGTGGAATCAAAGTTAAAGACCTTTGAGAGAATCTTGAACGCAAAACGGGTCGAAATACCGCTCATGCCTTCGTCCACACCTGCCGAATCTTTGTATTCCTGGATGGACTTGGCTTTTGGATCTGTGTCTTTGAGGTTCTCGCCATTGTAGATGCGCATTTTCGAATACACGCTGGAGTTTTCCGGTACTTTTAAGCGAGATAGCACGGTAAATTTGGCCAGCATCGACAGCGTATCTGGCGCGCATGGTGATGCAGCTAATGACGAGTGCTCAAGGAGTTTTCGGTAGATGTTGATTTCTTCATCGACGCGCAGGCAGTAAGGGACTTTTACGATATACACGCGGTCGAGGAAGGCCTCGTTGTTTTTGTTGTTTCGGAAAGCCTGCCACTCTGATTCATTCGAGTGAGCAAGAATGACACCTTCGAACGGAATCGCGCCCATGCCCTCGGTGCCATTGTAGTTACCTTCCTGTGTGGCAGTAAGCAGGGGGTGCAGCACCTTAATCGGTGCCTTAAACATCTCTACAAACTCCATCAGGCCCTGGTTGGCCCGACACAGTGCGCCTGAGTAGGAGTAGGCATCAGGATCGTCCTGAGCAAAATCCTCCAGTTTGCGGATGTCGACTTTACCGACCAGTGAGGAAATGTCCTGGTTGTTTTCATCACCGGGCTCTGTTTTGGCAACGCCGGTCTGGTCAAGTATTGAGGGATAGAGTTTTACCACCTCGAACTTACTGATATCGCCACCCAGCTCGTGTAGCCGCTTCACGGCCCAAGGCGACATGACTTTGCCAAGGTAGCGGCGCGGAATACCGTAGTCTTCTTCCAGAATCGCGGCGTCTTCGGTTGGGTCGAATAAGCCCAGTGGGGATTCGAAAACCGGTGAGCCTTTGATGGCGTAGAAGGGGATTCGCTGGATCAGTTCTTTCAGGCGCTCTGCCAATGACGACTTACCGCCACCGACCGGGCCGAGCAGATAGAGGATCTGCTTGCGCTCCTCCAGGCCCTGTGCGGCATGACGGAAATACGAAACGATATTCTCGACTGCTTCTTCCATACCGTAAAACTCGGAGAAAGCCGGGTAGCGTTTTATGACTTTGTTGGAAAACATCCTGCTGAGGCGCAGATCTTTAGACGTGTCGATGATTTCGGGCTCACCGATGGCCATAAGCATTCGTTCTGCCGCAGAGGCATAAACGGTGGGATCCTGTTTGCACAGTTCAAGGTAGTCCCCTGAAGGCTCATTACCTCTTCCTGCGTGTCGCGATAGCGCTCCTGAAAACGACTGAATACGCTCATGGTTCACCCCTTATCGGTCTGTCCGAAAAATGTCTGTTACATAAAACCCTGTCAAAAATATCGATATATCTGGGATCAGTATGTCCCGTCATAGTTGCAGTTGGCCAGAGAAATTATGTTTCTTTGACGCGTAATATTCAGTATGCACAGCTTGTGCCTGCCTGCAGCATTATTGGTCGACCAATGTGACCAAAGCCACGGTTTGACCGAAAAAACAGGTATCGGTTTGGGGCTGGATGTAGGTATAGGTTTAGTTATCGGGGATTGGGAAATGTTTGTCGAAGGCACAGCCAGGCCCAGAGGGCACTGGCTTTGAGGAAGGTGGAAAAAAGAACGGAAGCGGTCTCAGCGAGCGCAGAGTTCTGGCACTGCCATTTTCCACATTTCGAAGCCTCCATCGAGGCTGAATACTCGTGTATACCCCTGCTCGGCAAAGAATTGCGCCGCTTGCTTACTGGAATTGCCGTGGTAGCAACATATGATTAATGGCGCATCTTTTGGGGTGTTCTGTAGAAACTGAGGAAGGTTTTCGTTATTTACATTGACCGCATCTTTCATGTGGTTTTCGTTGAAGCTCATGGCGTCGCGGATGTCGGCTATGCGCACATCGTTTTCTTCCAGCAGTGTTTTGGCTTCGGCAATGTTGATGCATTCGAAAGACATGGTTAATTCATTACTCCGTTGGTTTTTGCGCGGGTACGCTGAAACGTTTCTGATCTTCAAGGCGCAGTGCTGTCAGTGTTCCACCCCAGACGCACCCGGTATCGAGCGCCCAGACGTTTTTTGCATCCGCTTTGCCTTCCAATGCCGCCCAGTGACCGAATAATAATCGAGTGTCGGCGGCTTTGCGTTGAGGATGCTGGAACCAGGGTTGGTAGCCTTTCGGACTGCTGCCTGCGCCTTCTTTTGTATTCAGGTCCAGTTTACCGTTAGCGTCGATGAAGCGCATACGCGTCAGGTAATTAACGATGATTCGATAGCGATCCATACCGGTCAGTCGGGCATCCCAGACATCGGGCTGGTTCCCGTACATGGCCGCGAAAAAAGACTTACCGTCATTCTGGAGTACGTACTCAACTTCCTGAGACAGGCGCCGCGCTTTGCGGGCTGACCACATAGGTGGCAGGCCAGCGTGGCTCATGCACCAATTCTGCGCGGCGTCGTGATGCACCAGCGGCTGATGGCGTAGCCAATCCATCAGCAGCCCAGCATCTGGGGCTTCGAAAACAGGCTGTAGGGTATCGCTCCCTTTGCTTTTTCGATCGCCATACCAGCAGGCGAGCATATGCAGGTCATGATTGCCTAGAACGACTGTAGCTCTGTGACCGAGCTGGTGGATAAAACGCAGACACTCCAGAGACTCGGGGCCTCTGTTTACCAGATCACCAGCAAACCATAAGTGATCTTGTCTGGCGTCAAATCGAACTTTTTTCAGCAGACGCTGCAAAGGCTCAAAACAGCCCTGCAGATCACCGATTGCATACGTAGCCATTAATTGAGAGCGTTCGGCAGAGCGAGAGTGAATACAGGAATGGTCGCATGAAAGAGTGTACCGTCGTCGGCTTCCATCACGTAATAACCGCGCATGCTGCCAACACGGGTCTGAAGCACTGAGCCTGATGAATAGCGGTACGTTTCACCCGGTTCGATGGTTGGCTGTTCGCCAATTACACCTTCTCCTTTGACTTCGTGGACGTCGGCGTTGCCGTCGGCAATAAACCAATGGCGGGTGCGCAGAGTCGCGCCCTGGTCACCGTCATTGCGAATGGCGATGTGGTAGGCAAACACGAAGCGGTCGTCTTCGGGAAGAGACTGCTCTTCCAGATACTCCGTTTCAACTGAGACGTTCACACTGTCTTCAAGCTTCATCGTTGGCTCCTGCATCAGCCTGCATCAGGTCCGCCACTTTATCCGCAATCGTGACGTATTGTTCTAACGTCAGGTTCTCTGGACGCAGACCTGTATCAATACCAATACTTTCAAGAGTGGTGCTATCAATCAGGTTTTTCAATGTATTGCGTATTGTTTTCCTACGCATACTGAAGGCTTCACGGACGACCCGTTCCAGTATTTTGTGATCCTTAGCGGGGAAGGGAAGTTCCTCGTACGGTTCCATACGCACAATGGCGGAATCGACTTTCGGTGGTGGATTGAACGCGCCGGGACCAACGATAAACAGCGGCTCTACTTTGCAGTAATACTGAGCCATGATGCTCAGGCGCCCGTAATCACCCGTGCCGGGGACGGCACCCAAACGCTCAACCACTTCCTTTTGCAGCATAAAATGCATGTCCTGAACCATTTTATGATGACTCAGGAAATGAAAAATCAGTGGCGTTGATATGTTGTACGGCAGGTTACCCACGATACGAAGGCGCTGACCCGGTTCCAGAATGGTGTTGAAGTCGAACTTGAGTGCATCACCTTCGTGAATACGGAAATCCGGATAGTTAAAAAATTTGGTACGCAAAATAGGGATCAGATCGCGGTCGAGTTCAACGACATCCAGTTTGCCCGATGCTTCCAGCAAAGGTTCCGTCAGTGCTCCCATACCGGGTCCAATCTCGACCAGGCAGTCGGTAGGCTTTGGGTTGATGGATTTGACGATCTTCCCAATCACATGCTGATCGTGCAGAAAGTTCTGACCAAAGCGTTTACGGGCTTTATGGCCGTGTGCTTTAGGGGTGTGCTTGCTCATGATTCTGTTTCCTTTCTGCGGTTTGCTGCCATTTGCGCACCCACTCGCAACGCTGTCAGCAGGCTGCCGCTGTCAGCTTTTCCCGTGCCAGCCAGGTCCAGTGCCGTACCGTGATCGACAGACGTACGTACGATGGGCATCCCAAGGGTGATGTTGGCAGCGCGGCCAAAGCCGTGAAATTTGAGTACCGGGAGACCCTGATCGTGGAACATGGCGAGGGCCGCGTCGGCATTTTGAAGGTATTTGGGGGTGAACAGAGTATCCGCAGGCAGCGGCCCCGTCAGGTTTACCCCCTCTGTACGAAGTTCGTTCAGTGCAGGAATAATGGTATCGATTTCTTCGCGACCGAGGTGGCCGTCTTCTCCCGCATGGGGGTTTAACCCCGCAACAAGGATGTGTGGCTCGCGAATACCGAAAAAGTGTTTCAGGTCGGCGTTGAGTATCCGGCTGACCCGCTTAATACGGTCTGCGGTGCAGGCTGCGGCCACATCTTTAAGAGGGAGGTGAGTCGTGACCAGCGCGACGCGCAGGTCCTCGGTGGCGAGCATCATGACGACTTCCTCAACGCCACAGAAATCCCGGAAGTATTCAGTGTGACCACTGAAAGCGATGCCACAATCGTTGATGACACCCTTATGTACCGGTGCGGTGACGATGCCATCCCAGCGGCCATCGGTACATCCTTCGGCGGCGACACGCAGTGTTTCGACGACAAAAGAGCCGTTCTCTGTTTGCAGCTCTCCGGCTGTGACGGGGTGATTAACCTCAACAGGATAAACCGTCAGGTGGCCGTTGCCCGAATGGGCATCGGTGCTACCAAATTCATGCAATATGAGGGGCAGCCCCAGTGCTTGAGCGCGATCACGCAGAACTGCTGGGTCTGTGATCACAACCACATCGACGTCCAGAGCGTGTTGTGCGATATCAACGCATAGATCCGGGCCAATCCCTGCGGGCTCGCCGGCCGTAATCGCCAGGCGAATGGTCACAGTTGTTCCTTCACATCGACGTAGGCTTCGGAGCGGATTTTACGTAGCCAGATCGGAAGTTCTTCCTCAAACCGTCGGCCATACAGCATCTGGCGCACCTGATTACGTTGGACCTCTTCACCGATGTCGGCTTCGCGACGGTCGGTCACCTCGAGTACGTGCCAGCCAAACTGACTTCGAACTGGTGTGCTTATTTCTCCGGTGGCTGTGACCGTCATAGCTTGTTCGAATTCAGGCACCATGTCGCCCGGTGAAACCCATCCGAGGTCGCCACCGCCAGTACCGCTACCCGGATCATCGCTGTACTCGCGAGCCAGTTCGGCAAAATCGGCCCCGGCTTTCAGGCGTTCGTAAATCTGGTTAATCAGGTCGCGCGCCTGGTCCTGATCCCGCACCTCGTTGGGTGTGATCAGAATATGACGGACTTCTGCCTGCTGAATGACTTGTGAGTTACCGCCGCGCTTGTCTTCGAGCTTGATAATGTGGAAACCACTGGCAGTGCGGATTGGATCGGAAATGTCGCCGATGGCCATGTTGGGAGCAATATCTGCAAACAGGGAAGGCAGTTGCGCTTCTTTACGCCAGCCCATGTCGCCACCATTCAAAGCTGTACGACCCTGGGACTCAGCCATAGCGATACGGGCGAACTCAGCGCCGTCGCGGAGTTCAGCAACCAGCTTGTTGGCTTTGCTTTCCGCCGCTTTGTATTCTTCGGGCGCCGCTCCTGAACGAACAGAGAGCAGAATGTGGCGCAGACGGAATTCCGCAGCGGAGGCAATTCGACCGATGTCCGATGCAAGGAAATAGTCGATGTCCTGATCGGTAATCTGAATACGTTCACCCACCTGATATTGCTGCACCCGGCTGATGCGCATCTCATTACGGATCTGCTCGCGGGCGTAGGGGAAAGAGACCCCTTCGCTGGCCATAGCTTGCTGGAATTGACTCAGGCTCATGCCGTTTTGAGCCGCGATACGGCCCATTGCGTCGTCGAGTTGCGATTCACTGATACGAATGCCAGCACGATCTGCCATCTGCAGTTGTACGCTTTCCGTGATCATACGTTCCAGAACTTGTTCTTTAAGCGTTCCTGCTTCGGGCAGGTCGTTTTCATTATTCTGTACACCAACGGTTTTGATGCGCTGATCAAGCTCGCTCTGCATGATGATGTCGTCGTCGACGACCGCCACCACCCGATCCAGAAGCTGAGGGGCGGCTTGCACGAAAGAGCTGACGGTCAGTGCCAGTGCGGTGATGATCAATTGCTTAATAGTCATGGTATTGGCGTCTTGAGTATCCATAAATGCTTTCGGACAACAGAGTATCTGTACCGCTGCCCAGTGTGGTCAGGCCTTTCAGCTGTATGCTCAGCATAAAACCATAGCGTTTGTCGGTGGTGAACTCGCCGGAACTACGCGGTGAACTCTCCCGGTAAGTGAACTGCGCTCGCCAGCAGCAGTTCTGATATTCGAATCCTGCCAGTGATTCCAGTACGGGATCGACCGGCTTAGGTTCGTTGGTCTCGTAATCTTTCAGGTCGCGCAATTGGCGTCCGAACAGTGCCCAGCGATCGTTGATTGCCCAGAATGCACTGGCATCAACCTGGTGCGTATTGTAGCTGCTTTCGCTATCTGGGTCGCGGCTCTCATTCTGAGTGCTGCTGATGCTGAGCATGTGGTTCTCGTTGTCGCGGAAACGAATACCGTAGCGTTGCTGGCGCAGGTAGTCGTCGTGCGAATCCCACTCCAGAAATGAGAAGACCGTCCAGTCGGTGGTCGGGTTCCATTCTGCTTCGCCAAGCGTGCTGGATGAGTGTCGCTGTAAAGACTCGTCGTCGGATTCATTGATGGTGACTTCGCGGTCGCGGAAGTACCAGATTTGGCCAACACCAGCCCGGAATTGCTCAAAACCGTCGTCGCGAATATAGCGAGTGGTTACTCCGGTACTGATTTGATTCAGATCAGCCAGCCGGTCGCTGCCGGTAAAGCGATCGCCGGTAAACAGGCTGGAGTAGGTGACACTGGTCGCTTTGGTGTCAAAGGCCGGGATGTCCTGTTGATCCGCGCGATACGGGCTGTAGGCATACAGGAGCCGTGGTTCCAGCGTCTGGATATAGTCGCTACCGAGAAGGCGTGTTTCCCGCTCGAAGAATAAACCGCCATCGAGGGTCAGACGCGGAGCTCCAAACGAGGGTGTTTCGTCGTCACCGGTGGGCTCAGCGTCGTACAAACGGTACTGGCGATAGCGGTAATCAAGAGCGGGTGTAAAAAAGCCATAGGGCTGGGTCATTGGATAGGCAATTCGTGTATCTGATACCACTCGATCGCCGTTCAGCGCCGCGCGGCCACTGAGTGTTTGTTGGCTATCGTTAATGACGGCACTGCTTTCGCGGTTGAACCGGGTAACCTGAAGAGTTTGCTCTACGTTCAATAGTCCGTATGTAGAGGGCTCGTAACTGAGGCTGACCTGCGGCAATCGTCGGTATGGACGATTGCTGAGTGAAATATCTTCATCTGTAGTCTGGAAGCTTTCAGCCAATACAGACGCTTTGAACGGGTTTGTGGTGTAGCTGATCCGACCACGCCTCGGGAGGTGCGAACTACGATACACCGATGCGCTAGGGTTCATATCGGAGAAGTAATCGTCGTCGCTGACGTTGTTGTAAAGAAGCTCATGGCTCCAGCGTTTGCCCCAGTTTCCGCTTTGTGAGTAATTCACCAGCGAGCGTTCTTCTCCTGTCTGCTCATCGTTACCCAAGATGCCGTAATTCAATTCTCCGTCACCAAGCAGCTCCGATTTATGTCTCAGCTGGTTTTCCAACAACAGGCCATGATCAAGGACATGGTGCGCAGTAATGGTCGCGTCAAGATTTGGGGCAATATTGAGATAAAACGGGATCTGAATGTCTTCAGCCTGTCCCATTCCGTTGATCGACAGGGAGGGGTCGAGGAAGCCGGTCAGACGGCGGTCGTCGATGGGAAAACGATAGTACGGCAGGTAGAGGACCGGCACTTCACCCACCCGCAGGCGCGTGTGCCAAGCAGTACCAAACCCAGCTGCCTGATCCAGCGTTAATTCGCTGGCGGCGATGTCCCAGTCGTTCTGGCCCGGTTCGCAGAACGTGAGTGTCGCGCCCTGCATGGTCAGGATTTCATTTTCTGGTGACGCCAGCTGCTCAGCCGTGCCACGCAAATGTCGCTCGGCAATCACCCAAGCGCTTCGATTCAACTCAATGGTACCGGCATTGTCATCGATTGTGGCTTCTTCACCGCCTAGGGTCATGCCGGGGGTGGTAACCGAGACATGACCTTCGAGGTTCGCTTTTCGTTGTTCCGGGTACCACTGCGCATAGTCCGCTCGCAGTAGTTGGTCGTAGCGTTGGAATACTACGTCGCCTTCGAGAGTAATTGCACCGGCTCGAGTGAGCGTACCCTCATCGGCCTCTGCTTCAATGCGGTCGCTGTCGAGGGCCTGGGGCGTGGTCACCAGATACATGCCAGAGCAAAATGCTGGAAGGGTTGCTGTTTGTTCCTGCGTTAAAGCCGATCTGGGGGTCCAACCCAGTGCCTCGTAATTAATACTGCTTTCGGCAGATGCACTGGTCGCGATACTCAGGCCGGTGGCCAGTATCGTCATGACAGTGTATGGATATCGGTGAAGTCGTTTCAGATCAGTCATGTAAGGCGGCAGGCGCGATTCCCAGATGAATTATGTTATCTTTAGCCGCTCAATACGGCGCCGTTTCCGGGGCCAATTCTAGAACGACTGACACCGAGAGGCCAGCATGGATCAGCGTAGGGATCACCTTGCACAATGGGCAGTGGGACAGATTCAGCAACTGACAGGCCAATCACTGCACAACGAGTTGAGTGTTGTGTCTGGTGACGCCAGTTTTCGTCGTTATTTCAGGTTGCATGGTAAGCAGCAAAACTGGATCTGCGTGGATGCGCCGCCGGATAAAGAAGATAACCCGCGTTTTATCCGTATTGCGCGTCAGTGGGCGGAACAGGGCATTCGTGTACCAGCTGTAATCGCCGAAGATATCGAGCTCGGGTTTATGCTTCTGGAGGATTTTGGTGATCAGCTGTTGTGGCCGGCATTGCATGAAGGCGCGAGCAGCGAACAGGTAGTCAATCTGTATAAAAAAGCGATTGATGAGCTGATCAGCATTCAGGCTATGCCAACGGGGTCGTTGCCCGGCTATCCCCCTTATCCCGCCTATGATGAAACCCTGCTACGTCAGGAAATGGCATTGTTCCCCGACTGGTTGTGTGGGGAACAGCTTGGTATGACGCTTACTGATGCAGATAACGCAGTGTTGAGCGACGTCGCGCAAAAGCTCGTTGCGTCGGCGATGGTGCAACCCAATGTGGTGGTTCATCGTGATTATCACTCGCGTAATCTGATGTTGTGCGCGGATGAAGGCATTGGGGTGATCGATTTTCAGGACGCTGTGTCCGGGCCTCTTACCTACGATCTGGTGTCTTTGCTGCGCGATTGCTATGTCCGTTGGCCACAGCAGATTGTTGATGAGCTTTGTCAGTACTACTTCGATAAAGCAGTGAACGCAGGTCTTCTTGAGAGCGAGTATCAGGATTTTGTTATCGCATTCGATCTGATGGGGATGCAGCGACATCTTAAGGCCGCTGGGATTTTTGCGCGTCTCAATATTCGTGATGGTAAACCGGGGTATCTGGCGGATATCCCTAATACCTGCCTGTACCTTCGTGAGGTGGCTGGGCGGCATACTCAGTTCAGTGCTTTTGCCGATTGGCTCAATCAGAGATTTTTTCCAGTTCTGGAGCAGGGCCTGTAATGAAAGCCATGATACTCGCCGCCGGCCGGGGTACACGGATGGCGCCGTTAACAGACACCTGTCCGAAACCACTGATTCCCCTATGCGGAAAGCCTCTTATTGTGCACCACCTCGAGAAGTTGGCTGCTGCGGGTATCAAAGAGGTGGTGATCAACCATGCCTGGCTCGGGCAACAAATAGAAGAGGCACTCGGCGATGGCAGTCAGTGGGGGCTGACGATCAGGTACTCACCTGAGCAGGAAGCGTTGGAAACCGGTGGTGGTGTCTACCAGGCGTTAGATTTGTTGGGAGCTCAACCGTTTTTGCTGATTAATGGCGACGTGTGGACAGATTGGGATTACAGCAATGCGCTTGAGCAGAAGATCATTCAGGCTAGCTCGGAAGATACTCTGGGATGTCTGTGGCTGGTGGATAACCCAAACCACAATCCAAAAGGGGATTTTGCCTTACAGGGCGGTAGGGTGATCAACGAACCGCAACTGACGTTCAGTGGCATCAGCGTATTGTCACCGGCGCTTTGGTCAGACGCTACTGCAGGGGCGTATCCGCTTGCGCCAATGCTGCGCTCGGCAATGAAGGATGGTCGTTTGCTCGGACGTCATCTTGAAGGTCGTTGGGTAGATGTAGGCACGCCAGAAAGACTCGCGCTTCTCGAACAAACCTTGTCTGCGGAGTCGGCGGGAGTGCCGCGATGAAACCATTAAGTGACAGCAATCGTATCTGGGTGGGGAAGGCTTCAGGGGCGGCAATTGGCCTCGTAACAGGCGGGCCGCTGGGACTGATTGTGGGTGTGATCGCTGGACACCTGTTAGATCGTTTTGCCGAAAAAGCGAAGCAGCCTCCTATGGGGCCTATGGCCCAGGAGCACCTCAGCGCCTTGTTTCGCATTATGGGTCATCTAGCCAAAGCCGATGGCCGGGTCAGCGAAGCTGAAATCAAGGCCGCGGAACGGGTCATGGAAGCGCTGGGTATGACCGGAGAACGTCGTAATTTGGCGGTGCGCCTGTTCTCAGAGGGGAAACAGAGCAGTTATAAGCTTGAGCGCGATCTGCAAACGTTAAAAATCAGTATGCCGGTCAATCAGTACGAAACCTTCTTTTCACTTTTGGTTAAGGTGGCGCGATCAGAAGAGCGTATCGCGCGGGCCCAGCGTAAAGTCCTGAAGCGGGTCGCCGCGACATTTGGTATCCCTCCGGTGAAGTACTACTGGTGGTTGTATCGGAATGACGAGAAGGCAGACTGGGAAACACGGGCGCGAACAAAAGATCGCACGTTTCAGAAGACGCAGCCACGCAAAGCCGAATTGTTGATGCCTCGGGAAGTGCGCCGTGCATATAAGGTTCTGGGGTTATCGCCGGATGTATCGGATGATGAGTTGAAACAGACCTTCCGACGGTTAATGAGCGAGTACCATCCGGACAAACTATCAGCCCGCGGTGTGTCGGCCGCGGAAGTCGAGCGCGCCAAGTCGAAAGCTCAGGATATTCAGAGTGCGTATGCGGTGATCAGAAAGTATCGCCGAAGTAAGAGTACGTGACGATTATCAGGTCGGGTCACTGGACCCGTCCCCGCATGGCTTTGATCTGTCCTCGCTGGACCTTCTTCTCGACGCGTCGGCGCTGAGATGCGCGGGTGGGGCGTGTCGCAACTCGTGGTTTGTCTTTGTGCATGGCCGCTCTGATTACTTGCTGTAAGCGTTGCAGAGCATCTTCCCGGTTTTTTTCCTGAGTCCTGAATCGCTGCGCTTTGATAATGATGGTGCCGTCCTGTGTCAGGCGCTGGTCATCGAGTTTCAGCAGGTCTTCTTTGACATCATCGGGTAGAGAGGAGCGCCGGACATCAAATCGGAGGTGAATCGCCGATGAGA
The DNA here is from genome assembly GCA_006212115.1 of Thalassolituus sp. Lineage (GTDB taxonomy): Bacteria > Pseudomonadota > Gammaproteobacteria > Pseudomonadales > Oceanobacteraceae > Thalassolituus. The sequence continues at coordinate 27,685 of PDUK01000029.1, read as the reverse complement.
CCTTATTGACGTTCTGCCCCCCTGCCCCTTGGGCACGGATGGCTTTCAGAGTGATCTCTGCCCAAGGCAATGTGATCCGGTGATTAATGTATAGTCCCTCACTCATGGGTTTGCTCCAACAACGACCTGAGGTAAATGGAACGCGACTGCCCAGAAATGGCAGAACGCACCGGCCATCACGAAGACATGCCATATTTCGTGGAACCCTACCCAACGGGGCCAGGGGTCGGGCCAGCGCAGTGCGTATACAACTGCACCGATTGAGTAGGCGATGCCACCGTATAATAACCACAGTAAGGCGCCTTCGGGGACGCGCTCCATGGCTGGCTCATAGGCGAATACAACCAGCCAGCCCATAGCGACGTACACAACCGTCGACAGCCAGCGCGGGGCCGTAATCCAGAAAAGCTTTAACCCGATTCCCGCTACGGCAAGCCCCCACACAGCGATCAATAACCCTAATCCAGTATCGCCAGCCAGTGGGATGAGGCAAAAGGGCGTATAAGTGCCTGCGATCAGCATGAATATCGCCATGTGATCGATACGCTTCAGCCACAGAATGACATGTGCAGGTGCGTGTACCAGGTGGTAGAGCGCGCTACTGGCAAACATCATCAGTAAAGTGGCACCAAAAACAGCGAATGCGACGATATGAAGCGTGGAGCCATAGGTCGCGGCGCGAACCATCAGGATGCACAGGGCGACAATGGCAAACAGAGCGCCCAGCAAGTGAGTGAGACCGCTGATGGGATCGCGGAAGACAGAATGCATACTCAAAACCCTATGCTCAAAAGCAGAGAAGACCGCAAAAGCCACACGATACGGTAAAGCTGGCATACTGCAAACATGACTGAAGAAAATGACACTGTGGCTGTTGAGTCGCAGACCTGTTGGTATCTCTACTTGATTGAAACGGCATCGGGTCAGCTCTATTGCGGTATCACCCTTGATGTTGCAAGACGATTTCATGAGCATGCGGCTAACAAGAGCAAGACTGCGCGATCCCTACGCGGTAAGGGACCACTTACTCTGCGCTATGCTGCGAAAGTGGGGACACACGGCGACGCGCTTAGGGCAGAGCTTCGTGTTAAGAAGCTTACCCGTACCCAAAAACTACGACTCGCCGACGGTGATACTGCTCTGGCGCTGGAATTAGGGTTGTCCCGGGTTGTTATTTCGTTGTCATAATGCGGTGCTAACCTGACTGCCTCCGTCGTATTCGCGTTGATTGACTATTATTTACGCCAACAGAGTAATCTCAGGTTAAATTTGTCCCGCCGACTGATAGAATGTCCAGCCTAACTAAGGAAAGATATAAAAATTATGCTGCGTGCCGTGTGGTCAGCTAAGTGGTACATCCTGCTTGGTCTGCTGGCCTTTATTCTGATAGTGGTTGCCACCACTCCGATTCATTTTCTCTGGAAATACGCCGAGCCACATGCACGTAGCTTACCTGTGCGTATTGAAAATCCAGCAGGGACCGTCTGGCAGGGGCGGGTCAATCTCGGTATTCCTCAGGCAGGCATCGTGGCGACCGAATGGCAGCTTAGTCCGTGGTCATTGATGACGGGTGCGGCAGATCTTGAGCTAAAAGCGAGTGGCGACAATGTGCGTTTCGAGGGGCAGGCGCATGCCAGCGGCTTGTTTTCCGGTCTGCCTGATCAGCTGCAACTGACGGATGTCTCTGGCTATGTGGACAGTGCTGCTCTGATGCCTCTTTTGATGCAGGCGCGCGCAACTCTCGAGGGTGACTTCGAGCTCAGTCGCCTGAATGCCAATATCGATATCGCCAATCGTAAAGTCAGCGACGCTACTGGTCAGCTGGTTTATTCCGGTGGTCAGCTCCGTGCCCGGGTTGAGCGCCAGTCTGTTGATACCGAATTACCGATGCTGGTCGCCAATCTGATGATGGAAGGCGACAAGCTGGTTGTCCCTGTAGCAACCGCAGAGGGCGATCCGTTAGGGCAGTTGTTTATGCAACCTGATGGTTGGGGGGGCATGACGGTATTGCGTCGTGCTGTGGATATTGCAGGACAGAGCTGGCCTGATAAACAAGCGGAACCCGACACGGTAATTTTTGAAGTGTCGCAGAAGTTTCTATAACCTGAGCGCTTTGATTAATAATGGTCGCAGTAGTGAATCAAGCTGTTGAACTCGCCCCCTGGCAGAAATGGGTCAAGCGTCTCGCCTACGTCAGTCTGACTTTGCTTACTGCGTGGCTTCTGGCGACGATTTTCTGGATGGTCCTGGCGCCTGAGCCCATCACCCTGAAAGCACCTGTTGCTGGTAAGTCGGCCTCTCAGGCGGCGCCGCAAGTCAGTACCGCTCAGTATCATCTGTTTGGTGAGGTGGGTGCTGAGCCTGTGGTGGCTGTGCAGGAAGTGGACGCGCCTGATACGCGTCTACGCCTCGAGCTGCTTGGAGTTATGCAATCGAGTGTGGCTGAGATGTCCAGTGCGATCATTGCGCAGAAGGGCGGTAAAGGTGATTTTTACCGCGTCGGTGACGTTGTTCAGGGCCGTACTAAGCTCGCTGGTGTGTACCCTGATAAAGTGATCCTTGATACCGCGGGTAAGCTTGAGACACTTAAGTTTGAAGAGTTTTCTAACCGCGGCGTGGGCGTCTCTGCTCAGGCTCCGGCGCCTACAGATCGTGAAGTCCGCGAAGAACGTGTCACGGAACTGCGTGACAGATTTAGCCGGATACGTCGACCCTCTGATTTCATGGGGATTGCCAGCGAAGCAGCCAGTCAGTCACCGGAGGTGGTGATTGATGGACTTGGATTGGAGTCCGTTGGCGTTGGTGAGGGATATCGCGTTGAAGGCAGTTCTATATTATTGAAAGCCGGGATGAAACCCGGGGATGTGTTGCTGTCGATAAACGGACAGCAATTGGGGGATGCGTCTTCCGATCAGGCGTTGCTTGATCAGGTGATGCAGGAAGGTCGCGCCCAGATAGAAGTACAGCGCGGCAATAGCCGTTTTATGATTAATCAGAGTTTTGGAGCTCGGAACTGATGTTGCTCAGACGTTGGCTGATGGCCATGTTATTGATGGCAAGCATGGCGATGCCACTGCAAGCGAATGAAAGCTGGCAGATCAATCTGAAGGACGCGGACATAGAAGCGTTTATCAGTCAGGTTGCCGATATTACAGGGAAAAGTTTTGTCCTTGATCCGCGTGTGAAAGGCAAGGTCAGCGTGCTCTCCAGTGAGCCGATGAATCAGGAAGGTGTCTATGAACTTTTCCTGTCGGTATTGCAGATCCATGGCCTCGCGGCGGTTCCCGCCGGTGATGTGACGCTGATTATTCAACAGAATGACGTGAAGCAAGCGGGCCGTAGTCTTGAAGAGCGAGCGGGTGTCGACAGTCAGGAGTTGCTGACTAAGGTCATTATGATCAAGAACACGCCAGCACTGGATCTGGTGCCGATTCTTCGCCCATTGGTGGCGAAATACGGTCATCTGGCTGGTGTGAAATCGGCCAATGCGCTGATTATTTCTGATCACGCGATCAATATTAATCGTATCGAGGAAATCATTGATCGCCTTGACCGTTCAGGGTCTGAAGAGCTTGAAGTTATTCAGCTTAAAGAAGCCTGGGTGGGTAACGTTGTGACCATGTTGCAGAGCCTCGATCCATCGAAGGTCTCTCAGGGAAATACGGATAATAACAACACCGCTGGCAGTATCCGTGTTGTGGCAGACGAGCGTAGCAATCGTCTTATCATTAAGGGTGAGAAAACGGCGCGTGAGCGTATCCGCGGTCTGATCGAGCAGCTCGACCAGCCTTCATATTTCAGCGGCAGTGCTCAGGTTATTCGTCTGCAATACGCCGATGCCACTAAGTTGGCTGAGATGCTGAAGAACCTGATGGGCAGCAGCACGGGTTCGGGCGAAGAAGCCAAGGTGAAAGGCGAGGTTGGTATTCATGCGGATGAAGAGCTGAATGCACTCGTTGTGCGTGCTGAGCCTTCTATCCTTAAAGAAGTACAGGAACTGGTTAATTCACTCGATGTGCGTCGCGCTCAAGTATTGATTGAATCAGCAATTATCGAAGTGACTGGCGACACTAGCGATGCATTGGGTGTGCAATGGGTTCGTGGTGATCTGGACTCCCCTGTTGCCGGAACCAGCTTTAACAATGCCGGACCAGACCTTGCGACCATTGCCGGTGCAGTGGCGGGCGGGCCATCAACTTACGCCAATGCGGTAGGTTCGGGTCTTACTATTGGTGGGTTTAAAGAATCCGGTGGCGATATCGATTTCGGTGTCATTATTCAGGCTCTGAAAAGTAATTCGTCTACCAACCTGTTGTCGACTCCGAGCATCATGACGCTGGACAACCAGGAAGCTGAGATTGTTGTGGGTCAGAATGTTCCCTTCGTGACCGGGCAAACAGCATCCAGTACTAACACAAACCCATTCACCACCATTGATCGACAGGATGTGGGTGTAACGCTGAAAGTGATTCCTCACATTCACGACGGTGAGGCGATTCGACTGGAAGTGGAAGCGACAGCGGAATCTGTATCCAATACTACCGTTGCTGGCAGTGCTGACCTGATTACCAACAAGCGCTCTATTAAAACCATGATTCTGTCTGAGGACGGTGAGACGATCGTGTTGGGTGGTCTGATCCGTGACGACGTTCGTGAAGTGGTGAGCAAGGTACCTCTGTTGGGTGATATTCCATTACTGGGTTGGTTGTTCCGCTCCAAGAGCGTCAATCAGGTGAAGAGTAATCTTATGGTGTTCCTGCGCCCGACTATTGTCGATGACGGTGGTAAAGCCAAGACTCTGACCCGTGATAAATTCAACGGCATCTGGGAGTTTACAGTGTCGGAAGAGTTGGGTGTTGATGAAGCTGATATGCAGCTTGAACGCCTGTTCCAGGGACTGCCTGTTCAGAAATAAAGAGGAATAAAAACCTCTTGAGAAGGGCCTGTTGGCGGAGGCTACGCTTCCGCCAATGTCAGTGGCTCAAGTCCCGCCTCGCGCATCAGTTCGCACAGCCCAATCAGCGGAAGCCCCACAAGTGAATTTGTATCTCGCCCGCTCAGTGCCGAGAACAGCGTGATCCCCAGGCCCTCTACTTTAAAGCTACCTGCACAATCGAGAGGCTGTTCGATTTCAACGTATCGCTTCAGTACACCTTCAGGCAGGTCGTGGAAGTGCACTTCAAAGGGCTCGACCAACGTGTATTCCCTTCCTTGTGGTGATAACAGGCACAGACCAGTGAGGAACGTAATCTTCCGCCCCTGAACCTGTTTGAGTTGTGCGACGGCCTTGTCCGATTGCCCCGCCTTACCGACGGGTTTGCCGTCCACGACACAGGTTTGATCACTGCCTATGATCCAGTGCTCTGGATGTTCTGCCTGGAGTGCTCTCGCTTTTTCGACTGAAAGTCTTAGTACGTAGTCTGATGGTGTTTCATTGGTACGGGGTGTTTCATCGACATCTGGAGCTGCCAGCGTAAAAGGAATGCGGAGTTTTGCGAGAATCTCGGCCCGATACGGTGAGCTCGACGCCAGTAACAGTGAAAAAGACATGATGGGTTACCTGATCTTAGAAACAAAAAAGGGAGCTATGCTCCCTTTTTAATTCTGGCTTAGTACTGGTTTAGTAGTACTGACAACGCTGATCGATTACTTAGCGAAGTTTTCGTTAGCGAAGTCCCAGTTAACCAGTGCCCAGAAACCTTTCAGGTAATCAGGACGAACATTGCGGTAGTCGATGTAGTAGGCGTGTTCCCACAGGTCAACGGTAATCAGTGGAGTCAGGTCTTCAGTGATTGGCGTTGCAGCGTTGGAAGTGTTAACGATATCCAGAGTGCCGTCTGCTTTCTTAACCAGCCAGGTCCAGCTTGAACCGAAGTTGTTAACAGCCATGTCGTTGAACTTAGCTTTGAAGTCTTCGAAAGAACCAAATGCAGCATTGATAGCGTCAGCAACCGCACCAGTTGGCTCGCCACCGCCATTCGGGCTCAGGCTGTTCCAGTAGAAAGTGTGGTTCCAGATCTGAGCCGCATTGTTGAATACGCCACCTGAAGAAGTCTTGATGATGTCTTCCAGGCTCTTGCCCTCGAGATCAGTACCTTCAACCAGACCGTTCAGCTTCTGAACGTAGGTGTTGTGGTGTTTGCCGTAGTGGAAGTCCAGAGTCTCTGATGAAATGTGTGGCTCCAGTGCATTTTTTTCGTAAGGCAGTGCAGGAAGTTCGAACGCCATGGTCTCTCTCCGATTTCAGGTTGGTTGCCGGATTTATTGAAATGTCCGTTGTGACCTACATGGGGTCGTTTCGTACTATTTCAATGCTCCGTTATTGAATAATTCTAAAGATTATAACGCCGCTGTCTGTCGTGGCTACGGCCTTGTTTCGATTCAAATTTAACAGGTCTTCTTGAGCATTTCTTTACAAATTGCCAACCGGTAGACAATCAGGGAAACTAACGGTTCAAAGTCATAAGGGTATCGCGTAGATTGAAGCGCGATCGAAGCGTCGTAGTGACTGAGCTTATGGGGAAGCACGCTGTTCAGTCATCCGGACGGAATAACAAGAAAAGGTGTATCGAATGAAACCAACAGAGGAAGAGATTGCGCAGCGGCAACAGCAGCTTCGTCGTCAGGCTCAACAACGTCTAGCACAGGCAGGTGCTGCGAAGCGCAGTGCGCCGGCTACTGAACCCTTGACTGCTGCAGCAACAGCGCCAACAGCACAGGCGGCAACTGCAGCGGCGGCACCGATGCAGCGGTCTTCTGGCTCATCGGGCTTGGCGGTTGTCAGCCTCCTCGTCGCACTCGGTGCTTTGGCGGGCGCCGGATATATGTACACCTTATTGGAGTCATCTCAGCAGAAGCTGGCCGCTGCCCAGGATATTCTGTTACTGCAGGGCGGTAAGATCGAAGCACTTGAAAATCGTCTCTCGGCGTCGGGTGAAAACGCGAATCTTTCGGTAGATGCACTTAAAGTAGTCTTGCGTGAACAGGACAACGAAATCCGGAAATTATGGGATTTGGCGAGCAAACGTAATCGTGCGGATATTGATGCCAATGCAGCCAAACTCAATAACCTCAGCTCAGCGGTGAACAGTGCTTCAGGAGCGAGTTCTTCCGACATCAAAGCATTGAAAGCACAACTGGCTGAATTAAAGAACAGTGTGGCAGCTATGCCTTCTGGGTTGGAGTTATCCATTGCCCAGAATAAAGAAGGCATCGATATGCTGGAAGCCAGCGTTAACAGTCTTCGTACCACAGTGGATAGTCAGAAGGCTGCTCCGGCCAGTGGTGGCGGTGCGGGTTACAACGATCTGTTGAATATGAAGCTGGAAATCGAAGATATTCAGATCCGTCTGGATCGTATTCAGAACGCAATGAGCGGTGGTTAATTACACATGATGCCAGATCTCTGGGTGCAGGCACTGAGCTTGCCTGCACTCTCAGTGACGACGCCATATACGTTAAGGATGAACCTGGCACGATTACTACGAACCTCAGAACCTGCGGAGGCAGCCATTATTTCTGGGTTGCGTTCCGATATCCCTGCATCGGCATTTCTCGCCGGCTATCAGGTCGCTATGCGCGCGGTCGATTCTTCACTGTCTCCAGAGCAATGGGCATGTCTTTGTGTGTCTGAAAAGGGCCTGCGCTCGCTCTCTGAAATGTCCACTTACATAGACAATGGCGTGATATCGGGTAGGAAGAGTCACGCTATGCTGGCCGGCAGTGGTATGGACTGGCTCTATATCATTGCTCGTGACCAATCTGATCTGGTTTGTCGACGGGTAAAGGCGGGTGAGCAGGGTGTCTCTGTATTACCGTCTGACCCAGCGCAACCCGTGGTGCCTGAGTTAGCGCATCACGCACTCGAGTTTAATGAGGCGCATGTTGACTCGCAGTTTCACTGTGCCGATGCGCACAACGAAATTAATAAGCCTTTCAGATACCACGAAGATGTGATGACCATACTTGCGTTTTCCGGCTGGTGTCTGAGGATGTCAGACAGTACGTCAGATCAAAGCAAGCTGGTGACTGCGATGCAGGCATTGGCTGGTGGTTACCGAATGTCGTCGAAAGGTTATTGTCTGGAGCAGTTAAACGCCTTTGAAGCACTTGCCGAAGAGCTGATGACGGTTGCTGCGGCTTTGCCTGTGGCAGCGGCGGACTACTGGCAGCGTGATCGCAGGTTACTGGTGATGGGGCAGAAAGCGCGGAGTATTATTCGCCAGAGGCTGGAGCTCAGCGCACATTAACCTGAACTTGAATGCCACTGGATGGCAGTTGTATCTGCTGACTGGCAGCTGGACTGACCGTGGTTGGCAGTACGTCATTACGTTCTAACAAGTCGGCCGGGAAACCGTCTTCGGTGCCATCAGTATTCCATTCGCCACTAACTTCAGAACTATCTTCAGCACTGTATTCAGAGTCTTCAGGGTTACCTGAACTGGTCGGGGCCAGTGATGCTGTTTCTATGCGCTGCTGCTCAAGTTCATTGTTTCTCATGCGTGAGAAACGAATACTTTGCGACGTAGTGCGGTCGTAGCGAAATTCACTACTGTAGTCGTAGTGATGAGTACGTTCGCGTGCTTCGGTGATGGCGGCATCAAGATCACTGGCATAGTAATCGTCCTGCGCTTTTCGAAAATCTTCAGCGGTTGCCGACTTATTACCAGCTACGCTGGCCCCAGAGCACAGCAGTAAGAACACCGCTGCGCTTATAACAACGCTTGGCATGGCGGTATCCTTATCGCGCGGTAGCCGAGACCGTGCCGAATGAACGGGCCTCACGGGTGATCATCTCACCACTTGCACTGGAAGAGCGAGATTCCTTGATGAACACTTCTCGTACCCGTTTGACGTCGGCACGCGGAGATGGCTGAAGGTTCTCATCTGTCTCGATGATTTCTTCGTCTTCGTCACTTTGACCCAAGGCCACACGGCGCGTTGGACGAGACGCCTCTTCGGCAGCAGCCGTACCGGCAGCAGTTGGTCCCATTGCGCCTTCAATAACAAGATCGTTCATCTCAGTATTGAGCATTTTGGGCAGTGGAAAACTTTTGCTGGTGGTGCGGTTATACCATTCGTAACCAACGTATTCGGCCTGAACCGGGAAACGTCTGGCGGCTTCAACCGCGACTTCAATTTCTGGTGAGCCGTAAGCTTGAGTTGCGCTTTCCTGTTCCAGTGTCTCCGCGGCCATAACCGGAGCCGCTACAAGAATCGACAGGAGGGGAAGTGTGTACAGACTACTCTTCATGTTTGCTTTCCCTTAGTGGCTGTTTCTTTTTGTTATTATGTGTAGAATGCAATATAGCACGACGGTTTACTTTCTGTACAGTTGGTAACATTACGCCAGTTGATAAATGCTGGTGGTCATAGTCTGGCGATCTCGAAGTAGGCCAGCCGACCTGAAACGTATGTAATAGCCGGTAACAGGGCATAATAATGATAAAAACAGCAATCAAAGCTTTCTCTGCTGCAGCCATGGGGGCGTTAATCGCCGGGTGTAGCAATATTCACATCACAACGTTCGATAATTTCGGGTCTTACCCTAAGTGGCTGTTCTCGCCAAAAGGGCAGTACTACAAGTCCGTGGGTTATCGTTGGGATTACGAAAAGTACGCACTGGTATACATTTACCGTCCTGCGACTGAGTGGTCTATGGATGAGGTCGAAGCGCCGAGTCTTAATGTCAACGGTGAGCGTTTATTCAACTTTAAAGGCGGCGGCTATACCTGGTACGAGATGGAACCGGGTACCTACGACTTTGTTGTACGTCGTGGCATTTTTGGTTTTGAAGGTGTCGGTAGTCTGGTTTTTCGCACTTACAGTGATTTCGACATGAACCTCGAAGCGGGTAAGGTCTATTACCTGCGGTATTCTGAAGTTGATCCTCAGAACATGGTTCTGATGGACGATGGATCGCTGGGCGGTGATGGTCCCCTTCAGCTGGTCGGACATGACCTTGCTGTCCGCGAAATGAACAAGACCCGTTTGCACCATCATGGACGCGAATTGATCCGTGCCAAGTCCCGCTCAGAAGATGATGCTCCGGAAGAGACAGTGATGGCTCGTCAGTCTGAGCCGGCTCAGCCGCAGGTCGAAGAACAGCAAGAGCCTCAGACCTTCTTTATTGAAGAAGATAATAACGCTGAGACGGATGCCCCTGAAGGACTTCGTGCGAAGCCTCGCTCAACTGAAGAAGAGTGGTGGCCGTTTTAACCGGCGACCGCTTGAGCTACAATTCCCAGCATAATAATAAAACGCCCACTAATATGTGGGCGTTTTTGCGACCGTATACAACGATGTGACCATAAGCCTGTTCAGAGAGAGATCAGCCGATGACCGTGATAAAGCAAGAGGATCTGATTCAGAGCGTTGCTGACGCTTTGCAATACATTTCCTACTACCACCCGAAAGACTTCATTGATGCCGTACACCAGGCCTATGAGCGTGAGGAATCCAAGGCAGCGAAAGACGCCATGGCTCAGATTCTGATCAATTCACGTATGTGTGCGATGGGGAAACGTCCAATTTGTCAGGACACGGGTATCGTAACGGTCTTCCTCAACATCGGTATGGATGTGAAGTTCGAGGGTGATATGAGCGTCGAGGACATGTGTAACGAAGGCGTTCGCCGTGCTTACACGCATCCTGACAATGTACTCCGTGCATCCGTACTGGCTGATCCGGATGGCAAGCGTGCAAACACCAAAGACAACACGCCAGCCATCATTCACATGAAATTAGTACCGGGCAACACGGTTGATGTTCATGTTGCAGCGAAAGGCGGTGGTTCAGAGGCGAAATCAAAGTTCGCGATGCTGAACCCATCAGACTCGATTGTTGATTGGGTTCTTGAGCAGGTGCCGAAGATGGGTGCAGGCTGGTGTCCACCGGGTATGCTGGGTATTGGTATTGGCGGTACGGCTGAGAAAGCCATGCAGATTGCCAAAGAAGCGCTGCTTGAGCCGGTTAATATTCAGGAACTTCAGGCTCGCGGTGCAGAAACCCGTGCGGAAGAACTGCGTCTCGAACTCTACGAGAAAGTAAACAAGCTGGGTATTGGTGCTCAGGGACTGGGTGGTTTGACCACGGTTCTCGACATCAAAGTCGCCGATTACCCAACGCATGCAGCGAATAAGCCTGTCGCGATTATCCCGAACTGTGCTGCCACCCGTCACACGCATTTCGAGCTGGACGGTACCGGCCCTGCTTCTCTGAAAGCGCCTAAGCTTGAAGACTGGCCAGAAATCAGCTGGGAAGTCGGTGACAGCGTTCGTCGTGTAAACCTCGACACTGTGACGCCAGAAGACGTGAAAGACTGGCAGCCGGGTGAGACAGTTCTGTTGTCCGGTAAGATGCTGACTGGCCGTGATGCGGCGCACAAGCGTATGGTCGACATGATTTCGAAAGGCGAAGAGCTGCCAGTTGATCTGAAAGGTCGTTTTATTTATTACGTAGGTCCGGTTGATCCGGTGCGCGAAGAAGTCGTAGGTCCAGCGGGCCCGACAACCGCGACGCGTATGGATAAGTTCACCCGTACTGTGCTCGAGGAGACCGGTCTGTTGGGTATGATCGGTAAAGCAGAACGTGGTCCGATTGCTATTGATGCGATTCGTGACAACGAAGCTGTTTATCTGATGGCCGTTGGTGGTGCTGCGTACCTGGTATCTCAGGCGATTAAAGGCGCTAAGGTTGTCGGCTTTGACGACTTGGGTATGGAAGCTATCTACGAGTTTGAAGTCGAAGATATGCCAGTTACCGTAGCGGTAGACAGCAAAGGCGAGTCCGTTCATAAGACGGGCCCTCAGGAGTGGTTCGCGCGAATCAACGCGACCGAGGTCTGAGTATTTCCTCCTCCCGGAGGAATCTTTGACCTGTCCTGATACGAAAAAAGGAGAGCAATTGCTCTCCTTTTTTGTCAGAGTAAGGACTCATTCACTTCTATCCCGGAGGTTGTATGTCTGATGTACTGACACACGAAGAACTCACATCTCAGCTCTTGAGTCGTCCTGAGTGGCACATTGGTACAATGGAGGACGTCCCCTGCCTCTGTCGAACCTGGACCTTTGCTAATTTTGCCGATGCCTTTGCTTTGGCAGGTAAGATAGCTGAACTCGCCGAGAATTATGATCATCACCCTCAAATCAACGTGGCGTGGGGCTTATTGACGGTTATCTGGTGGAGCCATGATGCCGGCGGTGTGACTCAGCGCGATGTTGATATGGCAGCCTTGTGTGATCACCTGTCAAACTGACGCGATCAACTGCTTACCTCTGACAATCTGTTACCAATGAAAACAAGCTGACGTCTTTATGGCGTCGGTTTGTCGTTTCTCTGTATCTCTTTTGGCGTTCGGCTGAAACTGTCCAGTTCCCTACCGCTGCATTCCGCATTGCGGCATTTCAATGGCGTTCGTGAAATAGAACGACGTTCGATTATTGTCGGTCATCTTATCTTTAAATAAAAAACATTTGTTAATCAAAAGGTTGGAATGTCGCCGCCTCAACTGAGTCTACTGTACTGAACTAAGCTCTCTGTATTCGCGTTTTACCTATACAGGATGCCCAGATGTTCCGACGGTTACTGTTACTCTCCGTAATATTATTACCGCTCAGCAGTTTTGCAGAGACACCTCTCCCCGGTCTTGAGCCACCCGAAATGCGCTCATCTTTGTACACGGGTTTTACTCAGCTGCTGGATGATGACAAAACGCTGGTAAAGGAAGAGTTAATTGACCTTCCTGAGTCCGTGAAGCGGGTAGCGCTATATCACAATGGGGATCGGATGCACCGTAAGATTCCTAAGCAAGTTCATTTGATGATCGAAAACAAGCTGATGAAGCGCATGCTGGATAGCGGTCGTTTTGAAATCATTCAATGTCTTGAATGCAGAACCACGCAGGTGGCAATGCGAGAAGACCGGCTCGAGGTCAGCCATGTTGCTGTTGATAATCAGGCGTTACGGAAGCTAGGGCAGCATGTGCGAGCGGATGCTTTTTTGTTCTGGAACGCGTCAGTCGAGCAGAACAAATTCACCATTAATTTGCGCATGGTCGATGCCCGTGACAACAAATTACTGTGGTTGAAAGAATATTCGAAGAAAACGACTCTGGAACAGGAAGTAGAGGGCTTTGACAGCGTAAATTATGAATTCCTTATCGGCGCATGGGGAATTTCTGCAGAGCGGGACCACCTGTCTAGTACAGACAGTGAAGAGGTAAAAGGCGTCACCGTATTTGGCATCCGCCGCCGCGAAACGACGAGCCTCGACGACCAGTTGCAATACACCTTGGCGTTCGAGTATTTCCGCAATTTCTCCAATCGTGAAAACTTCGATATCTCAGGCATAAACCTGGAAGGGAGGATCATCGCTGATATTCCCAGCATGGATGATCTTATCGATACGAAAGTTTATCTGGGTATGGGGCAGGCGTTCTTTAACGACACCAACGCACTGGTCTTTCGTTTTGGTTTTGAATTCCCCTTCTTCAAAGACGGCTTCATTGATTATGGCGTGACGTACTTGCCGGAAAGCACAGCGAAATGGACGAGTGTTTCGGGTCTGGAAGACACAGGGAAGCTTGGTGGTGCGAGTTATGACTTGTCACTTGGTCTGAGATTCTAGGAGATAGTATGAAAGCAGGAATGATAGTTGCCGTGCTCCTTGTCTCTCTGGGTATTCAGGGTTGCTCGCACGAACGTACCAACAAGATGGTGAAAGGGTTTAACCCAAGCCCATGGGTCGATCCTGGGAAGCCTGTCGAACCAGAAGACGAGGCCGAGGTTGAAGAAATCTCTCAACTGGAGAAGGTGGTCGAGAAAGCCAAGAAGCAACATGGCTTGATGCACATCCATCGCTACGGTGAAGGGTATGACATTCTGATGACCATTGATGCGGGTGATTCTGATGTGAAGTTCGTTATGGATTTGCCGCAGAGTCATGCTGAAGTGGAAGATCAGAGTGACGGACTGATGGAAGGCACTGCAAGTGATATCGCGGCTGAAAACCACGCTGATGCAGAGGGCAAAATCAGCGAACAGCAGAAGGAAAAACTCAGTCGTAGTGAAACGATGACGAAACACATCCTTTCGGCCCAAAGCCTGTTTTATAAAAAGGAATACTGGGACGCGCTTGATCAGACGAACGCTGCACTCGAGTTGATTCCGGATTCAGCACAAGCGCATGCTCTCAAGGGAAGCATCTATTACAAGATGGGATTGCTTCCAGAAGCGCGGGCAAGCTGGGAGCAGGCGCTCGAACTCGATCCTGAGCTTGATCAGGTACGTGCCAGTCTGGCACGCCTGCGTTGAGGGAGGGCAATATGATGAATTCAATACGTCGTTATCTTTGGGTGCTTGTTTGCTCTCTTCTGATGTTGCCTTTTATGGCACACGCTCAAGATACATTTGAGGTTCCGGTAAAAAAAGATGAGGTAGAAGAGGCGCGTTTTCGCAGTGACCTTGAGGCGCGCTTACGTCAGGATATTGAGTCCTATCTCGGTAATAACCGCTTTATTATTCAGGTTGATGCAGTCATTGAACGCGCACGCACCGTCGTACGTGAATCGGGCCAGCCAGCACCAGCTCAGCAGCCTCCACAACTCCCGGCTAAACCGCGAGTCAGTGGCAGTATTTCGCTGCCTGATATTGAATCCAATAATCTGGATGACCTCGAAGAATTACCTGGTCTGCCTGTTAGTGAAATGCCGCTGTTGAAGGAGAATAACGAGAAATTACGTGCGCTGCATTCTCAGCTGCAGCAGCTTGAGAAAGAGCGTCAGGAAATTATCTCCTACGCGGATCAGCTCAAAGATATGGCACAGCAAAAACAACAGGCGCAAGCCGGTCAGCCCTCTGAGAAAACCATAGGCTATCGCAATATCATTAAAAAACTCGAGATTACATTAGTCGTCGATAATGGCTTAAAAGACGAACAGATCGAGTTCTTGAAAAACCTGGTGACGCGCAAAGCACAAATTAATGAACTCCGTGGTGATACATTAAATATTGTCAAAACAGGTTTCAGTCACCTGAAAAAAGAGGAAACGCCCCTCTCGTTCTGGGAGGCATACAACCCTTGGATTTGGTTAGCCAGCTTGTTGGTTGTCGGGTTGCTTCTCGTGCTGGCGTTCCTTGCACTGTGGCGTCGTCTCAATCAGCCGATCACTTCAGTGCCCGCAGCTCATTCTGGGCTTGATACTGCCGCTGACTCGGCTAAGGGAACTGGTATTGCCCGCCAGTCGGAGGGCGATACGGCAGCACTGCGTTATCGAATCAATGAATCCCGCCAACGACTGGTGAGTCAGGGACTGTCGCAACCGCATCGCTTCCAGCAGGCGGTGTCACAGGCCTTAGGCAGTGCGCAGGCATTTGAGGTTGCTTCCTTATCGGCAACGATGGGTAAGAGCTTATTTGCCAGTCTGGCGCCGCATCTCACGCCAGCAGACTGGAAACAGATCGACGACTTACTACAAGAAGGCGATTGGAATGAAGAGCAGTTATCGGAAGGCATGGAGCAGTTTTCGCAACGTCTTGAGCGTCAGCAGGACGACGCCTCAAATACTCAGCCTTTTGCCTTTCTGAATAAACTGAACGACTCCCAGGTGCTGTTCCTGATTAAGGATGAGGATATACGCATCAAGGCGTTAGTCATGTCGCAGCTACCAGCCCAGCGGTCGGCGGATATTATTTTGCGACTGGATTCGCGTGAGTTAGCGGATATCGCATTCGAGTTGGGGCAATTTGAGAGTCTCCCTGTCTCGGCTTTTAAAGATGTTGCAGATCGCCTGGCCAAAGCGTCTTTGACGGTTCCTTCGTTTGAGAATATTACGGCGGACGGTTTGTCGGTATTGATTGGCATGCTGGATAAGATGACCACCAGTGAAGAAACCCGGATGCTTAAAACGCTCAAGTCTGAGAAGCCGGAAACCTACTATCGCTTACGTCGGGTGTACTTCACATTTGCTGATTTGAGCAGGACACCAGATCGCATTATTTCTAACGAGCTACGCACTTTGGATACCGCGATATTAACCGCGTCGCTGTGCAACACGTCTATTGAGTTTAAACGTTACGTGCTGGCTGCGTTGCCCGCCAAGTTGCGTGCGGGGATTATTAATGAACTGAAAGTATCAGAAGCGGCGACCGCACAGGATCAGGTTGAATCGGCCCGTCGTCAGGTTGTGCAAAAAATGCGTGATGTCATTCGCGAAGGTCGCTTCTCTATGGATGAGCTGGCCGAAGTGAAGCAGGGCTAGGTTCTGAAGGTTTGGGGCTAAGAGTTAAGGAGTAGTATCGTCGTGTTCCGTTTTTCATTCAGTACGCTAATTGGTTTTTGTGCAGGCATTGGTCTCCTTGTGTTCGCAGTGGCCAGCGCCACTGATAACCATGTCATATTTATCAGTGTTTCTAGTTTCGGGCTGGTGTTTGGTAGTACCTTGGCGGCAGCCTTAATCAGTTACTCCACCATGGATGTGATTCGTGCCTTACGCAGCATGCTGTACACCTTCTTTCACCCGCCAACATCACAGAAACACCTGAAGCAGGTGACGGATCGCTTCGTTGAGTGGAGTACGATTTATCGTCAAGGTGGCATTGTGGCGCTTGAGCAATCTTTGACGAAGCAAGAGCAGAACGATGAATTTATGCGCGCCGGCCTGGACCTCATGGGAGCTGGCTATAGCAATCATGATATCCGCACTATGTTGACCGATCAGATGGATGCAACCTGGCAGCGCCACACGTTGGAAGGCAAAGTGTTGAATACCATGGCTGTGTACTCACCCGGCTTTGGGATGGTGGGTACCATAGTCGGGTTGATTATCATGTTGGATAATCTGAATGGTGATATGGCTGGTTTGGGTAAAGGCCTGGCCTTGGCATTAATCACGACTCTGTATGGTGTTTTACTGTCGAACTTATTTTTTAAGCCAGCTGCAAATCAGGTTACAGAAAAACAGGAAACTATGTATTTCCGCCATCAGCTGGTGTCTGAGGGTTTTGTCCTGTTGAGTGAGAAGCGCACGGCACTGTATATGCAGGATAGGCTGAGCGCATTTCTTAAGCCTTCTGTACGAACCCCCGTGTTATCGGGTGAACTCTGATGAGCCACGCATCTCGTCAGCGTGGATTGCGACGCCGTCGTCCCAATTTTGATGATTCTTCCAGCTCTTGGTTAGTGACGTACTCTGACGCTATTACGTTGCTGTTAGCATTTTTCGTGATGATACTCGCGGTATCGGATTTAAATCAGGGAAAAATCGAGTCCTTGAAAGAAGGCCTCGCAGAGGTGATTTCATCTGAAAATAATGCGACGCCTTTTACGGAAATTAAGCAGGGGCTCGACGAGTACGTTGAAAAGAATGGGTTGGCGGATCAGGTAACGGTCACGCTTGATCCGCGGGGTATACAGGTCGAATTTGCAAATGTGGCGCTGTACGATTCAGGGTCGGCGCAGCTAAAGCCCGATGCGCAGCCTATATTGCAGGAGCTTGGAAGGGTGATTAAAGACGTCAGTCATGGCTCTCATATGATTGAAGTAGAAGGGCACACCGACGATTTACCCATTGCGACAGATGAATTCCCTTCAAATTGGGAGTTGTCTGCGGCCCGCGCGACCGGTGTCGTGAAGTACTTACTGCAGACTGGAATTGCGAAAGAACGTCTTAAAGCATCGGGTTACGCGGACAGTCGCCCGAAGGTTCTGGAAGGAGACATTACTACTCAAGATCAACGTGAAGCTGATCGTCGGGTTGTCGTCACTGTAAGACGTTACTGATACCATGCAGTCATTCGCATGACTGGCGTTGACGACTATGAAATATTCTCACCTGTTGCTATTTACCTCTGTATTTCTGCTGTCGGGCTGCTCCGATATCGATCGCAGCTCTTCTGATTCTACTGATCTCTTTGATTCGACTAACCCTTGGTATGTCGCAGGGAAAAAAGCCGTCGAGCAGCGAGCCAGCTATCTTAACGACAACAGGCAAGCTAAGAATGTCATTCTGTTTGTAGGCGACGGTATGGGAATATCAACCGTTACGGCTTCGCGTATTTACGCAGGACAATTACTGGGGCTGAGTGGTGAAGAGTATCAGCTGAGCTTCGAGAAGTTACCCTTTACTGGGCTCAGTAAAACCTACAACGTGGATGCGCAAACCCCGGACTCGGCTGGCACTATGACTGCGATGGTGACAGGCATAAAGACGGATGCAGGGGTGATAGGCCTGAGTGAAGAGGCACAACGGGGTGTCTGCCATCAGGCAGAGTTACAAATGCCCTCTGCTCTGGTTATGGCTGAGCTTGCTGGTATGAAAACCGGTATTGTGACGACAGCGCGATTGACTCACGCAACACCTGCGGCGACATACGCGTATTCTGCCGAGCGTAACTGGGAAGATATTTCCGATATGCCGGAAGAGGCCGTTTCCGCTGGCTGCGTGGACATTGCGTCTCAGTTTGTTGATTTTAAAACACGTACAGCTTCGACCTATGGAGTTGCTGTCGACGGTATTGAGGTGGCATTTGGCGGAGGTCGTCGACATTTTCTGCCGGCGGATACCGCCTCGAATACCGCAGATGCGCGCAGTGAGACTGAGGGTGACCGCACAGATGGTCGCCATCTTATTTCTGAGTGGCAGAAGCTGAATCCGGTTGGTCAGTTCGCATTTGATTCTGAGGCCTTCGCGTCCTTGTCGACTTTGCCTGTGCTGGGCTTATTCGAAGAAACTCACATGCGCTTTGAAATCGATCGTCAAAATGATAAAGCAGGCGAACCGTCATTGAGTGAGATGACTCAAAAAGCGCTGGAGTTGTTGCAGGCCGACGCGGACGAGGAAGGGTTCTTTCTTATGGTTGAGTCGGGTCGCATTGATCATGCGCACCACGCCGGTAGTGCGTTTAATGCTCTGCACGAAACCCGGGAGTTTTCGAATGCGGTCAGTATGGCACTAAATATGACTTCAGAAGACGATACTTTGATTATCGTTACTGCAGATCATAGCCATGTTTTTACAATGGCAGGTTACCCCAAGCGCGGTAATCCTATTCTCGGAAAAGTCGTTGGTGTTGGGCAAAGTGAACCGACACTCGCGGAAGACGGTAAACCCTATACGACTCTGGGGTATATGAACGGTCGAGGCCACTATGCACTGGGCGATCAGACAGACCCTGAGGTAGTCTATGAAGAACCAGTGACCTTTGGTCGTCAGGACATTACCGATATAGACACTCAGTCGGTCGGCTATCACCAGGAAGCGCTGGTGCCACTTACTGCAGAAACACATGGCGGCGAGGATGTTGCTATTTATGCCCGAGGACCCGGTGCGCCGTTGATTTCAGGTGTGAACGAGCAGAATGTCATTTTTCACGTTATGAACCATGCCGCGGGCCTATCGCAGCGTGCATCCGAACGCATTCAGCTGCACGCTACTCAGGAGACCTCGCATTAATGCGGGGTTTTGATCCACGCTAAGCAAGTCACTCGTTTTTCACGATGCGGTAGCAAGGTTCGTAGTTACCGCTGATCTTCATTCGACCATGGGCAACCATCGCTCTCAGTAATCGGTCCATGCCATCGAGGATGTCGGCGTCACCATGGATCTCATAAGGACCATGTTTACGTACCAACTCGACGCCATCAGCCTTGACGTTACCCGCGACAATCCCAGAAAACGCTCGTCTCAGGTCCGCAGCCAATTCATGAAAAGGTGCATCGCGGTTCAGTCGTAACGTTTTCATATTCTCGTGGGTAGGCTCGAACGGTGCCTGAAAATCAGGGTCGATTTTCAATGTCCAGTTATAGAAGTAGGCATCGTTATTATCGCGACGGTACTGGCGTACAGATTCCATGCCTGCTTTCATTCTACGGGCGACGGTCACAGGATCATTAATGATCAGTTCGTAGCGCGACTGCGCTTCTTTCCCGAGTGTATCGCCAATAAAACGATCAATATCCATCAGGTAATCACGGGTTTCTTCTGGTCCTGTAATCACTAATGGATAAGGAATATCTTTATTGGCTGGGTGTGAAAGCACACCAAGTATGTAGAGAATTTCCTCCGCTGTACCCGGGCCACCCGGGAAAATAATAATGCCGTGCGCCATGCGTACGAATGCTTCAAGGCGCTTTTCTATATCTGGCAGAATAACCAGTTCATTTACGATTGGGTTGGGAGATTCCGCGGCAATAATGCCCGGCTCGGTAATGCCGATATAGCGACCGTTGCGGATGTGCTGTTTGGCATGTCCGATGGTGGCACCTTTCATTGGTCCCTTCATTGCCCCCGGTCCACACCCGGTGCCGATATCGAGGCCGCGTAGGCCTAGTTCGTAGCCGACTTCTTTGGTGTATTGGTATTCATTGGGTGGAATCGAATGTCCTCCCCAGCATACGACGAGTTTAGGTTCGACATCGGGTTGCAGGAGGTTAGCATTGCGTAGAATGTGAAAGACGGCATTGGTAATGTCTTCGCTTTTGCTCAGATCAAAACGATGAGCTTTAAGAATATTCTCTTCGGCGTAGAGGATGTCTCTCAGTACCGAGAAAAGCTGCTCCCTGACGCCGCGGATAATTTCGTCGTCGACAAACGCACCAGAGGGAGCACCACTGAGTTGCAGAACAATGCCACGCTCTTCCTGTTCTACGCTGATACTGAAATCACGATAGCTTTCTTCCAGGCGGGTGTAATCGTCTTCCATGCTGCCGGCAGATAAAACAGCAAAGGAACAGCGTCGTAGCATCTCATGCGCGCCGCTTCCTACGTCTTTGAGTTGTTGTATTTCGTGCTGTGACAACACACGAAGATGGGTTTTCGGATGGATCAATTCGTATTGTTTAGCCAAAGTAATTCACTCCATAGCCTGCTGTTGTTGTTATTGCAGGCGTTTATTGTCAATGATGAGTGGCTTGTCAGGCCCATAATTCCAACGGCCCGTAATCACTGATAACGTGCAACAGGTCGCTGCCTGTCACGATGCCCACCAGTTGTTCTTTATCATTCAGTACTGGTAGGGCACCAATGTGGTATTCGCACAACAGGTGGGCCGTTTGACGAATATCTGCGTCTTCTTCTGTACAGTATACGGGTCTGGCAGCGATACGTATGACGGGGTCTTCATTACTGGCATTATTTTCGACCAGAGATCTTAGTATCAGGCGGTCAGATACCATTGCCAATACACGGTGATCAGTGTCCATCACAGGTAGATGGTGAATACCGTGTTGCCTCATCAGAGAATAGGCGTGCCCAATAGAAGCACTACTTTCAACTGTGATAACAGGCTGGATCATAATGTCAGAGGTGAGGGCGACAGCTTGTGGTGAATGCTCGTCATGCTCCTGTTGTCCCTGTCGGGAATAGGTCAGGAGCTCGCCATCATGATCGTTTTGCTGCTCGACGGCATCTGTACGACTGATGCCGGAAAGGGGACTTATTCTTCTGCGGGGAGATGCAACCGGGGTTTCTATCCGGCGTCCCATATCGAAGACAATTAAACTCATACACACGCTGCCATGCTGCGCTTACATACGTTAAGTATAGCCGTAAGCCTTTTGCTTATCGGTATCAGGCAAAGACATGCGCCTGTCTATAGTTAATGTATCTATGCTCAATATTTGCGAAATCCATCGATGCCACTATTGCCTCAGATATGGTGAGCGACATCATCAAGGCGTGCGAGGATGCTGTCGGCATAGCGCATTACGAGGAAAGGGATCAGGCGCGCGTTTGTGTCTGTGGCGGCGGTTTCGATAAACAGCCATTGGCTGCGCACTTTATTCAACAGGCGTTGCGCTTCAGACGAGGATACACGTGTAAGCATGTCCTCGATACCTCGATCAAAACGCTGGCACAGAACGTTGATATCGACACTGTCGATGGTCAGCGGTGCGCCCATAGAAGATGCCGCGCGCTCAATGTAGCGCTCAACAACCTCGATTAATAAATTCTTCTGGTCGCGCTGCCACAGAGTCAGCTCAGAGAGAGAAACTTCGTTATTGCTGAGAATACTTTGCGAGAGTTGTTCCAGCTCGTCGAGCATGGCCCGCTGAGCTTTACGCATCAGTGTGACGACCTGCAGCTCCGGATAATTGCTCTCCCGAATTTCGTTAATATTCTGATCCAGCAAAGTATTGAATTCGACCCAGTGCCCGTCGATCCGGCTCTGCTTCTCACTGTAGCCTTCCGACATTTCCTGGAATAAACGGTCTTTCTGGTAGGCAACTTCATCTCTATGACGCAGTACTTCTTCAACGAGTTGTGAATTTCCTTCGTCGGCCTGAACGTGGTAATACTTAAGCAGTAGCAGCTTCACATCCGTGCTGAGTTTGAAGACGCGCAGCTCTTCGGCCAAAGGTGCGCCATCGCTGGATATAGCGTGCACAGGAAGGCAGAAAAAAAGGCTGATGATAAACGTCCGTAGGAGTAACATAGATCCGTCTCTGTGTGGTGTTCTGAACAGGCGTAAAAACGTCAAATAGTTGACCATGATTGATCAGCCGTTGCAAGCTGATGTCCATCGTTATTGAGTGTTATATCACATTATGGAAAGAGTATTTCGTCTTACTATCTCTTGCCCTGACAGGGTGGGGATTGTGGCCAAAGTTGGCCAGTTCTTTTCGAGCCATGGTGGCTGGATCGTACAAGCTAATCATTATTCAGACCCTGAGAGTGGACGCTTTTTTATGCGCCACTGCATCCGGGCTGATTCCCTCCCATTCGATGTTAAAGGCTTAGAAGAGGCGTTTGCCCCGATTGCTGATGAATTCGAGATGAGCTGGCAGCTGAGTGATAGTGGCGCTCCCAAGAAAGTTATTCTGATGGCTTCCAAGCAGAGCCACTGCCTGGTAGATCTGTTGCACAGGTGGCACAGTGGTGAACTTGAATGCGATATTCCATGTGTAATTTCAAACCATGATGATCTGCGCTCACTGGTGGAATGGCACGGTATTCCGTACTTCCACGTGCCTGTCGATAAAGACAATAAGGCAGAGCACTTCCGTCGTGTGACTGCGATTATTGAAGAGCATAAAGCCGACACCATTGTCCTAGCGCGTTACATGCAGATTCTTCCTCCAGAGATTTGTCAGCAATATGTTGGTCAGGTGATCAATATCCATCACAGCTTCCTGCCGTCGTTCGTCGGTGCGAAACCATACCATCAGGCCGCAGAGCGCGGTGTAAAACTGATTGGTGCGACTTGCCACTACGTGACTCAGGAGCTGGATGCCGGGCCGATTATCGACCAGGACGTTATCCGTATCAGTCACAACGACACAGTTGAAGACATGGTGCGCTTAGGGAAAGACGTTGAAAAGTCAGTCCTGGCGCGAGGGGTGCGGAGTCATTTGGAAGATAGAGTACTCCTCCACGGTAACAAAACCACGGTAACAAAACAATCGTGTTTTAAAGCTAGCTGCGTTGTCACAGCGTTGTTAAAAACCTTCTCGAAATGCTCATTTACTAAAGTAAACTCTGCTTTCTCGAATGCTTTTGCCTTGCTGTGACGGCCTCGCTGACGCTTTAACTGATATAAGCGCTCCGTTTCTTTGGCCGATGTTTGCCGCGCTATGACTTCTTCGGCGACGGCCCAGTTTTATAACTAGCTCCGCTTTCTCGAAGGTTTTTGCCTTGCTGTGACGGCCTCGCTGACGCTTTAACTCTCTGAGTAAGCTCGCTATGTGCGAGGCACAAAAAAGCCGGCGTTAAGCCGGCTTCTTTCGTTAGCGCTGCAATCAGATCATTTCGATCGCAACGGCAACTGCTTCACCACCACCGATACACAAAGCAGCAATACCTTTCTTGCCACCCGTGTTTTTCAGGGCGTTCATCAGGGTCACGATCAGACGTGAGCCTGTAGAGCCAACAGGGTGGCCCTGTGCACAGGCACCGCCGTAGATGTTTACTTTCTCAGCATCCAGTCCGAATGCGTCGATTGGCATCATAGCAACCATAGCGAAGGCTTCGTTGATTTCCCAAAGATCGACGTCGTCTTTAGTCCAGCCAGTCTTGGCCAGCAATGTTTCAATCGCACCACATGGAGCCGCTGTAAATTCAGAAGGGTGCTGTGAGTGAGTGCTGTGCGCAACAATGCGAGCAACCGGAGTCAGACCTTTCTCGGCCGCGACTGATTCACGCGCCAGTACCAGAGCAGATGCGCCATCAGAGATAGATGAAGCATTTGCTGCCGTAATGGTGCCGTCTTTCGCAAAAGCAGGGCGAAGAGATGGGATCTTCTCGATGTTCGCGTTGAATGGCTGTTCGTCCTGCTCAACAACAGTCTCACCGCGACGGCTTTTTACAGTAACAGGTACGATTTCAGCAGTGTTAAGACCTTTCTCAATCGCCGCTTTTGCACGATTCAGTGAGCGGATCGCGTATTCATCCATCTGCTCGCGGGTGTATTCTTTCTTGTTGGACATGTCCTGAGCGAAAGCGCCCATCAGTTTGCCGGTCTCAGCGTCTTCCAAACCATCAAAGAACATGTGATCTTTTGCTTGATCACCATGGCCCATACGGTAACCGCCACGTGCATTTTCAAGGATGTAAGGTGCCTTGGACATTGACTCCATACCACCGGCGACTGCCACATCAACAGAACCTGCTTTGATCGCGTCATGCGCCATCATGGTAGCTTTCATACCTGATCCGCACAGTTTGTTGATCGTGGTTGCACCTGTGTTATCTGGCAGACCGGCTTTACGCATAGCCTGACGGGCAGGGCCCTGGCGCAGACCCGCAGACAATACATTGCCTATGATGACTTCCTGAATGTCCGCAGGCTGCAGGCCTGAACGCTTAACGGCTTCTTCAATCGCGATTGCGCCAAGCTCGGGTGCAGAAACGGTGCTGAGGCTGCCCATAAAGCCACCCATAGGGGTACGGGCGCCAGCAACAATTACAACGGAATCCTGATTAGACGACATAGGAATCTCCTGTCTCGGGGTGGGTTGGTTTAAAAGGCCGACTATTCTATGTCAAAGGCTCGTATAAATCCTATCCCTCGGTTTGGTAGGTTGGCGGATTTGAACTATGTTTGATTACGATCAGATACAAAATCCACCCATTTGAGGGGGCGAATCATACTTTCGGGCGATGAGGGTGTGACGCCACGGGATTATAGTCAGGTGATTGCTGATATGCGCAAGGGATGCGTGTACCAACGCATCTGATAACCATAACAACACATAACAGGTACATGTATGGTGAAGAAGACTTTACTCAGTCTGGCCATCGCAGCCACAGCCGCAGGTCTTGCGGGTTGTAACACTGGCGGTGATTACAAAGTTGATACTGGCGCGGTTACTGCCGGGTCTCCAGGGTCGGAGGTATCTCGTGTATCTCCCATATTCTCAGCTGGTAGTGCAAACCTGCCCCTGGCAAATGATTTCCTGTTTGCTGATGCCGCTGAGACAGATGGCACCGCAAATACTAGTGACACGACACCCCCAGTCACCACTGCATTGAATAAGCTCGACGGCTTTTCTACCTCGGCAGCAATTTACGTCAAGTTTAACGCCGACCTTGATGCTGACACTGTTGTTGCAGGTCAGACTGTATTGCTGGTGAAGCTCAAGAATAGCGAAGATAATGCTGCCATTGACCCGCTCGACATCAGCACCATCGTAGCAAACGAGAGCGCTAACCCGTTTGCTGCCGATCAGCCAGTTGCTGGTACTGACTACGAAGCTCGCTTTATCACAATGGATGGTGGCTCTACTCCAGCCATCCAGATTCTCCCTAAGACACCTCTTGATCCAAAAACTAAGTACCTGGTGGTCCTTACTGATTCACTGGCGTCCGCTAGCGGTGTCGAGGTTGGCCCGTCTGCTGAATACGACCTTGTTACAAGTGATCTCGAGTTACCTGCGCCCTCACTGCAACCTGTTCGTGATGCGGTTCAGGCATGGGAGTCGTTGGCAGGTGCTTTCCTGAATGGTGCGACCTCAGGTCAGGTGACCCAGGACAACATCATTCTGAGTTATGCGTTTACAACTACTGGTACTACGGATGTGCTGCATGCAATGGCAGCTCCGGCAACTTTCCTGACTACCCAGATTACAAGTATCGATGCAGCTGAAGCGACTATCTCTGCATCCGTGATCGCGACCGCGATTGCTGGGGGAGCAGACCAAGCGACCGCTGAGGAAACTGCCGAGGGAACGCTGCTGACGATTGCGCATGGTGTTGCGGCTGCAATCAATGCGCAGGCAGGAACCACGGTCGTTCCTATCGATAGCACGACTCGTGATGAATTGAAGGCCAGCGAAGCCTTTTCTCCAAATTACTATCAGGGCCTGATCACAACGATCGCTGATGGAAGTGGCGCAGGTGTCGATACTATCGTCGATAAACCTGCATCCCGTGAATATACGCCTATTACGTCGGACGGTTCTACGGCGGTTGCCATCTCTTACGATGCGTTTCTGAGCGTGGCTCTGCGTCCGGGCGTTGAAGAAGCAAATCCGGATGCTGATGAAGCAACCGTCGATGAAATCGTTGCTGTCCAGGTCGATGCTATTTCTTCCGGTGGCTCCATTCTTCAGGGTGGTCTCACCATTCCTAATTTCTTACCGTTGTCTGTAGCGGGTACAGCCGATGCCGAGCTTGGTAGCTGGTCTGGTAGTAATAATGCTGCATTGGCGCTGGGTCTTGAGGCTGCACCTACTGACGTCAATGGTAGTGTTAACGTGACATGGCGCTTCCCATATGCCGAAAAGCAGGGTGATGTCACTGTGCCTGTTCTGGCAATGATGCCGGACGCGTCATGTGACCCTGACGGCGCTGGACCTGCTTCTGGTAAACCAGCTGATGGTTGGCCTGTTGTGATCTATCAACATGGCATCACGGTAGATCGTACTGCAGGTTTGCTGGTGGGTAACGCGTTGGCCTCTGCATGTATTGCAACTATAGCGATTGACCATGTGATGCATGGTATTGCTCCACTCAGTGGTGGTGAAGCCAATAGCCTGCGCTTGTTTAACGTCGAGCAGGTGGCAGCATCTGATGCCGCCACAAATAGCCCGTTTGCTGCTGCACGCGCTGGTGTGATTCAAGCGGCTGGTGCGGAGAGCGTGCCTTTGCTGGCAGCAATGGCAGAGCGACACAACAACGTCGGCAAGGCGGCTGACCAAAGCAATGTCAGCATGGTTTTCCAAGGTGCACTTGACGCTCAGGGTAACCCTGTCACCGCTGAGTCTGCTGGTGAATCAGGCGACCTGTATATCAACCTCAGTGAATTTGCACGTACGCGAGACGCTATTCGTCAGACCGTTCTTGATATGTTGAACTTGGCTGCATCTATCGATGAGATGGATATTAACTCAGACGATACAGCGGATGACCTTGACCCGGCTAATGTGTACTTCGTAGGTCACTCTTTGGGCGGGATTGTCGGTACGACCTTCCTGTCGGTTGCGAACAATGCGAGTGTTCGAGCGTACAACTCGAATATTCCGCAGATTAAAGCGGCAGCTCTGGGTAACCCTGGTGGTGGTGTTGTGAAACTGCTCGAAAATAGCCCGCAGATTGGCCCTCGTATCATTGCGGGTCTGGCTGCAAGTGGAGTTGAACAAGGTTCAGATAGCATCGAGAGCTTCTTCGGAGTATTCCAGGCCATGCTGGATTCCGCTGATCCGATTAACTTCGCTGCAGGTACCGCTGATATGCCAGTGCTTGTGTACGAAG
>PDUK01000028.1 GCA_006212115.1 Thalassolituus sp. | reverse complement strand
GTCTCTCTGAGATTAATGATTTCGATGTCCGTCGTCCGAACTGGATGCCAGCCAAAAGAGTGTTGAGTACAAACCTGCCTTATTGGGAAGTATCTAGTAAATTACCTCTCAACCCAGCAAGCATAATGATCCAGATCTTCAAAGTTGGAGATTTTCGACTCACACCCAGCAACAATATTTTTGATGACGTTGAGTACTGTGAATTACTTTTCGCAATGAAAGAAAACCTACGCAAGATTCTTATAGATGCACAATGTAAGAAAGAATACTTCGTTTTTCCTGATTCTATCGATCAAATCAATCTCATCGACCATGGTAAGTTGAAATGGGCTCAAACTAAGGCAGGCTACGCAGAAGCTGCTCCTGCAGATATTACTTTCGTAACGCCACTATCTAATGATTTACTTCTCGTAATTGATACAAACACCAAAAAATTTGATTACGGCACAGAAGAAGAAAACGCAGCTATGCGTGCTGAAGCCGAAGCCGACTTATTCGAATTTATCAAATCCATCCGCATCGAGTTCTCTCCAGAGATTCAGGCTCAGATCGACGAAGCCAGAGCCACTGAAAGCGCCTGACCATTTAGTTCAGGCACTGCTCTCCCTGCAAAGTAAGTACTAACCGCCGGCTTCCCCCGTAGTCACGGTGCTCGCACAGATAAATCCCCTGCCAGGTTCCCAGAGCCAGCCGGCCGTCAGACACGGGAATAGTCAATGATGGCCCCAGCAAGCTTGATTTAATGTGTGCAGGTAAATCGTCAGGGCCTTCGTCATTGTGTTTGTAGTATGGCTGATTCTCAGGCACCAACCGGCTGAACACTTCTTCGAAATCGACTCTCACTGTCGGATCAGCATTTTCATTAATGGTGAGAGAAGCAGAGGTATGTTGAATAAACACATGAAGCAGACCAACGGAAACATCGGCAAGCTCTGGCAACGCGTGTTCAATATCACGGGTGATTAAATGAAAGCCACGGGGTCGGGCTTTTAACTGAATGGTTTTCTGGACCCACATAGGCGTCACCTTGTGTCAGAAAATGGATGATGTTCGGAGCAGGATACATCTATCAAATAAAGGAGCGTTGGCGAGGCCGTCAGAGCGAGGCACGGAAAATTTTTAAAGCGGAGCGTACTTCAGTACGTGAGTATTTAAAAATTTTCAGCAACGATGCTCTGACAACGCAGGCAGCTCCGGGCCAAAACCCTTAGCGCATCATCGGCGGCATCCCACCCGGCGGCATACCACCACCCGGTCCGCCCATTCCTCCGGGACCACCCATGCCGCCCATAGCGCGCATCATTTTCTTCATGCCGCCTTTGCCGGTCACTTTCTTCATCATTTTCTGCATTTGCTTGTGCTGCTTAAGCACACGGTTCACGTCTTGTATCTGAGTCCCTGAACCTGCGGCAATACGCTTTTTACGCGAGCCGTTGATCTTATCCGGGAAGCGACGCTCATCCAGTGTCATGGAGAAAATAATCGACTCCATCTGTTTGAATTGCCCTTCTGCAGCAGCCGTTTGCTTGGCCATGGCGCCAAGGTTGCCCATACCCGGTAGCTTATCCAGCATCCCTGTCAGGCCACCCATATTTTTCATCTGCTGAATCTGATCAAGGAAGTCTTCGAGATCGAACCCTTTACCTGTTTTCAGTTTCTTAGCTAATTTATCGGCTTTAGATTTATCAATCTTTCGCTCTGCTTCCTCGATCAGGGTGAGTACGTCACCCATATCCAGAATCCGGGAAGCAACACGATCAGGGTGGAAAGGCTCGAGCGCGTCGGTTTTCTCACCCATACCCATAAACTTAATGGGCTTACCTGTAATGTGGCGAACAGACAGTGCAGCACCGCCTCGCGCATCACCGTCCGCTTTGGTCAGAACCACACCCGTCAGCGGCAGGGCATCGTTAAAGGCTTTCGCGGTGTTTGCCGCATCCTGACCCGTCATCGCATCTACGACGAACAGAGTTTCGATCGGCGTTATCGCTGCGTGAAGGTCTTTGATTTCCCCCATCATTTCTTCATCGACGGTCAGACGACCGGCGGTGTCGACCAACAGCACGTCGTAAGCGCCACGCTTGGCAGCATCGATCGCACCTTTAGCGATGGCAATGGGTTTTTCATCAACAGAGGAAGGATGGAACGCAGCACCCACTTCTTTAGCGAGAGTTTCCAGCTGTTTGATCGCTGCTGGGCGGTATACGTCGGCCGACACCACCATGACCTTTTTCTTTTCGCGCTCAGCAAGGTATTTGGCCAGCTTACCTACCGTGGTGGTTTTACCAGCACCCTGCAAACCCGCCATCATAACGATGGCCGGAGGCTGCGTTGCGAGGTTCAGCTGTTCATTGGCTTCGCCCATAACGCTTTGCAGCTCTTCATGGACAATTTTAATGAATGCCTGACCCGGATTCAGACTCTTCAGAACTTCGGTACCTACCGCTCGTTCCTTCACCTGCGCGGTAAAGTCTTTTACAACGGGCAGCGCAACGTCTGCTTCCAGCAGTGCCATGCGTACTTCGCGCATGGTGCCTTTGATATTTTCATCGGTCAGCTTCGCTTGGCCAGTTATCCCTTTCAGGGCACTGCCAAGGCGATCGGTAAGGCTCTCAAACATCTCTGCGACTCTGTCTGACGGTAAATAAGTAATGGGGCAGTATACCT
Source organism: Thalassolituus sp. (assembly GCA_006212115.1). Classification (GTDB taxonomy): domain Bacteria; phylum Pseudomonadota; class Gammaproteobacteria; order Pseudomonadales; family Oceanobacteraceae; genus Thalassolituus. The sequence continues at coordinate 59,987 of PDUK01000028.1, read as the reverse complement.
GATGAAGCGTGCGTTCCCAATCTGAGCTTAGGCACTTCTCAGGTTTGTACCTGTGTCGAGGTCTGGGAAATCTGCCTGATGGGCCGCAAATCCTCTTCCTTGCTACTGAACCTTGTGCGACACTGGCGCTATTCTTGTGGGGAACTCGGATGACCGCTCTGATTTTGGCAGCCTTCGCTGCCGGATTTTACATTCTTGCAGCAGGACGCCAATTAATGGTGATTGGCGGGATCAAACCACCCCATCGTCCGTTTCTACTTATCACCGCGGCGAGTGGTGCTGTGCTTCACGCAGCAGCCCTGAGCCAGACCATGTTGACTCCTATCGGCCTGAACCTCGCCATGTTTCAGGTTGGGTCTTTAATTTCGTTGATCATCACCAATCTGCTGTTGTTCTCAGCTTGGAAGAAACCGGTCGACAATCTCTTTTCTGGCTTGCTCCCAATGGGAGCGGTCATCTGTGTGCTGGCCGCGTTCGCACCGCACCTGGTGATTTTGTCGAACATCAGTTACGCACTGATGTGGCATATCCTGCTGTCTGTCATTGCATTCAGCTTGTCCACCATCGCTGCCGTTCAGGCGGTCATGGTGCTGCTGCAGGATCGCAGTCTGCGCCGTCACCAACTGCAGGGTTTGGTTCGGTCGCTGCCTCCTCTGCAGACCATGGACGCACTGCTGTTTGAGATTCTGTGGTTAGCCATGATCCTGCTGACTGGAGCCTTTACGATTGGCTTCCCGGCTATCGACAACCTGAGCGAGCAACACCTGATCCATAAAGTCGTCTTTTCTGTGATCGCCTGGGTGGTGTTCGCCATTCTTCTGTTCGGTCGCTACCGCTTTGGTTGGCGTGGCCCGACAGCCAGTCGCTGGACTCTGACGGGTACTGGATTTCTCGTTCTGGCCTACTTCGGATCGCAGTTTGTACTGGAGTACGTTCTCCAACGTGCTTAAGACAGGCTTCAGGCCAAGTCGTGTTCTTGACACGCCCCCCACAGTGCCTATGATGGCGGAATCGTATTAGCCATAGGACACCGTCTTGAACGACGTTCCCTTGAGTGTGCTTTTCGGCATACTCGCCCTGCTTATTGTTTTGTCAGGTTTCTTCTCCAGTTCTGAAACCGGCATGATGTCTCTAAACCGTTATCGATTGCGTCATCTCGCCCGTAACAAGCACAAAGGCGCCATGCGCTCTGCCAAATTGCTTGAAAAGCCGGACCGGATGATCGGCACTATCCTCACAGGTAACAACCTTGTTAACTTTGCGGCAGCGGCATTAGCGACCATCATCAGTCAGCGGCTATGGCCACATAATCCTGATTTAGCCGTCTTCGTGAATACCATTCTGTTCACGCTGATTGTTCTGATCTTTGCAGAGCTCACACCTAAAACGCTGGCGGCGATCGCACCGGAAAGAATCGCCTTCCCTGCCTCGCGTATTCTGCTCACTTTACAGTGGGCATTGCACCCAGCAGTCTGGTTTGTGAATACCATTGCGAATGCCCTGCTGAAGCTGATCCGCGTCGATGTAAACAACGCGACGCCGGATAACCTCAGTACGGAAGAACTGCGCACTGTAGTGCGGGAAGCCGGCTCTATGATTCCGAAGCGTCACCAGCGCATGCTTATCTCGATTCTTGATCTCGAGAAGATGACGGTAAACGACATCATGGTGCCGCGTAATGAGGTCGTCGGTATTGATCTCGACGATCCGCTGGATGCCATCATCGAACAATTACGCACAACCGAGCATACCCGCTTGCCGGTATTCCGTGGCGGCATCAATAACGTTGTCGGCGTACTCCACACCCGCAACGTCAGCCGTTTCCTGGAGTCAGGAGAAGACCTGAAAGAGGATATCGCCACACATGCTCGCGACCCCTACTTTATCCCGGAAAGCACGCCGCTCCATACTCAGCTGTTCAACTTCCAGAAATACCAGCGACGCATTGCGCTGGTAGTCGACGAATATGGTGATGTTCACGGCATCTGTACTCTTGAAGATATCCTTGAGGAGATCGTTGGCGAATTCACCACCGACGTTGCCGCAGCGGGCTCGCCAGCGGTTCATCCACAGGACGATGGCAGTTACATCATTGACGGCACCGCGTTCGTCCGTGATGTGAATAAGGTGATGCATTGGGAGTTACCCACCGACGGTCCGAAGTCTGTCAGTGGTCTGATTGTCGAGCATCTCGAGCACATTCCTGAGTCTGCCGTATGCCTTCGAATTGAACGCTATCGCATTGAAATCCTTGAGATCAAAGACAACACCATTCGCAGTGCACGTGTCACGATCGATCCAAACTGGAATGATGACGACGATTGATCGTCATCATTCCCCCTGGGGTATCACCTACCCCACCTAATAGATACAATAACGCCCCTATTTTCTGAGCAACCGAAACGAATTGTCATGACCGATCAGATCGCTCGCAATGAATCAGAACGTAAGATTCTGGTTACCAGCGCATTGCCGTATGCCAACGGCTCCATCCACCTTGGCCACCTGCTTGAATACATCCAGACCGATATCTGGGTACGTTTTCAGAAGTCGCGAGGTCACGCCTGCACATACGTTTGCGCCGACGACGCGCATGGCACGGCAATCATGTTGCGTGCCGAAAAAGAAGGCCTGACGCCCGAAGAGCAGATCGCCCGCGTAAAAGCCGAGCACGAAACCGATTTCGCTGATTTCCAGATCGCATTCGACAACTTTCACAGCACACACAGCGAAGAAAACCGCGAGCTCTCTGCGTCTATTTATAAAGCGTGCCGAGACAAAGGCCATATCGCCACCCGAAGCATCAAACAGCTCTACGATCCGGTCAAAGAGTTGTTTCTGGCAGACCGATACATCAAAGGAAGCTGCCCGAAGTGTTCAGCCGAAGATCAGTATGGGGATAACTGTGAAGTGTGTGGTGCCACCTACACGCCTGCGGAATTAAAGAATCCTTATTCCGTTATCTCCGGAGCAACCCCAGTAGAAAAAGAATCCGAGCACTTCTTCTTCAAGCTTCCGGATTTTCAGGATTTCCTGAAAGAATGGACGCGCTCTGGCACGCTTCAGGATGAAGTCGCCAACAAGCTTGCTGAGTGGCTCGATTCTGGTCTGCAAGAGTGGGATATCTCACGCGATGCGCCTTACTTCGGATTTGAAATCCCGGATGCGCCGGGCAAGTATTTCTATGTCTGGCTGGACGCCCCAATCGGCTATATGGCGAGTTTCAAGAATCTTTGCGACCGTCGTGACGACCTGGATTTCGACGAGTACTGGAACAAAGATTCAAAAGCCGAGGTGTACCACTTCATCGGTAAAGACATTATTAACTTCCACGCGCTGTTCTGGCCGTCCATGCTGACCGCTGCAGATTACCGCACACCTACTGCCGTCAATGCGCACGGTTTTGTGACGGTCAACGGTGCAAAAATGTCCAAGTCTCGCGGTACGTTTATCAAGGCCCGTACCTACCTGAACCACCTCAATCCAACCTACCTGCGTTACTACTTCGCAGCGAAATTGAGTGGCAGCGTCGATGACTTTGACCTGAATCTGGAAGACTTCGTTCAGCGAGTCAATTCGGACCTTGTGAATAAGCTCATCAATATCGCCAGCCGTACTGCCAACTTCATCAAGAAGTCTGGTGGGGTATTGAGCGATCAGTGCGTTGAAGAAGCCATGGTGAACGATTTCATTCAGGCTGGTGAACAAATCGCGCAACACTACGAAAACCGCGAGTTTGGCCGGGCAATGCGCGACATTATGGCGCTGGCCGATCGCGCTAACGAATACATTCAGAGCAAAGCCCCTTGGGTTATGTCCAAAGAGGAAGGCCGTGAGCAGGAAGTCCTCGATGTGTGTTCTGTTGCCGTGAACCTGTTCCGCCAGCTGATGACCTATCTCGCACCTGTCATGCCGGAACTGGCGGATAAAACATGTGCCTTCCTGAACCTGGATAACCTGAACTGGGACAGCCGCACAGACATACTCAAAGGCCACAGCATCAACAAATTCAAGCCGATGCTGAGCCGCGCAGAAATGGATAAAGTGACGGCCATTCTCGACGAGACTAAGACAGAGCTGGCAAAAGAAAACGGAACCCCAGCACCCGCTCAGGATCAGAGTAGCAACAAGAAACAAGAGAAAAAGCAGGCGAAGAAAAGCGCGAAGCCTGCCTTGCGTGAAGACGGGAACGAGGTCATCGCTGACACGATTGAATTCCCTGACTTTGCCAAGGTCGACCTGCGCATAGCACGCATTGTTAAAGCCGACCATGTAGAGGGCGCAGACAAGCTGCTGGCGCTGACATTGGATATCGGTAACGGCGAGACACGTAACGTCTTTTCGGGCATCAAGGCTGCCTACTCTCCTGAGGATCTGGAAGGTAAGTTAACCGTGATGGTCGCGAATCTCGCTCCGCGTAAGATGAAGTTTGGTATGTCAGAAGGTATGGTTCTGGCCGCCGGTCCGGGTGGATCTGATATCTTCTTACTTGAACCCCATGATGGCGCCCAACCGGGCATGAGAGTGATGTGATGAAAACAGTACTAACCTTGGTATCTGCCATGATCCTGATGATGGGCATGGTCTCAGAAGCGCACGCAAAGCGCTTTGGTAGCGGCGGCTTTGGCAAGACCAAGAGCGTTCCGACACAACAGAGAACAGCGCCCTCCAAGCAGAACGATAACGCGTCTGGAACGGCTCAGGCTGCACCTGCCAAAGGCGGTTTAGCCGGTAGCATGATGGGCGGTATGCTTGGCGGACTGCTGGCAGGTGGCTTGTTTGCCTATCTGCTGGGTAGCGGTGCATTTGAAGGCATCCAGTTTATGGACATCCTGCTATTGGGCCTGGCGGCGTTTGTTATCATCCGCTTGCTGCGAGGTATGGCTGGCGGCCAACAACGCCAGGCGGCATCCGCCAATGGCAGCCCGATCAACCAGCACTTCCAGAGCTCTGAGCCAGTTGCAGCCGGTACCACCGGACCATCTGTCGACCTGCCTGACGACTTTGACGCCGATGCCTTTACACAGGGTGCACTCGACCACTACAAGCTGGTTCAGCAGGCGTGGAACGAAGGTAATCTGGATCTGATCCGCGAATACGTCAGCACCGACCTGTTTGATGCACTGGCTGCTCAGAGAAATCGTCTGATGGTTGCTCCACAAACCGAAGTACTGGATCTGTCCGCTGAGATTGTTCGCTGCGAAGAAAGCGCCACTCATCGCGAAATCAGCATTCTGTTCCGTGGTCGCTGCAAGGATGAGATTGAAAAATCGGAAGACGGCATTTTCGATATCTGGCACCTCGAGCGTGACTTGTCCGATGCCGATGCGCCCTGGATTATCGTTGGCATCCAGGTTGAGTAATACGTACTCCGCCGTATAAAAAAATAAGCCCGGTGCAAACCGGGCTTAAAGTGGAGATAAAGATCCCTATGTCAGAACCTTTAAACCGATACTAGTGGGTTATCGGATAGATATACAGGTGTAATGTAGCCATTTCGGTAACAATTCAAGCCAGCCATTCGATATGGCCATTATTAACCGAAAAAATCGAGCTAATTCAATAAGTTACTTAGGCAAAACGCGACTTTCACCAAGCAAGCCCCAGCCACATATTCTGAATGTAAAGTAGCAGACGTAACCCGCAAACAGGGTATCACTGAGGAAGTGTCCCCCCTGCACTATCCGGGTAGCCCCCAATACCACGCCGGTTAAGATTCCACCCCAAAACCACGCACGACTACGGAATACCCATCCAAGGGCCATAAACCAGAAGCCCATGGCAGCGTGACCACTGACAAAAGAATTACACCCCTTCGAGCACGAATCGCTGATAACAAAAGCAGGAGTAAACGTCTTACGTCCATCAAACTGCTCCACGTTCTTAGGACGCGCGCGATCGAACCCTTCTTTGAATACACTGTGGACCAGAATGCCGGGGCCCGCGATCAGAGTCACCAGCAGAAATATCAAAATTTTTTTATCCTGCCCCTTCGGCCCACTACGGAACAAGGAAGCCGCAACAGCAATAAGCAATACGGGCACCAACAGATAGGGCAGATAACGGAAAATACCGTAGATAGACACAGCAACCGGATTATCAGACAACGGCCAGGCGCCTAGCTCAGGATCATAAAACTGGCTGCTGACAGCAAGATCTATCTGAGGATACAAAACGAAGAGAGCCGCCAGAATCAGAAAACTCAGCCAGTCAAAGTGTTGTTTAGCGATATCAAACATGGTGAACCTTACTGGCCTTCTTTTTTGGATGGGGACGCGTCTTGCCCGGTGACTAAAGTCAGTGTCGGCAAACGCAGAATATAGATAGTGACACATGCACCAATCGCTGGGAGCAGGTAGTGCAGCATAGGGCGCTCAAGCAGTACAAACGCCGTTAACAGCAAGGTGCTCCACATCAGCAGCAGTGTGTAGACTTTTGCCTTGACGGGCATGCCCTGACCGTCGAGATAGTAAACAAGATACTTGCCCAAACGTGGATGGGCGACCAACCACTGATAGAACTTTGGGGATGTTCTGGCAAAACAAGCCGCCGACAACAGCAGGAAGGGAGTCGTGGGCAATACAGGTAAGAAAATACCGGCAAACCCGAGCGCAACGCTGATCCACCCAATTGCAATCAGCAGGTGCCGGACAATAGGATTGCGGACAGGTTTTCGTTCGGGCAGCGGAGTTGTGTCTGTCATAAGTTATAGCCTGCGACTGAAACGACGGCGATATTCCGTAGGTGTCAGCCCTGTCTTAGATCGGAACAGACGTCGGAATGAACTGCCGTCCTCGTACCCTACTTCATTCATGACTACATCCACCGTGCGATCAGTTTCTTCGAGTAACTTACGAGCTGCTTCAATACGAACCGTCTGAATATAGGTATTTGGCGACATCGCCAGTGCGCTGTTGAAGCGTCGTATTAAGGTCCGCTTCGACATACCAAACTGGCTCGCAAGCTCATCGACTTTGACTTTGCTGGCGTAGTGATCATCCAACCACGCCTGTATTTCGCTAATCCGGTCATCCTTGTGCGGCTTAGATAAACGCATCAATGAATAGGATAGCTGACTGTCGCGGCGATAATCGAATACAAAGGCTTTCGCCGTTTGCATCGCAACTTCGTGATTAACGAATCGCTCAATCAGGTGCAGCGTCAGATCAAACCAGGACAGCCCCCCACCGGCACAGTATATGTCGCCGTCGCGGGTAATTAATTGATCCGCCGCAAGCAGTACCTCAGGATAGCGCTCGGCGAAGGTATCACGGTATCCCCAGTGTGTTGTCGCTCTGCGACCATTGAGAATTCCGGCGTTTGCCAGCAGAAAGTTTCCCGTACAGTTACCGCAGATCGTCCAGTCTTTTTCGGCTGCCCGGCGCAGCAGATCCTGCAGCGCCTGCTCTTTTGTAAGAACCTCGGAGATAGGTGAAGCGATCGTAGGCACAATAAGAATGTCGGTATGGTCGATCTCCGCAAAACTCATGTGCGCAGATAACTCGATACCATTGACGCAGCGAACCGGCTTACCGTCTTCAGACGCGATACGGACGCTGAAATAGCGCTCGTGCGGGTCACCCTGAATTACGTTCCAGATTACACCACTGGAGACCAGTAAATCAGCAACACCGGCGATTGCCGACGACATCGCGCCGGGAAACGCTGTGATGACTACCTTGAGCATTTGACATAATCCACCCTGAAAGGGCTTATATTGCCTCTCTCAGGACCGAATCACAAGTATCAGGCGTTCGGCTTACGGTAGGTCTTTTTAAGCTGCTTACGCGCTTTATCGCGTTTAATCCGGCGCTTATTGTCGGTTCTCTCAATCGCCTGCGCACGTCGCTTAGAGTGACGAACCTCTTTTTTCTTCTCAGAGAATGGGTTGTCACCCTGACGGAATTCAAACCGAACCGGTGTGCCCGAGATATCCAGTACACGGCGGAAGGTATTCGCCAGATAACGACGGTAATCCTCCGGCAGCTCGTTCACCATAGTACCGTGAACGATGATCCGCGGCGGATTGGAGCCACCCTGGTGAGCGTAGCGCAGCTTAGGACGTCGACCGCGAATGATCGGCGGCTGATGACCAGACACAGCATCTTCGAGAATGGTCGTCAGCATATTTGTCTGCCACTTCGCCATCGCTGACTCATAAGCCTGATCAACAGACTCATACAGGTGGCCAACACCCGTACCGTGCAACGCTGAAATAAAGTGCATGTCAGCAAAGGTGAGGAAGTCGAAGCGACGGTCAATCTCATCTTTCACACGCTGCTTAGCGTCTGCTTCCATGCCATCCCATTTGTTGATGGCAATCACGAGAGCACGGCCTGAGTTCAGCACGAAGCTGAGCATGTGCAGGTCCTGTTCAACGATACCTGTGCGGGCATCGAGCACCAGAATACAGACGTTGCAGTCCTGAATGGCTTGCAATGTTTTAATGATGGAGAACTTTTCTGCCGCTTCTGAGATATTCTTACGGCGACGTACACCGGCGGTATCGATCAGAGTGTATTCCTGACCATGGCGCTCGTAGGGGATGTAAATGCTGTCCCGGGTGGTGCCGGCTTCGTCGAACACAACAACCCGTTCTTCACCGAGAAAGCGGTTCACGAGTGTCGACTTGCCCACGTTTGGCCGACCAACAACGGCAATCTTAATGCCTTTGATGTCGAGTTCTTCGTGAGAAACTTCGACCTCACCTTCTTCGTCTTCGTAGTAGTATCCGGTCTCTTCTTCCTCAACTTTCTCTTCCTCATGGAGTTCATCCATGACGTAATCGATCAGAGCGGAAATACCACGGTTATGTGCAGCAGCAATTGGCAATGGTTCGCCCATGCCTAACTCATAAAATTCGCCGAGTACGACATCGGGATTCTTACCGTCGATTTTATTGGCAACCAGATACGCAGATTTGCCATTACGTCGGAGGTGGTCAGCAATCATGCGGTCACCCGCCGTGATACCGGCGCCCACATCCACGAGGAAGAACACGATGTCCGCTTCCTGGATGGCCTGAAAGCTTTGTCCAGCCATCGCAGAATCGATCCCCTCTTCCTGTCCGCTGATACCGCCGGTATCAATGACAATAAAAGGATGATCTCCCACTTTGCCTTCGCCATATTTGCGGTCACGGGTCAGGCCCGCAATCTCTGCCACAAGGGCATCACGGCTTTTGGTCAGACGATTAAAAAGAGTGGACTTGCCTACATTCGGACGTCCGACGAGGGCGATTACAGGTACCATGTCAGAGAACCTCAGGCAGTAAAATAGTTATCGATCAACGCAGTTCAATTAATGCCAGATCACCGGCATTGGTGTAGACCAGAAGGCCTTCTTCGGTGTCTACCATATTACTGCGGATACCAAAGTCGCGACCACGCGAGAGACGCCAGTTGGTGGCCTCGCTCTGGTGCGGATAATTAATGTGCAGCGGACGTGGTCGAAGCAGAATACGCCCTTCCAGACCACCGTCTACCTGACTCAGAAAGTGAACATAGCCTTCTTCATCAGCGACCGCCAGATACGTACCCATTGCCGTCACCTGACTCAGGCCTCGTCCTTTCAATGCGGTCTGCTGCCAGGCGCGAGCACCTGACATCATGTCGTAAGACTGAATACTGTCATCGTCCAATGTGAGATAGACGCTGCCTAACGCAAGTTCAGGGCTGGTGTAAGTCGACCCTTCTTCCTGCCAGACTACTTCACCCATTTCACTGATAGCAGCGACCTTACCGTGATACGCCGCCGCGTAAATCAGGCGACCATCCATCACAGGCGAGCCATCAACGTCCACCAGGCGCTCCAGCTCTGAACGACCGTCGGGCACACCAAGGCGCACGTCCCAACGAGGAATACCCAGCACTTTGTCCAGTGCGACCAGCTTACCCGTCGCATACCCAGTGATCACAAGACGATCGGTAATCAACGGGGTACCGGTTCCGCGTACAGACAATACCGGCATACCCGCTTCATATGACCAGGCCTGCGCACCATCTTCACGCTCCAGCGCCGTTACGCGACCGTCAACGGTCTGAATAAATACTCGCTTATTATCTGCAGCCGCTTGCGCCACAGCTTCACTCGGTAACATCGAACGCCATTGCTCGCTGCCATCTTCTGCGGCCAACGCCACCAGCGTTCCTTCACGCAAGCTCACGAACAATTGGTCCTGACTGAAGGACACGCCGCCCAGAATCGGCTGTTCGAGGTCAACGGACCAGAGACGGTCACCCGTCGCAAGCTCCAGTGCTGTGACCGTACCGCCCGTATCTGCTGCGTATATTGTGCCGTCATTCACCGCTGCCTTAAGGCGGGTGTATGTCACACCCGGGCCCTCTCCCAGACTGGTTCTCCATACAACATCCGGCTTTACGTCTCCGGATGTATCAGGCAGTACACCTTCCTTGGTTGTCGCACAAGCCGCTAGCAGAGCGACTCCTGCAATGACGATCAGTTGGTGTAAACAACGGCGCAATGGCATCAGGCGTCCTCAGAGGATGGCGTAGCAGGTGTATTCAGACTGTCGATTTTACGCTGCAGTACGCTGTTGTTCTGACCCAGAGCTTGTGCAGCTTCCAGAGCACGAACGTACGCATCGCGAGCACTGGCGAGTTCACCCTTACGGAAAAGGGCATCACCACGCGCTTCTTCAATCTGAGGCGCAAACGAAGCGTCTGCAGTTTCTGGCAATGCAGCCAGAGCCTCATCCGCTTTGCCCAGTTGGGTAAGAACGGCAGCCAGACGTGCCTGAGCCGTCAGCTTAACAGGCTCGGCATCTGCTTCTGCCACCAATGCCTCCAACTCTGCTGCAGCGGCTTCGTAATCACCGTTTTCCGCGGCAATACGGGCAATAAACAAGCTGCCAAAATCCGCATACGCCGTGCTGGCGAATTCGGTCTTCAGCTGCTCGGCCAAACCCTGCATTTCTGCAGAAGCATCAGTATTTTCCTGAGCAGCCAACTGAACCAGCTGTGTGTACACCGCAGAAGCCGCTTCGCCGCTCTGCTGCTTTGAATCCTGCCAGAAGTTCCAGCCTGTCACACCAGCAACAGCCACTGCGATGGTCGATACCACACCGGTACCATTTTCAGACCACCACTTCTTGATCATTTCAGCTTGTTCTTCGTCCGTTCGTAATTCGCTCATTGTCTCGTCTCCGACAAGGTATTTTTATTGTCTTTGAATCAGTTCAGGTGGGCAGTAAGCCACTGACCCAGCTCTTGCTGAGCAAGCGTCTGCTGACCTGTATCGCCGCGCAGATCTTTCACAGTCACCTGCTGTTCCGCAATTTCGCTCTCGCCTAACAGAAGTGCGAAGCTGGCACCGCTTTTATCGGCTTTTTTCATCTGACTCTTGAAGCTACCGCCGCCACAGTGTGTCTGAATACGCAGCCAAGGCTGTTCTGCACGCAGGTCATCGGCCAACATCAGGCTGGCAAGACTGGCACCTTCGCCCACACCGCACACATAAACATCCACGGTCTGCATCACTTCCTGCGGGATCACTTCAAGCGTTTCCAGCATCAGAATAAGGCGTTCGACACCCATTGCAAAACCAACGGCCGGTGTTGCCTTACCGCCTAACTGTTCAACCAAACCGTCATAACGGCCGCCCGCACACACTGTGCCCTGAGCACCCAGCTTATCGGTTACCCACTCGAAAACGGTTTTGCAGTAGTAATCCAATCCACGTACCAGACGTTGATTGATTTCGTATTTCACACCCGCGGCATCTAATACCGCACGCAACGAGGCAAAGTCGTCGCGGCTCTCGTCATCGAGGTAGTCGTGCAGTTCTGGGGCATCAGCCAACAACGCCTGCGTGTCTGGGTTTTTACTGTCGAGCACACGCAGAGGGTTAGTCTCCAAACGACGCTGACTGTCTTCATCCAGTTGGTCTTTGCGTGCACTCAGATACTCAACGAGGGCATCACGATAACGTGCACGGGCTTCATTACTGCCCAGCGTATTCAGCTGCAGGGTGACAGATTCAGCGAGTCCCAATTGTTCCCATAAGCGGGCGGTCATCAGGATCAGTTCTGCATCGATATCTGGCGTGGCAATGCCGAAGGTCTCAACACCAATCTGATAAAACTGACGGTAACGCCCTTTCTGAGGACGCTCGTGACGGAACATCGGCCCCGTGTACCACAATCTCTGAGTCTGGTTATAAAGCAGGCCATGCTCTTCACAGGCGCGGACGCAGCTGGCGGTGCCTTCCGGACGCAAGGTCAGGCTGTCGCCATTGCGGTCCTCAAAGGTGTACATTTCTTTTTCAACGATATCAGTCACTTCACCGATTGATCGTTTGAATAATGCAGTCTGCTCCAGAACCGGCATACGAATTTCATCGTAACCGTATCCAGCGAGCACTTCTTTTACAGTACCTTCAAGGTACTGCCAAACCGGGCTTTGAGACGGCAGAATGTCGTTCATTCCGCGGATTGCCTGAATTTTCTTTGCCATGCTGTAACTCTGTTATGCCTGATACTACTTGGTGCTGGTGATCAGGTCTTTACGCTCTTCATCCAATGCCGCTGCCCGCTCACGAATCATACGTTCGAGATCGTCGACAAGACCGTCATTAGTCAATTTACCGGCCGGCTTACCATCAATAAATACGAGGTTAGGCTGACCACCAGTCAGACCCAGATCTACCTCTTTCGCTTCACCCGGACCGTTAACCACGCAACCAATGACCGCAACATCCATATCCGTGCGAATATCTTCCACACGCATTTCCAGCTCGTTCATCGTTTTAATCACGTCGAAGTTCTGGCGAGAACAACTCGGGCAAGCGATAAAGTTAATGCCTCGGGTACGCAGTTTCAGCGACTTCAGCATATCCCAGCCAACTTTCACCTCTTCAATCGGGTCCGCAGCCAGCGACACGCGAATGGTATCGCCGATGCCTTCCCAAAGCAGAAGGCCAAGACCAATTGAGGACTTAACAGTGCCGCCGCGCAAACCACCTGCTTCCGTGATACCAAGGTGCAGTGGCTGGTCAATCTGCTGAGATATCTTTTTGTAGGCCGCAACCGTCATAAAGATATCCGATGCTTTCAGGCTCAGCTTGAAGTCCTGAAAGTCGAGGCGATCAAGAATGTCGATATGACGCATGGCCGACTCAACCAGCGCATCGGGCGTTGGCTCACCGTATTTTTTCTGGAGTTCTTTTTCCAGAGAGCCGGCATTTACGCCGATGCGGATCGGAATATTCTTGTCACGGGCTGCATCAACAACCGCTCGTACGCGATCGTCACGCCCGATGTTACCCGGGTTGATACGAAGACAATCAACGCCCTTCTCGGCGACTTTCAGAGCGATCCGGTAATCGAAGTGAATGTCCGCCACCAGCGGAATATTCACTTGTTTACGAATCTCGCCAAACGCGTCCGCCGCATCCATAGAAGGTACCGACACCCGAACGATATCAGCGCCAGCCTGCTGGGCGCGAAGGATCTGACCTACGGTTGCATCGACGTCGGTCGTTTCTGTGTTCGTCATGGTCTGAATCGCGATCGGTGCATCGCCACCGACCGGCACATCGCCTACCCAGATTTTACGGGTCTTGCGGCGTTTAATCGGGTTTTCCATGTTCTTATTCATGAAGACACCCCATTCAAAGATTCCTGATACATACGATACTCTTCAGAATCCGGGAAACGTTGTTTAAGCTGCGCGGCCATCGCGACACCGCGAGAGGTCTGCTGATGGATAGTTAATAACTTAACGCCTAACCACAGACTGTGCGCAGTGTGCTCAGTCTGATCGCGCTCAACCAGGCGATCGAACCGATCAAAATATTTAAGTGACTCATCGTATCGCTGAGCTTCGAATAGCAAAGTCGAAATATTGACCAGGGCATCAACATTGTAAGGTGCGAGACGCAGCGACTGGCTGTACGCTTCAATCGCGCCCTGAGAGTTGCCCATGCGGTAAAAGTTCAGTGCCAGATCGTTGTAGGCTCCAACCCGGTTGTTGTAATACCGGTCGTTAGCCACCTCAGTCAGCAGGCTGCGCGCCTCGTCGTATTGTTTGGTACGCGCAAAAAGACGTCCAAGATGATGACGGGCCAGTGTGAATTCAGGATCTTCCTTCAGCGCTTTGCGGAAAGACTCTTCCGCCAGATCCAGCTCTCCTTCGGTTTGCCAGACCAAACCCATCGCGTCATTTGCTTTCGCATCGTTGGGGGCAATTTCGAGGGCTTTCTGCAAACGATCACGTGCCCAGTCAGGACGACCTTTCTGTAAATAGCCGAGACCCAGCTGGGTATAGTTCTCTACCGCTTTCTCAGGTGACGCCTTGCGGGTAAAACGGCTCTCTTCCACCGTGACGCAGGCCTGGAGTACAGACACAATCAGAAAGGCACCCAGTATCCGGATTACCGCCGTTCTCATACAGCCTGACCTCCTTGGTCGTTATCAAGTTGCACTGCTTTAATGTACCGCTCTTTGCGTCGGGTACGGTCTTCCACCTTGCCTACCAGCTGACCACAGGCCGCGTCGATATCGTCACCACGGGTCGACCGGATAGTCACCACGTGGCCCTGGCTGATCAGATAATCACGGAAACGATACACGCGATTATTACTCGGACGACGATAGCCGGAATTCGGGAAGGGATTGAATGGAATCAGGTTGATCTTACAGGGTACCTGCTTCATCAACTCTGCCAGCTCTTCAGCGTGGGACATTTCGTCGTTCACGCCATCAATAAGCGTGTATTCGATGGTTGCCTTACGCTTATCTGGCAGTTTCTTCAGATAGCGATTGGTCGCTGCAATCAGCTCGCTGAGTGGGAACTTCTTGTTGAGCGGAACCAGTTCGTTACGCAGTTCATCATTCGGCGCGTGCAGTGAAATCGCCAATGACACGTCGGTGACATCGCCCAAACGATCAATCATTGGTACCACACCGGATGTACTCAGCGTCACACGACGCTTCGACAAACCGTAGGCATTATCGTCCATCATCAGGTGCATGGCATCGACAACGTTGCGGAAGTTAAGCAGCGGCTCACCCATCCCCATCATTACAACGTTGGTAATACGACGCTCGCGACGTTCGCCCGGCTTATGGAAGCTCATCGCGGCAACGTAAAGCTGGCCAATAATTTCGGCCACGGTCAGATCACGGTTGAATCCCTGCTTACCGGTGGAGCAAAAACTGCAATCGAGTGCACATCCGATCTGCGAGCTGACACATAGGGTGCCGCGATCTTTTTCAGGAATATAGACGGTCTCAACCGAGCTGCCGCCCGGCATACGCATCACCCATTTGCGCGTACCATCTTTTGAGAAATCTTCATAAACAACTTCAGGCAGGACGACCTCGCTCACTTCGCTGAGTTTTGCACGAAGGGCTTTGCCCATGTTGGTCATTTTTTCAAAGTCTGATTCACCGTACTGGTGAATCCACTTCAGCATCTGCTGGGCACGAAATTTCTTCTCTCCGATTTCCAGGAAGAAAGCTTCCATTTTGGCGGGGGAGAGACCGAGCAGGTTAACTTTTTCTGAAGTGTCGGACATGTTGAATTACCTGAAGTACTGCACCGGATTGCTTCCGGTAGGGTGAAAGGAGCGGCCACTTAGTCCGGCCGCCCCACTGCATCACTTAGCGTGCGCAGATTTCTTCAGCATTGAAGAAGTAGTCGATTTCACGAGCAGCAGACTCTGCAGAGTCAGAACCGTGAACAGCGTTTGCATCAATGCTTTCAGCGAAGTCAGCGCGGATAGTGCCAGCGTCTGCTTCTTTAGGGTTAGTAGCACCCATCAGTTCGCGGTTTTTCGCGATCGCGTTTTCACCTTCCAGAACCTGAACAACAACAGGACCAGAAGTCAAAGTCATGAAACCAACCAGATCACCGAAGAAAGGACGCTCTTTGTGCTCAGCGTAGAAACCGCCAGCTTTTTCGTCGTCCAGCTTCAGCATTTTCGCAGCAACGATCTGCAGACCTGCTTTCTCGAAACGAGTCAGGATTTCGCCAATTACGTTTTTACCAACAGCGTCTGGTTTGATGATAGACAGAGTGCGTTCTACAGCCATGTTAAGCTCCAAATTAGATGTATGTGTGTGTTGAGGGTTCAAAACCCGCGGATTATACGCACCTTTCTATGAAAGTTGTATAAAGGATGACGCTTCTCACCTACTGTTTACGTAACAAGCCAACAACCCGGGAAATCTCAGCGATCGCAAAGTCGATTTCCTCTTCGGTGGTGTATCGCCCGACACTCATTCTGAGGCCAGCATGCGCCAGCACATCACTCCTGCCGAGTGCTTTCAGAACGTACGAAGGTTCAACACTTGCGGATGTGCAGGCTGACCCCGATGACACAGCCACCTTCGCCAGACTCGCCAGTAAAATCTCGCCGTCCACACCGCCGAAGCTGACGTTCAGGTGATTGGCAACACGCTGTTGCATGTGACCATTCACCCAGACATCACCGAGCGATTCGATTCCCTGCCATAGTCGGTCACGCAGTTTGCCAATCCGATCCTCATCCTCCTCAAGCTGTTCACGCACGAGTCGGGCCGCTTCGCCAAAACCTGCAAGTTGATGCGTGGCCAGGGTGCCCGAGCGCATTCCGCGCTCATGCCCGCCACCATGAATCTGACTGACCAGTGGCACCTGCGGATCACGTCGAACGTATAGCGCGCCTATGCCTTTGGGGCCGTAGAACTTGTGGGCCGATACTGACAACATATCAACCCCCCAGTCCTGTACGTTCACTGACATCTTGCCGACAGCCTGAGCAGCATCGACGTGCAATAAAGCAGGATGGTCTACCAATAAGGCTGCAACGGCAGCAACATCCGTGATGGTGCCCAGCTCGTTATTCACTGCCATCAAACTGACCAGGCACGTATCTTCGGTGAGCGCCTCTGCCACTTGGGCAGGATGAATCAGTCCGTCACTGTCCGGAGACAGATAAGTGACAGCTACGTCGTGCCATCGCTCCAGATACGCCAGCGTGTCCAATACGGCTTTGTGCTCAATGGTTGAGCTTATGATGTGAAGACGCCGTGTCGGATCTTCATGGCGGAGGTGCTCGACAACCCCCTTGAGGGCCAGGTTATTGCTCTCGGTAGCGCCCGAGGTCCAGACGATTTCCCGTGTATCGGCACCCAACAGACTCGCCAACTCGCCCCGCGCATGCTCCACTGCCTGCTCCGCTCGCCAGCCAAAACGATGCGAACGCGATGCTGGATTGGCAAAATTTCCTTCTGCCGTCAGGCAATCCGCCATCACAGAAGCGACTTCAGGCGCGCAGGGTGTGGTAGCGGCGTAATCTAAATAGATGGCTTTCATTCTCGTGACCTGACTTAGTGGTTATCAGCGCGCATTGTCGACACCGTAGCCGCAGGGTCAAGAGGATGGCGACATTTCAGAGCTATCGGAAATCAACAAACCGTCGATACGCTTAGAGGCATTCAGCCCCTGACGACGAGCGGTGTCTTTCACTTCCCGGCGGGCAATTAGGTCGGACAAGGAGATATCCGACAGAAAGGAATGGATCTGATCACTCAAATCAATCCAGAGGTGATGCGTTAAGCACTCTTCACCATCCTGACAGTCACCTTTGCGATTACAACGGGTGGCGTCCATGGATTCGTTTACAGCATCAACAATTGAGGCAACATTGATCTCCGCATCCTCACGACTCAGACGATACCCACCGCCGGGGCCGCGCACACTGGAAACCAGCCCTTGCCGGCGAAGCTTGGCAAATAACTGCTCGAGGTAAGACAGTGAGATACCCTGACGTCCTGAAATATCATTCAGGCTGACTGGGCCCTGACGCGCATGGATGGCCAGATCAAGCATGGCGGTCACCGCATAGCGGCCCTTCGTCGTTAAACGCATAGTGTCACCTCATAATATGTAGGTGAATTATGCGTATTTCCGACTAAAACAGTCAACTATGCGATCGTCCTTTATTGGGAACGCTGATCGGCGCCCTTCTCTACCGCTACTTCAGCTTTCTGCTCAGCAACCTTTTCTGCCTCGAGTCGCTCATGCAGACTGACGAAGGTTTCTTTCTCCAACTCCGGAAGTGCATCCTCGCAGCTGTGATCACCCAGATTACTGAGGGCGCGGCACATATTGTCGATCTTACGGTCGACGTGATGCATATGATCCATCAGATTGTGGATAGAGCGGGCAATCGGGTCTGGCATGTCGTCTGTCATACCATAAGCGTCGAAGCCGATTTTGGCTGCCATCGCCTGACGGCGGTTTTCTTCGTCGGTAGTCGCTTTACGGATAATCCGCCCCGGAATACCCACAACGGTGACTGAATCCGGTACATCTTTTGTCACTACCGCGTTTGAACCGATGCGCGCGTCCT
This sequence comes from Thalassolituus sp., assembly GCA_006212115.1. Taxonomy (GTDB): domain Bacteria; phylum Pseudomonadota; class Gammaproteobacteria; order Pseudomonadales; family Oceanobacteraceae; genus Thalassolituus. The sequence continues at coordinate 41,630 of PDUK01000028.1, read as the reverse complement.
GACCGACCGTTATCGGCCCCAGAACCTTAGCGCCGGCACCGACGACAACACCATCATGCAAGGTTGGGTGGCGCTTTCCCTTGTTCCAGCTGGTGCCCCCAAGAGTAACTCCGTGGTACAGGGTGACGTCATCACCGATCTCTGCGGTCTCACCGATGACCACACCCATACCGTGATCGATAAAAAAGCGGTTTCCGATGGTAGCCCCCGGGTGAATCTCGATGCCCGTCATCCATCGACTGAAAGTGGAGAGCAATCTCGCCAGCCACTTCAGCCCCATACGCCACAAACGGTTGGCGATCCGGTAATGAATGATCGCATGCACTCCGGGATAGGTCGTCAGAACCTCAAAGGTATTACGTGCTGCTGGGTCACGTTCAAAGACACACGCGATGTCGTCTCGCAGTTGACGGATACTCAATCCTGCTCCCCCTACTTATTCTGGGCATTGTCGTTCGATGACGCAGTACGTTGAACCGCGGCCAGCATGCCTCGCAGGATATTCACTTCCATGCGATCGGGTGCAGCCCGTTGATACAAACGGCGCAAACGTGTCATCAGCTGCTTCGGAGTATTGGGGTCAAGGAAGCCAATCTCAACCAAAGTCTGCTCCATATGTTGCAACATACCGTTCAACTGCTCGTGAGTCGCCATAGGGTAATCCCAATCTACGCCCCAACGCTGCATAGACTCATCAGTATCGGTCTGCGTTAGTGCCAGTCGCATTTCGTAGGCCATTACCTGAATTGCCTGAGCAACATTCAATGACGAAAAAGTCTCATCGGTCGGGATGTGAACGTGTGCATTACATAAATGCAGCTCTTCGTTCGTTAGTCCCCGGCTCTCCCGCCCGAACACCAGAGCAATGTCGTTGTCCGCCGCGGCTGCCTGTCCAACACGATCACCACATTGACGAGGTGTCATCAACGGCCAGGGCACACTGCGTGACCGGGCACTGGTGCCGACCACCAAACCACAACCGGCAATGGCCTCTTCCAGAGTTGGGAAGATTTCAGCCTTGTGAAGGATATCCTCAGCCCGGGACGAGCGTTGAATGGCTTCTTCGTCGATAGAGGCAATGGGATCAACCAATACCAGTCGACTCAACCCCATATTCTTCATCGCACGCGCTGCTGCGCCGATGTTCCCGGAATGCGTTGTGTTGACCATGACAACACGAAGTTTGTTCAGCATAACTGACCGCAGATGAGCAAAATGTAAAGCCCGGCAGTGTAGCGCAAAAGAGGCTTCGCCAACCAGCACTACACTGCTATACTTCGCGGCCGATTTTCAAGGTGGGGGCACATTGCGCCCGCTCATGTTCTTTAAAGCTACAGGAATACCCTATGCAACCCATGGTGAATCTGGCGCTGCGCGCTGCGCGCAACGCCGGTCAGGATCTGGTTCGTCGCCTTGACCGTTTCGATGCTGCTCAGAGTACTGATCAGGAAAAAGCTAAATTTATTGCAGACTGCACCATTGGTCTCGAGAAGAGCATTATTTTCGAGCTGAAAAAATCGTTACCCGACGACAACTACGAAGGTCGTGAAACAGGCCTGAATGCTGGCAAAGAAAGCCAGCCAACATGGCAGATCTGTGTAATCGATGATCTTGGCAACTTCCGGGTGGGTATTCCAGCTTTTGCCATCATCATTAACTGTCTGCACAACGGCCGCACTGAACACAGTGTTGTACTCAATCCAATGAACGGTGACGAGTTCAGTACATCACGCGGTCGTGGCACTCAGTTGAATGGCCGCCGTATCCGTTGCGGCGGGGTGACTACCCTGACCGATTCCATCACAGCATTCACCCAACCAATGGGCCTGAGTGATAACGCCTCAGCGCAGCGCGCAAAGATCATGCGCCTGATGGAATCAAACTACGACGTGCGCTCAATTGGCTCTGGCGTCCTGACTATCGCCTATGTTGCAGCAGATCGTTTTCAGGCTGCTCTGGTCTCTGACCTGGACGCCATTTCCTTGAACGCGGGTAACCTGCTTGCTTCTGAAGCGGGCTGTCTGCTGGCCGCTATCGACGGCGCTCCGCGCGTTACCGCACCAGCCAACCTGGCCGTTGCGAATCCACGACTGCTGAAATCATTGCTCACCCTGTGATTTCTGACAGGCATAAAAAAAGCGGCTATCAGCCGCTTTTTTGTTGCCACCACTAAAGCGATCAGCGTATTGCTGATACGTCCTCAGCCTGCGGCCCTTTGTCACCACGTACTACTGTAAACTTCACGCGCTGACCTTCACTCAAAGAGCGATGCCCCTGACCTCGGATAGAACGGAAGTGTACAAAAACGTCTTCGCCTTCATCCCAGGTGATAAAACCAAACCCTTTCTTAACGTTGAACCACTTAACAACGCCACGTTCGCGACCATCTTCCACATCACTTTCGACGACGGTACCACTACTGCGCTGGCGACGGCGACGTGCAGGAACAAGCTCAGCCGATACAAAGCTGGCACAAAAACCCAACATACCGATAGCAACCAATGTCGCAGGCATACCCTCAGCTTTAAGAAGTAACGGATACGACACCAGAGTGCCATCCGTGAACTGGAGACCTTCTACCATCACAGCCAACAGGCCGACTACTGAGAACGGCAGAACAATCGCCACAAAAATTGCTACTGCAAACTTACGAAGCATTAACTTACCCATGTGTTATCCCAAATCACTCGTTGTTATTATGCGTGTCTTCTGCGGGTTGTCCGATATACGTAAATATTCCGCCAAAGACGCATGACAAGTGGGCTATGAAAGCCCAATTAACCAAAAAAATCAACACGATAGCCAATGGAGTCAAAAAACATGGTGAACAAAGAGCCCGATACGGCCGAAAGAGTCACAGATCTGGAGAGCAGGATCGTGTTTCTGGAAGATACCATCGAGACACTGAACGGTGAATTAGCCGAGTTATCACGTGAATTTCGGCTGGCTAAACAAGCGCTGCAACACATGTACAAACGCATGGAGCATATGCAATCAGGTGACAGCGGAATCGCCAATCCGGCCGACGAGCCACCGCCACCCCACTATTGACCTGAAAATGATTGTCAGTCACCACAGTAATTGTCACACGGATAACATATAATCGCGCCCGCAAGGTATCTCTAAAGCTACATGCGTGCATTAATCAGAGATGCCTCAGTGTTTCTTATTTATAGGTATATTCATGAGTGTCATTAATAAGCTCCGAGCCAAGGTAAATCAGTGGCAACAAAAGCTGCTATATAAAGTGGTAAAGACCAAGATCATCGGAGCAGATACGGCGCAGATGCAGATAGACGAGAGCAAGCCAGTTATCTACGCCATGCTCTACCCTTCCTACGCCGAACAGATCGTCATCAATAAAGAAGTCAGCAAACTTGGCTGGCAAAGTCCCTTCCAACAGCGATTAAACGGGACTCTGTCCGGCAGCCCTTATTTCGGTATATATCGCCGCCCTAGCAACCCTTTCAGAAAAGACGGCCTGGCCACTATTCCACGTCACCTGAGAAAACAGGCTGAATGGATGCTTGCAGACGATGAGCGGGACATTCAGGTATTACCCGTACGAGTAATGTGGGGACGCTCTCCGGAGCGTGAACGATCCTTCCTGCGTATCTGGCTACAAAACGGCGGCACACTCGGTGGCCGCCTGATGACCATGTTTGCCATTCTCTTCAACGGTAGAAACACTTTCGTTCACTTCTCCGAGCCGCTCTCTCTACGGGAACTGGCAGGAAAAGAAACGTCATCAGAATTAGTCGCGCGCAAACTGGCTCGCGTACTTCGTGTGCACAACCGCAAAGTGACACGCTCGGTTCTGGGGCCTGATTTATCGCATCGACGCACACTGGTTCATCAGATCCCGAATCGTCCGATGGTGCGCACAGCGATTGAAAAAGAAATGGCCGAAAATGGCCTGAAGCGCGACAAGCTGAGAAAACGTGCAAAGAAATACGCTGACGAAATCGCCTCCAACATCTCCTATACCAATGTGCGGTTTCTCGACATTCTCCTGACCTGGGTATGGAACAAAATTTACAACGGTACCGCCGTCCATAATATCGATCAGGTAAAAGAAATCAGTAAGGACAACACCATCGTGTATGTGCCTTGCCACCGAAGCCACATCGATTACTTGCTGCTTTCTTATGTGCTTTATCACCAAGGGCTTCAGCTACCTCAAATTGCAGCCGGCATTAACCTGAATATGCCCGTCGTTGGATCAATTCTACGTCGTGGCGGTGCCTTCTTTATGCGCCGCACATTCCGTGGCAATCCACTTTACGCCGCTGTATTTGATGAATATCTACACTCCGTCTTTACCCACGGCTACTCCTCTGAATACTTCGTCGAAGGCGGTCGTTCGCGAACTGGTCGTACGTTGAGCCCTAAAGCCGGTATGCTCGCGATGACAGTGCGTTCCTACCTGCGTGATTCACGTAAGCCACTTACCTTTGTGCCCGTCTACACCGGTTACGAAAAAGTATTTGAAGAAAAGAGCTACCTTGGCGAACTTCGTGGCAAAGCGAAAAAGAAAGAGAGCCTGCTGGACGTTCTGGGTACGCTCCGTTCCTTCAAGAAATCATTTGGTAAGGTCAACGTGACGTTCGGTGAACCCGTACACCTGACGCCGTATCTGGACGAACGCCACCCCGGGTGGAGTGAGCAGGATTACGAAGACTGCAATTATCGCCCTGACTGGGCACCGGAACTGGTTGATGAGTTGGCCAACACCGTTGTCACAGAAATCAATCGCGCCGCCTCTGTTAATCCGATCAACCTGATTGCACTGGCCATTCTGGCCTCACCGCGCCAGGCCCTTGATGAGAAACAACTTATTCGTCAGATGGAAGCCTATCGCGACTTACTTGCCATGGTGCCTTACTCTGACATGACGGTTCTGCCTGAAGGGCACGGTAAAGAATGGCTCGCCCACGCTGAAGAACTGGATTCTGTGTCACGCAGCAAGCACGACATGGGTGACTTAATCCAAACCAATGAGCGCCAGGCAGTTACCCTGACCTACTATCGCAACAATATTCTTCATATTATTGCTCTGCCTTCATTGATTGCCTGCCTGCTTCTGAATAACCGTCGCTGTTCACTTGAAGAAATTCAGGAAAGCTGCAAAGCACTGTATCCTTTCTTACAGGCCGAACTCTTTTTGCATTGGTCGCAGGATACTCTGAACACCGCAGTACAAAACTGGCTCAGTGTTCTGGAGCAGCGCGGTTACGTCGAACTGGAGGATGATCACTATCATTGCTGCACAGACGGCGACAATCTGCCAATGTTACAAAGCCTTGCTGATCCAATTTCGCAAACCCTGCAGCGCTACTTCCTCGCCGTATCGCGATTAAAGCACCAAGGCAGTGGGAATTTGACAGCTCAGCAACTCGAAGAGCAATCCACCCTACTCGCTCAACGTCTGAGTTTACTGTACGGAATTAACGCACCGGAGTTTTTTGATAAGGCGCTGTTCAGAGCCCTAATCCGGAAATTGATTGAGACAGGCATGATCAGCTGTGGAAAGGACGACACCTTGTCGTTCGATGATGACCTGAATCCTCTGACCGCCATCCTTGAAAGTCTACTCGACGCCAACCTACGCCAGACAATTCTAAGCAGTCTGTAATGGAACTCCTCTGAGGGCGTGTGACGCCCTCAGGCACTCAGACACTTAGGGAGATCAGGGCGCTTCAACTTTCGCCAACGCGTAAACATCGAAGCGGTTGGACTTACCAGTAATACTGTAAGACGGCGCTCGCCCAGCCATCACGGGCGCTTTTCTTGCCCGCTTCACAACGACACGGCATCTCGCTGCATGCAAAGCCGGCTCAAGTAGCTGATCTGCGTCCTCGTCCTGGCCAACCAGACTACGGAACGCCTGCATGTCTTTTTTAACAGCGGCTTTTTGCTTAGCATCGTGTTCAAACATAGGGTCCAGATAGATGACATCCAAATTGTCGCCCGGCTGATTCGCGAGCCACTCGTGCGCCACGGTGTGTTTCAGCTCGATACGACCAACAAGGTCGGCCACTTCGATATCGTCACGTCCACGCCTAAGTCCGTCTTCAAGCAAAGCCGCTACGACTGGCTGCCTCTCGAGTGCAGTAACGTCACACCCCAGCGTTGCCAGAACAAAAGCATCCCGCCCCAACCCTGCTGTCGCATCCACGACACTTGGACAATAACTGCCGCCGAGGCCGATAGCTTTAGCAATATCCTGACCTTTTCCACCACCAAACTTACGACGATGTGCAACAGCGCCACGACAGAAATCGACACACACTCTGGCCTTAGGGTCAGTCGCACGCAAAATGCCTAAAGACTCCCCATCAAAATGCAGGACATAATCATCGGTATCCGGCAACGATGCCTGGATAACCTCCAGGCCATAGCGCTGCGCCAGCTCCTCGAGAGTTGATGTCGCCGGTATATCGGTATAAAGATTCGTCATACTCAAACAAAAAAGAGCAGCAGAATCGCGCCCAGTACCAGGCGGTAAACCACAAACGGCATCATGCCAATACGATTAATAAAGGCCAGGAAATAGTAAATACAGATCCATGCGCTAACGGCAGAAATAAGCACCCCTAAAACCAGCGCCTGCCAGTCTACAGGCGTTACCTGCTCCACCAACTCCAACGTTTTCAGACCGCCAGCAGCCAGAATTAAAGGGATCGACAAGAGGAAAGAAAACTTCGCTGCATCCACCCGTTGCATACCAATAAGTAGCGCAGCAGTAATCGTAATGCCTGAGCGCGATGTTCCCGGAATCAAAGCAAACATCTGTGCGAAACCAATAATCAGCGCCATCAATAACGTCATTTCCGCCAGTCCCGCAGCACCGTGACGAAGACGATCAGAAATACCGAGTAATACACCGAACCCAATGGTCGTCGCAGCAATAACAGCGGTCGAACGCAGATTCGCTTCAATCCAGTCATCAAACAGAAGTCCAGCCATCCCCGCTGGAATCGTTGCCAGGGCGACATACCAGGCAAGCCGTCCGTCCGGATTAGGGTGGCGCGTAAATCCGGTTGTTAGCCAACCTTGGATCAAGGCTACGATGTCCTTACGAAAATAAATCATCACAGCAGCAAGCGTACCGACGTGAACGGCCACATCAAAGGCGAGACCCTGATCCTCCCAGCCAAACATCCTCGACGGCAGAATCAAATGGGCAGAACTACTGATTGGTAAAAATTCCGTGAGTCCCTGCAGAACAGCAAGAACGATTATTTCCATCAAATCCACGATGGTCTTCCTTTACTTAGGGCCTGCAAACACTACATTGAGCAGGCCAGATGTTGAGTATAAATACTTAAGCAGCCTAACGAGCGCTCGGGCGTTTTAAAAGACTGGGCTGCTCGTCGAGCTTCTTCCACGCAACCGAGTTACGAAGATACACTGGGGTGTGCTGGTCCGCAGCGCCAAATTGACCCTGCTTCCAGGCATCACGTGCCAATGACGCCATAACCCGTGCTTCGGGCTGAAGAGATGCCAGCGCCTGATTGCAGTCAGAAAAGGCTTCAAGAGCAAGACCGTTTCCGGCAACCTGACCAGAACATTCAGCCATTGCGGCAAGACACAACTCCGGCGAACCAACTACTTCTTCACCAATCAGAGTCAGCCCGCTGTCCTCTACTTGGAAACGTCCCCAGAAGACCTCCCCCATGTGAGCGTCCATCAATGCGAACACCTCTTTCACAGAGGAATCATTCTGAGCGGCCGCAAGCGCAACCGTCGCCAGTGACGAAACGCCACACACTGGCACATCCAATCCAAGCGATAGTCCTTGAGCAACCGATACGGCAATCCGGATACCCGTAAAAGAGCCCGGGCCTCGGCCAAATGCAATACCGTCAAGGTCTCCCTTAGCGATACCGGCCTGAGCAACGATGTCGTCAATCATAGGCAGCAGACGCTGTGCATGGCGACGAGGTTGATCCTCTGTCGACCAGAGCAACTCGTCATTTCTCTCCAGAGCAACGGAGCAGAGTGAAGAAGAAGCATCGATGGTAAGTAAAGTTGCCATAATGAAACCGCAGATCAGATTTGCGCGTGATTATAGCAGCATCGCAGAGCGGCTCGAAGTCGAGCGTGAAGACATAAAAAAACCCGGCATAAGCCGGGTTTTTTTGAAGGGCGTCAGATTAAGAATCTGATGCGTCTTTCTTCTCAGCAGGCTTGTCAGCTGAAGGGGCTGCTGGCGCTGCTTTTGGAGCCGCCGGTTTCGCTGCCTTCGGTGGACGACCGCGTTTTTTAGGTGCTGCCTTTGGCGCTTCTTTCTTAACTGCTGGCTTAACTGCTGCCTTAGCTGCCGCTGCCTTTGGCGGACGACCACGTTTCTTTGGTGCCGCTGCTGCTTTAGCCGCTGGCTTAGCTGCCGCTTTCTTAGCCGGTGCTTTCTTGGCTGGTGCCTTTTTAGCCGGTGCTTTCTTCTCAGCAGCTTTAGCGGTAGTAGCCTTCGCTGGACGACCGCGTTTCTTCGGTGCAGCCGTTTCGGCTTTTGCTGTCGTTGCTTTTGCTGGACGACCACGCTTCTTAGGAGCTGCCGCTACCTTGGTTGCTGCGGCTTTCGCAGGACGACCGCGCTTTTTAGGAGCCGTAGAGGCTTTGGCCGCTGAAGCTTTTGCAGGACGGCCACGCTTGGCTGCTGGCTTAGCTTCAATTGCCTTAATTGCAGATTCAACTTTCTTGGTTGCCGTAGCAACTTTTTTACCTTCCGCAGTGGTACGAGACTTAACTTTGCGCGCATCCTGCTTCTCGCGCTTGCTACGCCACTGTGAAGCAAACTTAGTTAACGCTTTCTCAAGATCGGCTTCTGCTTTATCGGCCAACGTCTTAGCGTAGGTTTTAACAACTTCTTCTGCTTTGCTTGCGGTCGCTTCAATACGCGCCTTCAGCTCTGCAACTTTCAGATCTTTTTTCGCTTCAGCGACTTTCTGAGTCAACTCAGACAACTTCTCTTTCTGAGTTTTTACAGCAGCGGTTGCAGTAGCAACGGCACGCTTAGTGGCGGCAGTTGCCTTCGGAGCAGAAGCTTTCTTACGAGCCTGCGCTGCTTTCGTCTCGGCTGCCACCACACGTTCTTTCTGTTTAGTCTGAGCTGCCACCGCTTTTTCAACGGCTTTGGTTGCCTTTGCAACAGCAGCAGGAACCGCAGACTCAACCGGCTTCTTCGCCGCAGGCTTCCGGCCACGTTTGGCAGGTGCTTTCGTTTTAGCCATAGGTATTTCCTCTTGTACTTACCTGTTTATAAAAGCGATGGGGATCAGAGTCCCTAATCTGGTCATGTCAGAATGACGCTCAAACTGTCATGGACTTATAGCTTTTAGAACACACTATCAGTCGCATTCATGTACGAATGTCACGCTTACTGAATTACAGTATATAAAGTAACCGTCGGAATAATAGTATTTTCCATAAAAAAAACAAAAAAATCCTCGATTTTTAAGAATATTAATGCCTATCTGGCCCAAAATAGGAAAACTCATCAGGTTACACACGGATATTTTCAGACTTAAGATTTACGCTATCAATCTACTTCTGCGAGTAAACTCAAGGTATTAATCAAAAGCAGATTTTTAAATGACTCCTCACGTAAACCGTACTCCAGACTTCTTCAGAATCAACTCGTCGAATCTCTTACCATTTAGCGAGCCGTTCACACCAGTTAATCCAATCAACCTCGCTCGGACATGCATTGGAATGCTCAGGCCAGCGTCATAGATTTAAATTAAGAGCTGAAGGCAATGAAAGAAATTCCTGTGGAGGATTAAGAGAGATATTCACTGAGAAGCCATCTTCATTCACGAACAAAGTTATTCAGAGATGCCTTAAATACTTCGTGCGGCAAATTATCACGCTACTAGAACCAATAGCCAGTGATCGCAGATGTCACCAAACAATGGCCAAAAAAAAGAGGCCCGAAGGCCTCTTCTTTTTATCTACTAGCGATTAGCTCAAGCCTTCCATAACCTTCGCAGTAATATCGGCCAGAGAACCTACACCCGGTACGTGAACATACGCTGGTGCTGTTTCGCCTTTATCCTGACGTAGCTTCTTATAGAAGTTGATCAGCGGCTCAGTCTGTTCGTGGTAAATAGAAAGACGCTGACGCACTGTGTCTTCCTGGTCATCATCACGCTGAATCAGGTCTTCACCAGTCTCGTCATCTTTGCCCTCTGTAACAGGTGGGTTGTAGATAACGTGATATACACGACCAGAATCTGGGTGGACACGACGACCGCTCAGACGCTTTACGATTTCTTCGTCATCGACGTCGATTTCAACAACGTAGTCGATATCCACGCCTGCTTCGATCATTGCCTCAGCCTGCGGAATCGTACGTGGGAAACCATCAAACAGGAAACCGTTTGCGCAATCGTCTGATTGAATACGCTCTTTTACCAGATCAATGATAATTTCATCTGATACCAGACCACCGGATTTCATGATTTCTTCCACTTTAACGCCTAGCTCAGTGCGAGCTTTCACAGCTGCACGCAGCATATCGCCGGTGGAAATCTGTGGTATGGAGAACTTCTCACAAATGAACTGGGCCTGGGTACCTTTACCCGCACCCGGCGCTCCCAGAAGAATGACGCGCATGTATCTGCTCCTCGATATTCAAAGTCGGTACTGAACTGGCATTATTGTATAAAAAATGAACAGTCAGAGAGAAAAATAGGCCTAACCTTACTCTTTAGCCGACTATTGCTCAAGTGATTCTAGACGAAATCCAGAATACGACCAGCAAGACCTTGGTAGGGCATGGCTGATCGTCAGGAATGGCGCTGCCTCAGCCTGTATTTCGCATGCCTGCGGCAATACCTGCCATTGTTACCATCAACGCTTTTTCTACCTCCGTACTGATGACGTCTGCCGACTGACGCTCACGGAACAGCAACTCCGCCTGTAAGTAATGAAGAGGATCAGTGTACGGGTCACGTACCTGAATCGACTGCTGCAGAGCATGGTTATCTTCCAATAACTCACTCTGTTCTTTTACTTGCAGCACCCTCGCAGTGACATTCTTCAAACGCTCCCTCAGTACATGTCCAAGTGGTTGCATATCAGGCTCAACCAACAGAGCTTCGTAGTAACTGGCCACTTCGCCATCAGCCTTCGACAGCACCATTTCAAGCATGTCGATATACGTACGGAAAAATGGCCACTCGCTGTACATCGTGCGGAGCGTCGCTAACTTGCCGCGATCAATCTGATCGCTGAGTGCTGTATCCGCGCCCAACCATGCAGGCAACATAAGGCGTATTTGAGTCCAGGCAAAAATCCAGGGGATGGCTCGCAAGGTTTCGATACCTCCCCCGCTACGTCGACGCGCTGGTCGACTTCCGAGCGATAGCTTCCCTAATTCCTGTTCGGGTGTAGCCGCTCTGAAATAACTTACGAAATCGGGGTTTTCTCTGACCATAGCCCGATAGGACGTCACACCTGAACTCGCGAGTTCAGACATAGTGTCACGCCACTCTTTATTCGGGGCCGTTGGCGGTAATAAATTGGCTTCCAGTACAGCAGATATATATACCTTCAAATTTCGTTCTGCGATTTCTGGCAGTCCGAATTTAAAACGTATCATTTCGCCCTGCTCAGTCACCCGCAATCCGCCGCTGACAGAGCCGGGAGGTTGAGCCAGAATGGCTCGCTGAGCTGGACCGCCGCCGCGACCAACAGTGCCACCGCGACCATGGAATAAACGCAGTGTATAGCCCTGCTCTCTGGCTACCCGAGATAAGGTTTCCTGAGCCTGATACTGCGCCCAGACGGCCGCTAGCTGCCCTGCATCCTTCGAAGAATCCGAGTACCCAATCATGACTTGTTGACGACTACTGCTGTAATCACGATACCAGGGCACCTGCCAGAGTTTTTCCATTCTTGGCCCCGACTGTTCAAGGTCGGACAGTGTTTCAAACAGAGGCACAACAGGCAGCTTATGACGCACACCGGACGCTTGAAGAAGCAAAGCGACTGAGAGGATGTCGGACGGTTCACTGGCCATCGAAATGATGTAGCAAGTCACTCCCTGTCCAATAGGTTGAGCCAATACCCGCGTGGTGGCCAACACCTCGGCAACTTCCTCCGAGGGCTCCCAGAATTCCGGAATAAGTGGACGCTGTGAAGCCAGTTCTTTGAGCAGGAACTCCTGCTTTTTATCTTCCGACCATTCGAGGTAATTACCCCAACCGTAAAACTCACACAACTCAGACAGCACTGCACTGTGACGCGTTGATTCCTGTCGCACATCAAGCCGAACCAGAGCCAACCCGAAGCAAGCTGCACGCCTGAGCGTATCCTGCAGCTCACCGTCTGCGATTGATTGCATTCCGCAACCGACCAGGCTGTCGTAGCATGCCTGTAGTGGTGCAATAAGTTCTTCATCGTCCAGCAAAGGCTCTATCTCACAATGCTGGCCGCGTGCGTTTGCCTGGGCCCACTCTCTTGTTTGCTCTAGCCGCGTGCGCAAGCCGTGTAAGCAATCACGGTACGGTTCGTGCCCGGGATACTTTTCTTTAAATTCAGGTGTCGCCGCGTACATAGATAACTGACTGCCCAGCACTTCGATATCACGCAAGTACAGGTCAGCGGCCATCCAACGTGCTAGATACAGCACTTCTTCGGTCACAGTCGAGGTAACGTTTGGGTTTCCGTCACGGTCTCCCCCCATCCAGGAAGAAAAACGAATGGGGACGGCATTCAATGCCAGTGGCGGAGCATCATGGGAAATAAGATCCTGATTCATGCTGCGTAACATCGCAGGGATCGCATACCAAAGTGAATTTTCGATCACGGCAAAACCCCACTTGGCCTCGTCTACGGCCGTGGGGCGGACTTTGCGTATTTCATCGGTGTGCCAGATCTCATCGATAAGTCGGGCAATTTTCTCTTCGATAGCGGGCAGTGTTGGATGCTCGTCCCTAAGGTCGTCCCGAGCCTGCAATAAATGAGAGACCTCATCGTACTTCTGAATAAGAGTGCGTCGGGTGACTTCGGTTGGATGGGCGGTGAGAACAAGTTCGACGTTCGCACTGGCGACTTTTTCTGTGAGTTCTGTGCCTGAAATACCGGCTTCGGCCAGTCTGGGGATCAGGTCGCGGAACATGGTATCGGCCTGATCGGCATCGATACTTTCTTTTCGCCAGCTGATGTCGTGCTGCTGTTCTGCGAGATTGGCCAGATTAAGAAATTGATTAAAACCGCGAACCACTGGAACCAGGTTATCATCGGAAAGCCCCTTCAGGAGGGCAAGGAGTTTGTCTCTCTCGGCGGCATCACCTGCCCGCGCTTTCTTTGCCTGTTTGCGTATTGTCTCGATCTGTTCAAGAGTGGTCTCGCCAAGATCATTCCGTATGGTATGACCAAGGGCATTACCCAGCATTCGGACCTTGTCACGCAACAGCGCATCAATTTCTTTCATTCTGTTCTCCTCAGGGGGTGCAGATAAGAGCGCATATCTCAGTGTGCGCTAAATCTTCAGAAACTCAAGGTGGAAGCCACCGTCAGTTCACTGTCAGACCCATTTGGATGCCAAAGTTTCCAGAAATTGAACGAAGTTATCGCCGATCAGGTGTTGTCTTGAGATGCGTTGAGTGCCGCTTTAGCAGACTGCCATGCCGCATCCATTTCTTCGAGGCTCAGATATTCAAATCCGCCGGCTTCCTGTGCGGCTTGCTCAACATAAGCGAAGCGTTGTTGGAAACGCTGATTTGTTCCCCGCAGTGCGGTATCGGGATTAATTTTATGATGACGAGCTAAATTGACGACGGCAAACAACAGATCGCCAATTTCCTTTTCCAGAAGTTCGTTATTACCTGCTTCGACCTCTGCAATCACCTCATCGAGTTCTTCCTGAATTTTACCAATCACTCCGGGTGATTTTTCAGGCCAGTCGAATCCAACCGACGATGCTTTTTTCTGCAGCTTATACGCTCGGGTGATGGCCGGTAAGGTGCCGGGCACTTCATCCATTAATTGAAGAGGCTGCTTTTGAGACTGCTGTTGCAGCTTTAGTAACTGCTCTTCGGCTTTTATTTCTTCCCAGCGTTGGTTGATCCAGGCTTCATCTGGATCTTTTCCTGGTTCCCGCTCACTGTGTATTGAGCCGTCTGGAAAAACATGGGGATGGCGCCTTATCAATTTAGCCACCAGCCGATCAATGATGCTGTGCAGATTAAAGACGCCTTTTTCATCGCCCATCTGCCCATAAAAAATCACCTGAAACAGTAAGTCTCCAAGCTCTTCTTCAAGGTGTGGCCAGTCCTGACGTTCAATCGCATCGGCAACTTCGTAAGCCTCTTCCAACGTGTGTGGCAGTATACTGGCGAAGTCCTGTTTGAGATCCCAGGGACAGCCTGTCTCCGGGTTACGTAAACGTGTCATAACATAGGTTAAGTCATCGATCTGGTACGCCATGTCAGTTTCCTGCTCGTACGCGGCGCGTTTTGAGTACGTTCGGTAACTGCTCAATCTTATTCATCACACGTGCAAGCTTTTCAAGGCTATCGACCTCGACCGTCAAGCTCATTGAAGCCGTATTATCCCCCTGATCCGAGCGCGTATTCACAGCGACAACGTTAACTTTCTCATTGGCAAGCAATGCACTGACATCACTCAACAGACCGGTACGGTCATAGGCACTGATGACCATTTCAACTGGATAGAGCTTCCCTGGGCGACGCCCCCAATTAACCTGCAGCACCCTTCGCGGCTCTACCGCAGCCAGATGAAGAAGGTTTTCGCAATCACTGCGGTGAACCGTGACACCGCGACCTATGGTGACGTATCCACGAATATCATCACCCGGCACAGGGTGACAGCACTGGGCCATTTGGGTAAGCAGGTTTCCGACGCCTTCGATAAAGACATCGTCAGCACCTTCACTTTTCGGTGAATCACTACGACGCAGCAACGGCAATTCCTGCTGTTTGCTGGAACTGTTGTCTGCCTGCTTCAATAACTGATGAACAATCTGCCCAAGACGCAAATCACCAGCACCTACCGCTGCGAACATATCTTCAATGGCTCGCATATTCAGCAGGCGGGCAATATCGTGGAGTGGCTCATCGTTGAGGTCGAGTCTATCCATCTCGTGCAGAACAAGTTGGCGACCTTCTTCTATATTTTTGTCGCGGTCCTGCAATTTAAACCAGTGCGCAACTTTCGCGCGCGCCCGAGCAGTATGGATATATCCGGAATCTGGGTAGAGCCAATCGCGACTTGGATGCGCAGACGGATGAGTGAGAATTTCGACCTGCTCTCCGGTATTCAAACAATAAGTTAGCGGCACGATCCGTCCGTCCACTTTTGCACCGCGACACTTATTTCCCACCTCGGTGTGTACGCGATAGGCAAAATCGACCGGTGTTGCTTTCGTTGGCAAATCCACAACGTGGCCGTCTGGGGTAAATACATAAATACGATCCGGGTTAATATCGCTGCGCAGTTCTCCGAAAAAGCGCGGTAAATCATCCAGATCTTCCTGCCACTCGAGTACTTGCCTCAACCAAGCGATCTTCTGCTCGTAACCCTGATCTTTGGCGTTAATATCCGTGCCTTTATATAACCAATGAGCACAGACACCCAGTTCCGCATCCTCATGCATCGCATGTGTGCGAATCTGTACTTCCAGAACTTTTCCTTCAGGACCAATTACCGCCGTATGCAGAGACCGATAACCGTTCTCTTTCGGGTTGGCGATATAGTCATCAAACTCGTTGGGAATATGGCGCCACAAAGAGTGAACAATACCCAACGTGGCGTAACAGTCGCGTAACTCTGGTACCAGAATCCTTACCGCTCGAATATCGTAGATTTTGGAAAAATCGAGATTCTTCCGATTCATCTTACGCCAGATACTGTAGATGTGTTTCGCACGCCCATAGACATCGCTTTTGATATCAGCTGCGCTCAGCTCATCCCGAACCGTCTGCACGACGTGGTCGATATAGTCCTGACGGGCAAGACGCTTCTCATCAATCAGCGATGCAATTTTTTTATAGGCGTCAGGCTGCAGATAGCGGAAAGAGAGATCTTCCAATTCCCATTTTAAGTGTCCAATCCCAAGACGATGGGCAAGAGGTGCATAAATATTAAATACCTCTTCGGCGACCCGACGTCGCTTATCTTCCGGCGCATCCTTTACTGCCCTAATAGCAGACGTTCGTTCAGCCAGCTTGATCAACGCCACGCGTACGTCATCGATCATCGCTACCAGCATTTTTCTGAGGTTATCAACCTGAGCTTCTCTCTGCCCAAGAACAACCTCATCACTGGAGTTCTGAATCGCGCTGATGGCAGCCATCCGTAACACGCCTTCGATGAGTTTTGCGACCTCATCCCCAAACTGACGCTCAACTTTACTCAGGGACAGGCGCCCCTCACGTACGGCGCGATACAGGATGGCGGCAATAATCGATGCATTATCCAGACGCAGATCAATTAGAGTCTGCGCCATTTCGATGCCCATCTGCACACTGTCGATTGACCAGTAGGTGCGGTTGGCAATGGCTTCATCGGATAGCTTTTTCGCAAGCTCAAGTGCTTCCCGCAGCTCCTCTGGCTTATGCAGATCCGATGTTGATGATACCTCTTGCAACCATCGGTCTATGTCCAGAGAACCATCATGTAATAGTGGGTGATCTTCGCGAACCTTAACCATTATTTTCCCCGGTACTTCAGTAACACCATGGTCTCGACATGGTGTGTCTGCGGGAACATATCCATAATTCCTGCCTTAATAACCTCGTAATCAGCCTGAACCAGCTGAGCAAGGTCACGCGCTAATGTTGCCGGATCACACGACACGTACAAAATCCGGTCTGTTTTACGACGGATCAATTCCGCCATGACGTTAATCGCGCCTGCTCTTGGTGGATCGAGCAGAACTGCATCGGGCTCAGGTAATGTCTGCAGAGACTCACTGGCCGATAAATCTGCACACTTCGTTTGCAAGGAAAGGGCCAATTTTTCCGCCTGACGCTGCAAACTGTCAGTCATTGCCTGTTGTCCCTCCACGGCGACAACATGTTGGCACCGTGTCGCCAACGGCATTGAAAAATTACCGTGACCGGCAAACAGGTCCCAGATGAGTTCGTCCTGCTGAGGCTGCAGCCACTCCATTGCCTGTTTCACCATGGCCTGATTAATATCGCGATTCACCTGAATAAAATCATCGGCCTGGATTTCCAGCTTGAGGCCACACACTTCATGCCAGATGGTTGCCCCATCGCTCGGCCAGATGATATCGGGTGCCGCGTTTTTCTCTGTACGTACCCAAAGTTGAATTGGTTTTGAATCCTGGCGCTGCCACTCCTCAAACGCCTCGACGAGTCTCGCGGTGTCGACTTCGGACAAGGGCTTCAGGGCGCGCAGGATGAATACCAGGGCGCTGTCCGCCCACAGAGGTTCAATCTGTGTGATAAGTGCTGACGCATCCAATGATCCAATCAGTGTGCGCCAGGCAGTCCAGTCCAACGCTGGGTGCTCTGGCAGTACAGGGCACTGATCAATATCAGTAATGTGCGTACTGGCTGCTTCACGGAAGCCGATAAAATTCTTCTGTTTGTCCTTACTGAACCGGACGCCCAGTCGCGCCTTGCGGCGATAGTGCCACGGGGTTCCAGTGAGACTCTCAGTCCACTCTGCAACCGGTACTTTCTGACGACTCAGCTCCCGTGCTACCCGCTCGCGTTTAAATTGCACCTGAGCGTCATACTGCATATGTTGGATGTCACAGCCTCCACAGCGCTGATAATGCGCGCACTCTGGCTGACTACGCTCCGAAGATGGATCTGATTCAATCTCAATCAGTTGTGTGTGCCAGATCTTCTTACTGCGCTGGAGCATTCGCACCCGAACGGTTTCACCCGGTAAACCGCCCGGTACAAAATAGATATCTCTCCCTGAGCGGGCGACGCCCTGCCCCTCTGAATTGAGGTTGTCTATGACCAGGGAAATTTCCCGACCCTTAGCAGTTTGTTTCACGTTTCATTATCCGTTTTATGTCGGAACTGATGTGTCTGCCAGTTCAGGACAGAAATGAGGCTTTATGAATGACGAAGCACTCTCTGATTAGCTGGCACTATTTTGGGGCATTCCCCGAAAATTCAAGACGGCGCAAATACGCCAGATGACAGATACCGGTCACCGCGATCACAAACGATTGCGACAACCGTAGCATTCGCATTCTCTTCAGCTATATGCAGCGCAGCGGCGACAGCGCCACCCGACGATACGCCGCAGAATATACCCTCACGACGGGCCAGCTCACGCATGGTGTCCTCGGCCAGAGATTGAGGAATATCAATCACCTCATCCACGCGTGTTCTGTCAAAAATGGTCGGTAAATACGCTTCTGGCCAACGGCGAATACCCGGTATCGATGCGCCATCGGAAGGCTGCAGACCAATAATACGGACGTTGGGATTCTGTTCCTTGAGGTAACGGGAGGTTCCCATTATTGTTCCGGTTGTACCCATGGAGCTGACGAAATGAGTCACGTGGCCTTGTGTCTGCTCCCAGATTTCCGGCCCGGTTCCCTGATAATGGGCTTCCGGGTTATCCAGGTTACCGAACTGATTCAACACTATGCCCTCACCCGCTTCCTGCATTTTCGACGCCAGGTCACGCGCACCTTCCATGCTTTCTTCCTGAGACACCAGAATCAGCTCTGCTCCATAGGCCTCCATCGACCAGCGACGCTCCATCGTAGCGTTGTCCGGCATAATCAGAATCATGCGGTATCCCATGATGGCAGCAGCCATCGCAAGTGCGATCCCGGTATTGCCACTTGTCGCCTCGATCAGGGTATCTCCGGGTGATATATCCCCGCGCTTTTCAGCTGCCTGAATCATTGACAATGCGGGGCGATCCTTCACAGATCCCGCCGGATTGTTACCCTCGAGTTTAAGGAGTACCTGACTGCCGTTATCCGCTTTAAGCATACGCTGTAAGCGCACAAGTGGCGTATTCCCAACGCAATCTGCAATCGTCGGGTAAACTGGCTGTGTCATAGTGGTCTCCAAATCTGATGAGCAGGATGTGCGGGCGCTATTCTAACCAAGTGTAAAGCACGAAACACGTACCAATTCGTTATTCGTTTAGCTGAATATAACCCCTCTTATTTGCACCGCTGACCTGCTACCTATATTCTGCTTTTTATTTGTCACATCGACCTCCTCCTATGAAGCACTGGAGCATTCGCTACCGCATTCTATTGATCGCACTCTTACCCGGTGTGATGGTTTCTCTATTGCTGGGAATGTTCTTTATCGTCGGCCGCGCAACGGATTTGAGTGAGCTTCTCGAAACACGGGCGCTGGCGATGGGCAAACAGCTCGCGCCAACGTGCGAATACGGCGTGATGACAGGTAACCGAGGTATCCTCCAGAACATCGCCAATAATATGTTGGAAGAGCGCGATGTCAGGGCGGTAAACCTGTTTGATCAGGAAATGAACCTCCTTGCGCATGCCGGCCCGAGAATGATCTCTGACCGTGTAAGCGCAACTGCTCTGAAAGACGATCAACTGCAACTGGTCAATACCGCTGGCTCCGTTCGCGTGAAGGCACCTATTTTCGCGCAAAACCTGGTTATATCAGACCAATTGGCCGAGCAGTTTTATGCGCAATCACAAACAACAGAAATGCGCCTGCTGGGTTGGGCTGAAATTGAGCTATCAAACAGCAATACACGCCTGCTGCAATACCAACTGATTACCTCTTCTCTGACGATTATTATCGTCGTGTTATTGCTCGGTTCAGCCTTTGCCATACGAGTCAGCCGCAATATATCTGGCCCTATCCAGGATATTCGCAATGCACTGAATGATATACGTGGCGGTAAGCTCGACACGCGTATCCATGTTAATGCACATGGGGAGCTGCAGGATCTTGCCGCCGGTGTCAACGCGATGGCCGCGGCCATGCAACGTGGCAATGTAGAACATCAGCACGCGCTGGAACAATCATCGCGGGAAAGCCAGGAAACCATTGATGAACTGGAAATCCGTAACCACGAATTAATGATTGAGCACCGCAATGCGGTTGAATCCAGCCGCACAAAATCGCAATTTCTGGCGAACGTATCCCATGAAATCCGGACTCCTCTGAACGGAATTATTGGTTTCTCCGACCTGCTTGCACGCACGGAAGTCAGTGACCGCCAAGGCGAGTACGTTGATACCATACGTCGCTCCTCAGAAGATCTTCTGAATATCATTAACGACATACTCGACCTGTCCAAGATCGATGCTGGCAAACTGATCCTGGAGAACGCCAGCTTTGACCTCCGCGATCTCGTTGAAGAGGTCCTGCAAGTGCTGACGCCACTCGCGGCAGGTAAAGGCATTGACGTTTACCAGTATATTTCCCCTGATTTACCTGACCTTATTATCGGTGATCGCCTGCGTCTCAAACAGGTCATAACCAACCTGTGCAGTAATGCAATTAAGTTTACCCCCGAAGGCGGCGTCTCCATTGCCGTCACGCCAATCCAACAGGAATTTGGCCATATCAGCATTCAGTTCGATGTCGTGGATACGGGGATAGGTATGACCCCCGAACAGCAGTCGAGACTGTTTCAGGCGTTTTCTCAAGCTGATCCGGGCATTGCCAGACAATACGGCGGCACTGGCCTTGGTCTGATTATTTCCCGCGCCTTAATTGAAGCAATGAAGGGCGACATCAAAGTACAAAGTGAACAGGGTATTGGATCAACCTTTTCGTTCACCATTGACGCCGAGCTCGATGAATCGAACACCATGCTTCCCGCTTCACTTAAGGGATTGAAAGTCGCGCTGATTAATCCGGGCGATGCTCCAACGCAGGATACAATGCACCTACTGGAGAAACGTGGTGCAGCTCTCAAGCAATATCACTCTCCGGATCAAGTCCCAGAGAGTTGCGAAGGCCACCCCACCGACATTGCGATTATCTTCTGCGATAAAAACATGGTCGACAGTGAGGGCATTAACGAGTGGCTGGAAATTTGCCGTAATAAAGATATTTCGGTTCTGACAATCAGTAAGAGCGCTTTGCCCGAACAGACCGCTGCTCGTCTGACGACACCACTTCTGACCAGCCCCTTCACCCAACACCAGTTGGTTAAACAACTCGAGCTATTGAGTGGTCGCGCGGTCGAAACACCAGAATTACCAGACCTCGACGCAGAACAGGAAATACCTACCGTTCTCGCGGTCGACGACAATGAGGCAAACCTGAAACTGGTCGTCACCCTGCTCGGCGAACTGGGCGTCAATGTACTGGAAGCACCATCGGGCTTTGATGCCGTTGCAATGGCCACCCGAGACTGTCCTGACCTGATTCTGATGGATATTCAAATGCCAGGAATGTCCGGAAACGAAGCCACCGCGCGTATTCGTAAGCTGCCCGGAAAGCATGACTTACCAATCGTCGCTCTGACAGCACATGCGATGTCCGACGAACGACAGGCCCTGATTGCCAATGGTTTCAGTGACTACCAGACCAAGCCTGTATCAATGGAACAACTGGCTCGTATTATCGAACGCTGGACAGGCTTTAAATCCAGTAGCGAGCAACATACTCCGCTGCGACAGGGCACCTTCGTTTCGACTGATATTTTCAACAGAGAGCTTTCCCTACACCAGGCGAACGGCAATCCGGGCCTCGCCATCGACATGTTTAACATGCTGCTGGATATGCTCCGCAAAGAGAAAGACAACCTGCTGGATCTGTGGGAAGAAGAAGAATTAGAGGGCCTGCTGGGGGCCATTCACCGACTGCATGGTGCTGCGCGTTACTGTGGAGTACCCGCACTCAGAGCTGCATTGGAAGCGTTTGAAAGTGGCCTGAAAGCTAAACAGTCACAAGACTATCCTCAGCAGCTGCGTCAGGTCATGACGGAAACCGAACGATTACTGAACTGGTCAAGCGATCAGAACTGGCGCGCTCAACTGGAAAGCGACAGTACTGAAAAAGCCTGAACCCAACCATTATCGTCGCTTAAGCTGAGCAATAAGGTCGCATCTTTGCTGATCGCTCGTAGATGCGATTCAGCGGCACCGCTTACTGCAACGCAAGGCTTGCCTGAAGGCTCTCGCTGAATTGCGAAGTCATGAAAGCCGACCCCTTGTGCAATCCCCGTCCCCAGTGCCTTCGACAATGCTTCTTTGGCAGCAAAAGCCTTGGCCAGATAATTTGCCGGATTAGCATGCTGCTGGTACGCAATGCGCTCCTCAGGAGTCAGAATGCGTTCGACAAATCGTTTACCATGACGCTCCAGCGCTCGCTCAATGCGCTCTACAGCAACGAGATCGGTGCCAACACCCGCCGCTTCAAAGAACTGCCCGGAATCTGATTCAGGCACCGCCAATTAGCCTCGTGCACCCGCTATCACAGCTTTCATGTCACGCACGGCACCTTCCAACCCACTAAACACTGCCTGAGCGATGATCGCGTGACCGATATTCAGCTCATTCATCTCTGGGATCTGAGCGATGGCTTCAACATTGTGATAATGCAGACCGTGGCCGGCGTTCACGATCAAGCCTTTACTCGCCGCGTAGCGCGCAGCATCGCGGATGCGTTCAAGTTCGCGGGCCTGCTCTTCCGGTGTCTCCGCGTCTGCATATCCTCCGGTGTGCAACTCAATCACTGGCGCACCGGTTCGTATCGTGGCATCGATCTGCTCGTAATCAGCATCGATAAAGAGTGAGACTTCGGCGCCTATCGCAGCGAGACGGTCAACCGCCGCTTTGACTACGGCTTCCTGACCGGCAACGTCCAGCCCACCTTCGGTTGTCAGCTCCTCGCGCTTTTCTGGCACCAGACAACAGGCTTCCGGCTTCACTTCCTCTGCCAGTTGAATCATGGCTTCTGTCACCGCCATCTCGAGATTCATGCGCGTTTGCAATGTATCCGCCAGAGCGCGTACATCTCGTACCTGAATATGCCGGCCATCTTCACGAGGGTGAATGGTGATCCCGTCAGCGCCCGCCTGCTCAGCCACAAAGGCAGCCTGAATGGGGTCCGGGTAGCGAGTACCCCGAGCCTGACGCAGAGTTGCGACATGATCGATGTTGACACCAAGTAGTACACGCTTTGCCATATCAATACCTGTTAAATCAGTTTCATTAATAAGAACTTATCGTCCCCTGATCGAGCCGATTAACTCGCGACTGACCAGAGGCCGGGAAATAAAGTGATCTATCGTCTCTCGTAAAACCAGACGGGCAGT
The DNA here is from genome assembly GCA_006212115.1 of Thalassolituus sp. Taxonomy (GTDB): domain Bacteria; phylum Pseudomonadota; class Gammaproteobacteria; order Pseudomonadales; family Oceanobacteraceae; genus Thalassolituus. Next base: position 18,389 of record PDUK01000028.1, on the reverse strand, counting down.
TCGCAATACACCGGGCTTGAGAAAATCCCCCTGTCCGGCATCCAGCAGTTGCTGCCCCGACCAGGCGCCCTTCTCTGAGATTGAGAAGCCCGCGCCTACTTCGTAATCATAATAACACTGTGACGCAATGGGATGTCCGGCAGAGTCAGTCTGCCACTGCACACCATACCCAGCACGCAGCAACAGCTGTTGCTCGAACACTCTTAGCCAAACATCCGCACGCTGCCCGCTTTTAAGGTGAGAGATGGCCTGTTGATAGAGGTCGAATAATGCATCGGCAGGCTCTTCTCTCGGTAACAACTGCAGTAGCAATTCATCGAGATACAGTGCACAGACTAAGGCTTCGTCTTTGAGCTCCGCGGGAGCAGAGGACTCAATCACCTTAAAACGGGGTAAACTCTGAGAGTAGGCAAAATCAGCTTTAAAAAGCTGATGCATGTCGGGCGTCGCAGCTTTGCCGTTAGCCACACCTTTGCCATTAAAAGTCCCGTGGACAATACCAGAGTCACGGGTAAATACATCCGCCAGCCAGTCCGTCTCACCCAGAGGCTGACGGCGCAGTAGCCAGCACTGCTTCATATTTCCCGGTCGTCGTAGCCAAGGCTGCGCAATGCACGCTCATCGTCAGACCAATTGGATTTGACCTTCACCCAGAGATTAAGCATTACTTTGCAGTCGAATAACGATTCCATATCTTTACGCGCCTCAATACCGATCTGCTTGATACGGTATCCAGCATCACCAATAACAATACGTTTCTGTGACTGACGCTCAACCATGATCAGCGCACTGATCTCAATCAGGGTTCCGGTATGCGCGAACTCTTCAATCTCAACCGTCATTTCATAGGGCAATTCGTCCCCTAGCTGACGCATGATTTTTTCGCGCACCAATTCGGCCGCCAGAAAACGAGAACTGCGGTCCGTGACCTGATCTTCCGGATAGAAATACGGATTCTCGGGCAAGTAACTGCGGATCAGGTGTTCAATGCGATCCACGTTGTGACCCGTTTTTGCACTCAGAGGAATAATCTGGTCAAAGGAATGACGAGCACTGAGCTCTTCGAGATAGGGTAATAACTCGTCTTTGTCTCTGACAAAATCGATCTTATTGACCACCAGAATAACAGGCGCACGCTGCTGTTTAATAGTTTGCAGCACCATCTCATCTTCGTCGGTCCAGCGCATGCGATCTACCACCATCACAACCAGATCAACATCTTTTACCGCAGTGGTTGCCGCTCGGTTCATGTAGCGGTTAATGGCTTTGTCGTGCGCCTTGTGAATTCCCGGCGTATCAACAAATACAATTTGCGTATCCTCTTCCGTGAGAATACCCAGAATCTGATGGCGCGTAGTCTGAGGTTTACGCGACGTGATAGACAGCTTCTGACCCAGTATACGGTTCATTAAAGTCGACTTACCGACATTCGGACGACCGACGATGGCCACAAATCCAGTACGAGTGGTCATGATGCATCCTCCAGGCCAAGCTGTTTCAAAAATAATTGTGCTGCGGCCTGCTCGGCAATCCGACGACTTGATCCTTCAGCAGTAACCGCTTCATCCTGCTGTGGAATACGGCAACTCACTGTAAAAATCTGCTCATTCCCCGGTCCACCTACACTCACTACAGTGTACTTCGGCAAGCTCATTTTATTTGCCTGCTGATGCTCCTGAAGTCGTGTTTTGGGATCTTTAATCGGGTCTTCCAACGTCAACGATTGCAGTCTGGAATCGTACCAGGCAAGAATGCGCTCAGACGCTGCGTCCTGACCGGCATCGAGATATATCGCACCGATGATGGCTTCAACGGCATCCGCAAGAATAGAATCGCGACGGTGACCGCCACTTTTCATTTCACCTGAACCCAGCAACAGAAATTCTCCAAGATCGAATTCTTTGGCGATTTCAGCCAGCGTATCACCCTTCACCAGGCGGGCCCGAAGGCGGCTCAGTTTTCCCTCTTTGGCATTAGGAAACTTCCGAAAAAGCGCTTCAGCAATGACAAAATTAAGAATGGAGTCGCCCAGAAATTCCAGACGTTCGTTATTGGTGCCAGACAGACTGCGGTGGGTCAGCGCCAGCGTCACCAGCGACTCATCATTGAAGGTGTAGCCGATGCGCTGGGACAATTTTAACAAGGGGTTATTCACTGGTAATTACTTTCTGGTGCTGGAAGGTCATAACAAATTCAATGTTACCAAGGAAGTGCGCGCGGTTCTGATACGTCCAGTCAATCACCAGCTCATTGCGGTTACGTTGAACTGAAAGTTTCTCAGTCTGAACATCAATATTGTTGTTTCTCAGACGACGTTCAAGTTCCTCGCGTACCGCTTTATCGTTGCTGCGAGCGGTGATTTTTCCGCTTTCTTCCATATTTTCAAGGACAATACCTACCTCAGTATCGTCGAAGTAAATTGGGACAATTACCATCACTGCACGAAGCAGAATAATTGCAATTAAGATCAGTAACAAAGCCGTTACTGTAGTCATGCCGTGCTGGTATTGTCTCATCATTTAATCATCCACTTTGAGGACAGCAAGGAACGCCGACTGCGGAATTTCTACGCTGCCGATCTGTTTCATCCGTTTCTTACCTTCTTTCTGCTTCTGCAGCAGTTTCTTCTTACGGCTAACGTCGCCACCGTAGCACTTAGCCGTTACGTTTTTCCGCAATGCTTTCACTGTTGTCCGGGCAACAACCTGATTGCCAACCGCCGCCTGAATCGCAACGTCGAACATCTGACGAGGAATCAGCTCTTTCATTTTTTCTGTCAACAGATTACCGCGGCGACGCACACTGTCTCTGTGCATAATCACTGCGAGAGCGTCTACACGATCACCATTCACCAGTACATCGAGACGCACCAGCGGAGCCGCCTGGAAACGCAGGAAACTGTAATCGAGTGACGCGAAACCACGACTCGCAGACTTCAGTCGGTCGAAGAAGTCCATAACTACTTCAGCCATTGGAATCTCATAACGCAGTGCCACCTGAGTACCCGTGTACTGCATATCCACCTGAACACCGCGCTTATCAACACACAGCGAAATCACGTTACCCAGATATTCCTGCGGCACGAGAATATTGCACTCGGCGATCGGTTCGCGCATTTCTTCGATGGAGCCAATGTCTGGCAGTTTTGATGGGTTGTCGACGTTCACAACATCGCCCTTACGGGTGACCACCTCATAGATAACCGTCGGTGCAGTGGTAATCAGGTCCAGATCGTATTCGCGCTCGAGACGCTCCTGAATAATTTCCATGTGCAGCATACCGAGGAAGCCACAACGGAAACCAAAGCCCAGTGCATCAGAATTTTCAGGTTCAAAGAACAGCGAGGCGTCATTAAGGGACAATTTATCCAGCGCAACACGGAAAGCTTCGTAGTCATCAGACGATACTGGGAATAAACCTGCGTACACCTGAGGTTTTACTTTCTGGAAACCGGGGAGAGCATCAACATCCGGGAACTTGGTGGAAACAATCGTATCCCCCACAGGAGCACCGTGAATGTCTTTAATGCTTGCGCACAAGTAGCCCACTTCACCTGTATTCAGCTCTGGACGCTTGGTCATCTTCGGAGTGAAGTAACCCACGTCGTCGACAATGTGATCCTTACCCGTGGACTTGAGACGAATCTTATCGCCTTTACGGATCGCACCATTTTTCACACGAATCAAGGAGACAACACCCAGGTATGGGTCAAACCATGAATCGATAATCAGCGCTTGCAGAGGTGCATCCGGATCACCCTCTGGAGCAGGAATATTAGCAACCAGATCTTCCAGCACGTCTTCGACATTCAGACCACTCTTCGCAGAACAACGCACCGCATCGGTTGCGTCAATGCCGATGATGTCTTCAATTTCCTGTGCAACCGCATCCGGGTCGGCCTGCGGCAGGTCCATTTTGTTCAGTACAGGACGCACCTCCAGACCCTGCTCGATCGCGGTATAACAGTTCGCAACCGACTGTGCCTCTACCCCTTGAGCCGCATCGACAACAAGCAGAGCCCCTTCACAGGCCGACAGTGAACGGCTCACTTCATAGCTGAAATCCACGTGCCCTGGCGTATCAATGAAGTTCAGCTGATACGTCTCACCGTTGCGCGCGGTGTAGTTCAGCGTCACGCTCTGAGCCTTAATGGTGATACCACGCTCGCGTTCAATGTCCATGGAATCCAGAACCTGCTCCTGCATTTCGCGATCAGAGAGGCCACCGCACACCTGAATGAAGCGGTCGGACAGTGTGGATTTGCCGTGGTCGATATGGGCAATGATGGAAAAGTTACGAATGTGGTCCAGCTGGCTCACAGAATAATCATCCGGTAGTGAATTCAATCGGATGATTTTACCTGAAGGACTCGTGTAAGGCTATGAATGACGGGGGCCGCAGCCCCCATTGAGACAGGTCAGTCTACGCGAAGTGGGATAAACGACGCTTGGCCCCGTCGAACTATTCGCATGGGGACGCTACGCTTGCTCGGCAGATCGGCAACCACCTGATCAAACTCAGCGACAGATTGGATACGCTGACCGTTGATCATAGTGATGATGTCACCCGGAATCACACCCGCCATGGCCGCAGCACCGCGGTTAACCTCAGCGACAACCACACCGGTCTCCGCTCCACGGCCGTCGTTTGAACTGCCTCCCGAGCGGCTGCTCTCCGGAATATCACGAACGACCAGTCCGAGACGATTACTCTGGCGCTCTGACGGTGCATCCCGAGAGGACAGAAGTTGCTCGTTGGAATCCGGCAGAGCACCAATTTCCACATCGATTGTCTTTTTCTTACCCGCTCGCACGACAGACAGCTCTGCCTCGTCGCCCGCTCGTAAACGGCCAATCTGATGAGGCAGATCTGACGACAGGTACACGTCCCTACCATTGACCTTCACAATGATATCGCCGCTGACCAGTCCTGCCGCCTCAGCCGGGCTGCCCTTCACCACCTGAACCACCAGCGCGCCGGCTGCGCGGTCGAGACCGAACGATTCAGCGAGGTCTTTACTGACTTCCTGAATAACGACACCCAACCAGCCACGGCTGACTTTGCCTTTGCTCTTGAGTTGTTCAGCAACGTCCATCGCAACATTGATCGGAATCGCGAATGACACTCCCATAAAGCCACCGGAGCGCGTGTAAATCTGGGAGTTAATCCCAACGACTTCACCTTTCAGGTTAAACAAAGGACCGCCGGAATTACCGGGATTGATCGCGACATCCGTCTGAATAAAGGGTACGTAATTTTCGCTTGGAAGGCTGCGTCCTTTGGCACTGACAATCCCAGCAGTGACGGAATAATCAAAGCCAAATGGTGAACCAATCGCGACCACCCATTCGCCTACATCCAGTTTGTCCGAATTCCCAAGCTCAACCGTTGGCAGATCATCAGCATCCACCTTCAACACCGCCAGATCAGAGCTGGGGTCGGCACCCACTAAGACGGCCTCAAGTTCGCGGCGATCATTCAGACGAACGATGATTTCATCAGCATCGGCAACAACATGGTTGTTAGTGAGAATATAGCCATCCTCAGACACGATAAATCCGGAGCCTAGGGAAGTATGATCACGAGGCTGGCGTGGGCCTTGCGGAAATTGGCGCCCGAAAAAGTGTCGGAAGATTTCTGGCATATCATCAGGTGCACCGTACTGCTGAGAGAGCGCATTAGTACGTTGCGCGTGCTGGACGGTGCTGATGTTAACCACCGCAGGGGAAGTCTGTTTTACCAGGTCGCGAAAGTCCGGAAGATCAGCTTTCGCGGTATTCAACGCCAGAGCAAAAAACACGGCCACAAAGCCAATGATGTTTTTTAATACCAGCTTGTTGTTCATGAATAAGTCTCTCCGTTAGTCTGTCAAACCACCCTGTTTGATGGTGTTTACTGGCTCGTTTTTCAATACGCTTGGCTGCCATTGCCCCTGCATTTTCTGCCCTAGCTTGCGAGCCATCAGCAAGCCACCGACCAGGCCAAGAGCACCAGCGAGCAGAGACTGAGGCTCTGATCCGCCCTGATAGCCGATAACAGCTCCAATAATTAGCCCGATCAATGGCAAGCCGTACAAACACAGCGCACTGATGGCCAGAGAACCCGACGGCAGCTGGATAGTCACTTGCTCTCCAACCCGAAAGTGATCGCCCGTAGGCACCCACAAACGAACCGGCTTACCCAGCTTACTAAGCGAGTGCTGGCCGCACCCTGCACGAGCGCTACAGCTGTTGCAGGCACTTTGCTGAATGCCTTCAACCCAGACACCATTATTGCCGGTTTCGACCACCTGAACTATTTCTTGATTCACGCTTATTACCTTCCTTTACAGCTCTCTACACTGGACGGCAGAACGGAGTATGACTCAGCGCTGACTGAGAATCGGTCTGGTACCCAAGGACTCCGTCATTGCCGGACTCTGGTCGGGTAACGCCGACAGTAAGATGCGTTCCAGTGTCGCCGGAGGCAACTCGCCAACGACAGTCAGGCGGAGTTTACCATCAGAATGGACAACATCCTCGACAGTCGCGGAAACTGGGCCCCATTGACGGCTCATTCTGGCTGACAAATTCCCGGAATGCTGTGCCGACACCGCATCGACAAAGAAAGTGAAAGACGCGAGACCATCGCTGAATTTCATTCTCTCACTCTTAACACTCACCTGAGCATCTCTCGACTGGCTATAGCGCTGCAAGGTGAAACCGAGGGGGAGCCAATCCGGATACCATTCAGACTCTAGCGCTCTTATCTGCTCCGAATCTGTTAAGTGGCGGTGTAGCTGTACGGTATGCCCAGTCTGCCCCTGCTGAAACCGCTCGGGTGCAGGAGCAGCCGACACGTCTATCGCGGCGAACTGAAATCGCTGTAACACGTCATTTTTCGAATTGAGAATATCGGCTTTTAACGGGAGAGCAGTTTCAAAATCCAGCCAGAGACGATATCCATATCTGTCCGGCGTTGTGGGGGTAATACGGAGGGCGGCGGAATCACGGCCAGCAATTCGTTGATCAAGCCGATCTGCCCTCTGCACCCTGTAGTACTGTTCGAATGTATCGGAGTGAATCGGAAAGTAGCTGTTGAAAGGCTTGAGAATATCGGGTGTCATGCCCGGTAGGTGAGCACCTTGATGGATACAAACGACCTCGTTTCCACTTCGGATTTGCGAGCGGCGCTCACCAGTCAGATAGTCGATTCGCAACGACATCTGCTGATTGGCAGGGCCCTGCTGTATCTTCGCCGAGTGCCACTGGTCTCCATAACCGTATGTCACCAAGCCGGAATAGTGCCGACTTTTGAGAGAAGACGCCATTTCAGACAGCAGGTCCTCAGCCTCGTCGGCGAGAGAAACGCCAGGCCAAAGAAGTGCGATGCCGCATAACACTTTCCACAATGTGCAACGGCACCTCATGCTTTATTCGGCTCCAGCTCCTGCATTTATGCCCTGCTGGACCTCAGCACGAACCCTGTCGCGAATACCAGTGTCCTGGCCAAAATTAGCCACTCGTGCAAATGGCGACGCCTGCTGAACACGAGCACCAAATCCGTGATCTTCATGCTCTAGCACGTACTGACGCAGAGTTTCCTGAGCTGCCGCCAGCTCCTCTTCGCTCAGCGAGGCTGTTGCACTGCGATCGGCAGTAGTGTCAGATGCCACAACACTCACAGTAACGTCGCTAACGAATGATGCAGTATCACTCGCTGGAGCAATCTCAGACGATACTGCGGCCATCACAGGCTGGGCTGACAAATCCCCTGACACCCCAACATCTGGACTCGTCAGCGCACGCGCACCAAGAAGCACAGCAAGTGTCACCGACGCCGCCACGCTACCTGAAATCATCCAAGCAGGCAGAACAGGTTTCGACGGTTGCACGAGATCAGGTTGAGAGGCAGCAACTGCACTGGAGCGCGAGCTAACTTGGTCAGCTGCTGCAGGTACATCATCCATTGGCTCACCGTCTATCGCCTGCATAATGCCACGCGACAGATCGACCGTGCCGATAGATTCACCACGCATCGCTGCGCCAATCAGATGGAAGTTACTCCACTGCTCGCGTAGCTCTGCATCATTTTCGACGTGGTTTAAAGCACGTCTGAGTTCGAGCTCGTCACACTCGCCATCACAGAGAGCAGACAGTGACTCTCTTATCCGGTTTTTCATAAACAACACCCATAAAGCACTTACGCTGTCGCACTGAGCAGCCGCATTTTCTTTTCAATTGCTTCCCGCGCTCGGAAAATTCGGGATCTTACCGTCCCTATCGGGCAATTCATTGCCTCTGCAATCTCTTCATAGCTCAAGCCTTCAAGTTCTCGTAGCGTTACCGCACGACGCAACTCTTCTGGCAAGTCTTCAATCGCATCGAAAACCACCTTGCGCAACTGATCTCGCTGCAGCAAACCGTCGGGGGTCTCGACATCTTTCATATTAGCCTCATCCGCAAAATACGCTGCGTCATCGAGGTCAATGTCCTGAGTCGGGGTTTTGCGACCACGACTAATCAGGTGATTCTTAGCCGTATTCACGGCAATCCGGTACATCCAGGTGTAAAACTGGCTATCCCCTCGGAATGAAGGTAACGCACGGTATGCCTTGATGAATGCTTCCTGCGTCACATCCTGAGCTTCAGCATGATCGGATACAAACCGTCCTACCAAAGAGAGGATACGATGCTGGTACTTCACCACCAGCAGGTCGAACGCCCGCCGGTCACCTTTCTGAACCCGCGCGACCAGTTGTTGGTCTGAAGCTGGTTGGTCGGTCATCTGATTACCTGCATCTGTCGGTTGCTTCTCTGCAACATTTGTTGAACGAGTCACACCATGTCCTCCACTTATGGATACATAAGTTCGGTGTGTCTGGGACCAGATAGTTCAGAATACTGACATTTCCTGACACAACTACCAAGTAGACCTGCAAATAATGAAACAGTTCCATGGCTGTCAGGTTTCTTTGTCAACGCCATCGCTGCGCATTATAGTGCGGCTGGGCTTACGCCTGACCGTCGTACTGAACATGGTCACCAGAGTCTGCAAACAGACCTGTCGAGATTACCACCACTGGAGCCAATGTGCATGAGTCAGACATTGACATTTGATGTATTAATCATAGGAAGCGGAGCAGCAGGGCTTACCCTGGGATTATCGCTGCCGGAGCATCTGCAAGTGGCCATCGTCAGTAAGGACACCATGGACGCAGGCTCAACCCGCTGGGCGCAAGGTGGTGTCGCGGCCGTGTTGGACGAAGAAGACAGCGTTGACGCACATGTTGCCGACACACTGACTGCAGGAGCAGGTTTGTGCAATGAAGCCGCCGTTCGATTTACGGTCAGTGAATCCACGGAAGCCATACAATGGCTGATTGATCTGGGTGTGCCCTTCACAAAAGAAAACCCAGCTTCGGGTGACAACCAGTTTCACCTCACCCGTGAAGGCGGCCACAGTGCACGCCGCATTATCCATGCCGCCGATGCCACCGGGCATGCGATGTCAGACACCCTCCTTCAGCGAGCATCTGAGCGTGATAACCTGACACTGCTTAATGATTACATTGCAGTCGACCTGATTACCCGTGAAAAACTGGGGCTGGAACACCAAGCCTGTGCTGGGGGCTACTTCCTCAACAAAAAAACCGGTGATGTTGATGCCATCACAGCGAAGGCAACGGCGTTGGCAACAGGTGGCGCGAGTAAAGTATACCTTTATACCAGCAATCCCGACGGTGCATCCGGTGACGGTATTGCCATGGCGTGGCGGGCTGGTTGCCGGGTGGCGAACATGGAATTTAACCAGTTCCACCCAACGTGTCTGTATCACCCACAAGCAGGTTCATTCCTGATTACCGAAGCCGTTCGTGGTGAAGGCGGCAGACTTTTACTGCCCAACGGTAAGCGTTTTATGGATCGTTTTGACGACAGAGCCGAACTGGCTCCCCGCGACATCGTGGCGCGAGCGATCGACCATGAAATGAAACGCCTCGGGGCAGATTGCCTGTTTCTGGATATTTCGCACAAACCGGCGGAGTTTATTCGCGAGCATTTCCCGACTATCTACGATCGCTGCCTGGAGCTCGGTATCGACATCACGCGAGACCCCATCCCCGTTGTACCTGCAGCCCACTACACCTGTGGTGGGGTGGTCACCGACAACGCTGGTAAGACAGATATTCGACGCCTTTACGCGGTAGGCGAAACAGCATGCACAGGGCTGCATGGTGCAAACCGCTTAGCCAGCAACTCTCTCCTTGAGTGTCTGGTGTACGCAAGAGCCGCCGCCGCCGATATCGCCGCCTCAATCGCGGACTTGCCCGAGCCAGAAACGGTGCCACACTGGGACTCCAGTCAGGTTACGGATTCCGATGAAGACGTTGTTATCGCCCACAACTGGGACGAGTTACGTCGCTTTATGTGGGACTACGTGGGCATCGTACGTACCACAAAACGTCTGGTCAGAGCGAAGCACAGGGTAAAACTGTTACGTCAGGAGATTCAGGAATTTTACTCCAATCACAAAGTCACCAACGACTTACTGGAGCTAAGAAATCTGGTGGATGTTGCCGAAGTGATTATCCGCTCGGCACTGATGCGCAAAGAGAGTCGAGGACTGCATTACAGTCGGGACTACCCGGAAGTATTGCCTCGAGCGTACGATACTGTGCTGATGTCAAAGTACATCAATGAGCTTGGCCACCTTTAACCAGGGCCTGGCTTAGGTTTGACTTGGGTAGGACTCGAATGGGGCTTCATACAGCACCGTAGAGCTCATACTTGAGGTGTCGATATGGCTCAGCGTTTTGAAAACTGTCTGGCCTGATTACCAGCACCTGCCACGGCCAGAATCCCCACACCAACCTCACGTATTGACGGCGGCGGACGCTGCCGCTTTTGAAGGTCACAGCGTATTTTTCACCGCCCCGGAACAACCACCAACCATCACAGTTCTTACCAATCAGTACAGGAGACCGTGGAATCCACAACGCCACAAGGCTTCCGACTAACGGAATCAGGAACAAAATTTTCCAACCGCCTTCCATAGCGGTGAGCAACAGAATACTGCCAAGAAGCCAACCGGCTGCATCAATCCGCTGCTGCAAACGAGATGGGCGAATCAGCCACTCACTTTGGTGTGCGGGCATACTCCAGCACCACATCGACAATGCGTTTCATGTCAGCATCTTCAGGCTCAACGTGCTCCATAAACCAGGTAAACAGATCAGGGTCTTCACGATCAAGCAGTGCGCGATAACGCTGCTGGTCCGCCTCTTCCAGTTTGGCGTATTGCTGCTGAGAAAACGGTAAAAGGAGAACATCCAGCTCCAGCATACCCCGGCGGCTATGCCAGATGACTCGTCGCTCCTCTAGCTTTTTGTCTTCTGCCGATGTGCTCTGATCTGCGGTGTGTTGCTGCGGTGTATTCACGAACTTCTCCGGAAGATAGATATCAGGATGATGATTATACCAAGGGTGGCGACCACATTTGCAGCACTTAGAGTAAGACACGCATAAACGCTACCTGAAACGACTTGAATTCAGAGACAAAACCTCCATATTGGCTGTCTGATGTAAGAGGACTAGCTATGAACGACCTGATAAGTGATTTCGGTAATATCTCAGAGCAAGGATTTGTTCCTGCTCAGGCTGATACTGAGGGACAGGGGCGAACCGTACTCAGCCAGTTCGCGCTACTGGCGGTTGATGGTCCGGATAGCGAACGTTTTTTACAAGGGCAGCTCACCTGCGACATGAGTGAAGTGACTCTGACTGAGTGGCGCCCCGGTGCCTGCTGCACTGCCCGCGGTCAGATGATAGCCAACTTTATCGTACTGAAATCCGCAACAGGTTACTTATTACGCCTGCCCTCCGCACAAGTACAACCTTTGATGGATCACCTGAAGAAGTACGCCGTTTTCTTCAAAGCAGAGATGAAAACCGCAGAGCACTTGCTTCTTATTGGTGAACTACCTACTAGCACGTCTGACTCCCAGTCGCCAGCGACTCACACTGTTTCTCCGACTGTCAGCACCCCAACCATCAACTGGCCAGATGGACGAGCCGAGTACTGGGCCGATGAGTCTCAAGCGCGCGAACTTCTGACAAACTCATTGCTGACAAGTGAAGCCGAGTGGTCAGGCGCCGATATTACGTCGGGCTGGTTGTGGCTATTACCCGAGTCAGCGGATCAGTGGGCCCCACAGTACATCGACTGGCAGCAGCACGAAGGCATCAGCTTCAGTAAAGGCTGCTACACGGGCCAGGAAATCATTGCGCGACTGCAATATCGCAGCAAGAGTAAGCGTCATTTATTCAGTGTTGAAAGCGACCACCCCCTGCCATCGGTGATGACTTCGATCGCTCTGAATGGACGAGACAAAGGCGAGATAGGCAGTATCGGTCTGGGCTCCTTCCAGAACTCAGGCCTTGCTGTCATGAACGCCGACGCGCAAGAAATTCAGGGAGAATGTGACGGCCACCCCGTGACTCTTCGCAGACTCTTCTATACTGAGGAGTAACGCAGACGAAGTCTGCAAAATGGGAAAAGAGGCACCGCATGGCAGGCAATGTAATAGAAAACACTCAGCTTGAGATCGAGGGACTGATTGAACGGGATGAGCTGGTGTTGCCCACCCTGCCTGAGATCGCATTAAAAGTAAGAGACATTGCTGAAGACGAAAACGCCAGTATTCAGGATCTGTCCAGAGTACTGATTAAAGACCCGGCGATGAGCGCGCGCCTGTTACGTGTGGTCAACAGTCCAATGGTGCGTTCAGCTGTCCCAATTACTGATATCAGTACTGCTATTTCACGGATGGGCATCGATTTCACCACGAACCTGGTCGTCAGCATTGCCATGGAGCAGATGTTCCAGGCAACCAATGAAATCATCGACAAGCGCATGCGAGCCTGCTGGTCACATGCCACAGAAATCGCCGCCTCGGCTCAGGTTCTGGCTCGTCACTTTACTTCTTTACCGCCGGATCAGGCTCTGCTCGCCGGATTAGTCCATCAAATCGGCACACTTCCCATCCTCGCCTACGCCGAACAGTCAGGTTCGCTACTTCAGGATGCCAAAACGCTGGATCACGCCATTCGTGCTCTGCATCAACCCTTGGGCGAGAAAGTCCTGTCGTCATGGGATTTCCCTGACGACATCATTAACGTGACACGAGACTACCTGAATTTTGATAGAGCTCCCGATGTCGCCGACCTGACTGATCTGATTCAAGTGGCTACGCTGCAAAGCCACGCGGGTACCTCCCACCCTCTCGCAGAAATTGACACCGCCAACGTCGGAGCATTTGTTCGACTTGGGCTGGCAGCCGATACAGAAACACTTGAGCTGGAAGTGATCGCTGAGGAGCAGGCTGAAACACAGGCCGCACTGCTTCCATCGATGTAAATCACTACCGTGGCGAGCCCCCAAAGCATTGAGGTACACTCGCTGTTATGACGACTTTCTTTGCTGCTATCGTTCTCTTAGCCTCTTTTGCTGGCATTCTGATCTGGTTATTCAGCCTTGCAACGCCGGGTCGGCGGGCAGAGTTGGCCGCGGCTGCCGACCGTTCACGCATGACCTTCGAACCCTGGCATCTTCTTAGTGACAATATTCGCCATGCAGGCTTTCAACTTCTCAGTGCTGGCGACGCACGCTACGTTCCAAATTATCTGGAAGACGAGCAATATGTGCTGTTTGACTTCACTCGTGTCGGTGGAAAGAAACCCGAAGTTCAGACCGTCTTCATCACACCGTGTCCAATGAATTCGGACCTCCGCCTACTGATCACTCCACGTCCAGCGCATGGCGACGCGCACCACTGTTTCGATAAGCAACGGCCTCTGATTCGTCTGGACGAAGACGACCTGCCCCAATCTCTCAAGCAAGCCCACATCTACGCTCAGCCTCTGCACAAAGCGCGTCCGCTTTTGGCCGAAAATGTTCAAAACTGGATTTTGGCCCATCCGCACCTTCACATTGAATGGGCGAGTGGCATGCTTCTGGTCTGCCAACCAGGCTACCAGATTAGTGGCGATGAACTGGAAAACGTAAAAGAGGATGTACGTTCACTGGCTCAGGAACTCAGACAATCCTGACCTGTTGCGACTGAACAGAAACGTAACATGGTCAGTAGTCTGGGACGTTACCCCGAAATACTGGAGCCCTCTCGTGCACAATCTAACCCGCCTCGCGGCCATTTGTCTCGCTCTGCTTCTTACAGCCTGTACGGCTCACCAACAAGATACTCTCTATCAGAAAGCCCTGGATTTGGGTGAATGGAAGGCTGGCTTCACTGAGCATCAGGCTCAGATTGCAGATATCGACATGAACTATCTTGTTCGTGAAGCCGACGGCCCCATTCTGATGCTGGTACATGGCTTCTCGGCTAATAACAGCACCTGGCTGCAGTTCGCTGACAAACTCCCGGATCACTATTATCTGATCGCACCTGACCTCGCAGGTCACGGAAAATCAAGCGAAGCGGACAGCTATGACCTCGAAAAGCAGGCCGAGCGCCTGAAAGCACTGGCTGAACATCTGGGCATTGGCCCGTTTCATATCGTTGGCAACTCAATGGGTGGTGCCATCAGTGCTATCTATGCGGCACGCTACCCAAGTGATATCGCAAGCCTGATCCTGATAGATTCTGCTGGCCTCGACGGAGAGAATCAGAGCCAGTTTTTTGCCGAACTTGAGAAAGGAAACAACCCTCTCATCGCAACGGACGAAGCATCTTTTGAATATCGTATGGACCTGATCCTGGAAAAGCAGCCGCCGCTTCCATGGCCACTCCGTCCGGCACTGATTCGCGAGACTGTCGAGCGTGCAGAATTGAATAAAGTGATCTTCGCCGACATGCTGGCAACGCGCGAAAAAATGAACCAGGAAGAAATGAGCCGTCTTATTTCCGAGAACGTCACCATGCCTGCGTTAATCATGTGGGGAGAAAAAGACCGTGTCCTCGACGTCTCTGCTGTCAAAGCGTTCAAAGACGCAATTCCTCAAGCTGAAGTCAAAATCTACTCTGACCTGGGGCACGTCCCCATGCTCGAAGATCCAACGGCCAGTGCCGAAACCATCACCCAGTTCGTAAGCAACATTGATTAACGCCCTTTGAATAGCGTCAAACGGGCCACTGTAGCGGATGCCAACTCTCTGTTTAAACAAGCAGGCTACAGTGGTCGCGCAACCCCCACTGACCTGCTCTATGGCGCTTATCGCGGCGATCAGTGCGTGTCGGTGACGCGACTGCAGGAATATAGCGGTCAGTGGTTACTGCGACACCTGTGCACCTTGCCATCTGAACGTCGGCAAGGGCTGGCGATGACACTGTGCCGGTCTATTCTGATCGATGTAGAAAAAACGGTATGGCTATTCCCATTGCCGGGGTTACATGCCCTGTACGAGCAAGCAGGCTTCAGAGCAGTGCCTGATAATCAGGTTCCTGAAGCCCTGCAAAAAGTCTGGTTAGCCACCAAGAAAAAATACCCTCAGTCACAAGCGATGATGGCTGAACCAACAGGAGACACATAATGAACCGCCTCAACCGAGTAATGAATAATCTGGAACGACTTCCTGCTGGATGGAGAGCTGGGGCACGCTCTTTTATTATTGGTAAAATTATCCCATTTGCCGGGACGGCCGGCTGTCGCGTTGAAACGCTGACCAACAATGAATGCGTCGTAAAAATTAAAAAGCGTCGCAAGGTTGGAAACCATATCGGAACCTTGCACGCCGCAGCTATGGCGCTTGCTGCAGAGTCGGCAACCGGTTTCGTCACCGCCATGAACGTCCCTGACAGTCGCGTTCTGGTCATTCGCAATATGAATCTTACTTATCTGAAGCGAACCAAAGGCGATCTGACCGCGACAGCAACCCTGAGCGATGCAGATCTGGAACGTTTAAAAACTGAGGAAAAAGGAGACATCAGCGTTCCGGTTGTCATTAAAGACAGCGAGGGTACTGAAAGCGTTACAGCAGAGATGATCTGGGCGTGGACACCTAAGCGTTAATGTTGATTATGCATCAAAAAGGGGAGCCAAGTGGCTCCCCTTTTTGTTTCGGCCTTTCTGTTCCGGTTTTTCTGATTCTGTTTTTCTAGTCGGATTCTCAAGTTCAGGGCTCAGCCAGCGTTAGCGATATACTCCCGACGCTGCTGTTCACTCTCGATATACTCCTGCCACTGATACGCAACTTTTTCTGCTGCGGGATAAGACGCAGCTTTAAAGAAAGTAATCGAAGCAGACTCAAGTTCATCAAGATTGTACTGAGCAAGGCCCTTAATAATCAGTGCCTGATAAGGCGCTTTCAAATCACCCGCGTTCAGCGCTTTATTGCTGAACTCAAGCGACTTACTCCATTCCTGACGCTCGGTATAAATCTGTGCGAGTTTAAAATAGTCGCGCCCTTCGCCAGACGCATCCGCTGCCTGTGTCATTACGACAATCGCATTGTCGTATTCTTTAGCCAGCATCCACGCATCACCCAACAACGACAGGTTTCGCGCGCTTTTTTCGACGACATCAGCCTCCATGCCAGCTTCCAGAACGTGCGCAGCTTTATATGGAATTTCTCGGCTCAATAGCGCCTGAGCAAAATTCAGGTACTCAGACTCTTTACTGAAAAGCTTCTGGTCATAGGCGGTTTCAAGTGTAGCCAGTTCCTCGTCTTCGCGACCCAGCTCATTATAGACCGCAGCCAGTTGCATCCAGTATTCAGACTTCGAATAAGTCGCAACGAGTTTCTCAAGTGTAACTGCCAGACCTTTGTAGTCTTTCAGCTGGAACATCACCGCTCGTTGCAACAGCAACCAACTCTCGGTTACGCGAGAACCTGCTTCTTCGCGCATTGAAATTGCAGTCGCAATATCATCACCGGCCAGTTCATATTTTTCCTGCTGGTACTGAACCTGAGCACGGAACATGTAAGCGTCTGCATTCACTTTGTCTGACTGTGACATCCACTCATCAATGGTCGCCAGAGATTCTGCATAGCGCTCCTGCAGCATATACAGTTTTGCCAGCGTATAACGGGTTGTCTGCTTGAGGCTGTCTGGTGCGTTATCGATTTCAATGACCTTTGCGTACTCAGGAATAGCTGCCGCGTAGTTTTCCTGCGTAGAATAAACATAAGCGTACATATTGTGCGTCATGGCACGTTCGTAAGAATTACGCTTACGCTTTTCTAATCGCTCAAGTGTCTGTAAGGCCTCATCAAAGTTACCGGCATCCGCAGCTTGCTGTGCTTCTTCCAGCTTCTCAAAGACAATTTCACGAAGCGTCATAGTTCTGCGCACACGAGGGCCCGCTGAAGCTTCCGCCTGCGAATTATCTGCACTTTCTTCAGCAGCGTGTACAGATTGCACAGCCACAAAAGGCAGACTACCCAATAACGCGCTCATCATTAATGCTAACGGTAACTTTTTCATAAAACACTCACTCCAGTTTTATACGTTACTTATCCAACTCAAAGCGGATAATGTTACGAACCCGAACCCCGGGTACATCTACTGCACTTCCCTCAACTACCTGGGGTTTATATTTAAATTTCTTAACTGCATCCAACGCAGCCTTATCGAATACACCGGGAGGCTCAGCTTCCAGGACGACCGGGTTGCTCACCGTACCCAGTGAGGTCACGGTGAACTCGACAACCACATAGCCCTCGATTCCTCGTTGAGCAGCGCGGCGTGGATAAGTGGGCGCAACCTTAACGATCGGCATAAACTCACCGTCGCTGCCTGCACCACTCAGACCAGCGTCGAGCGCCAGATCAGCAGATATATCCAGTGCACCGAGTGCTAAATCAGCCGCATTCTGAGAATTAAACTCAGGCTTTACCATGTCTGGCTGTGGCGGCTCTTTTGGTGGCGCAGGTGGCTTTTCTGGCTGACGATCTTTCGTTTGAACATCATCGTCAGGCTCATTCATTACAAAGCTCTGGATACGGCCATAATCAGTCGGCATGGTGACTGAGCCACCGCTGCTGATCAGGCTCTGCATCATCCAGAACACCGCCATAGTGGCAACAAAAGCAACGACCAGTGCTCCGCCAAATCGAACAACAACCGGCATCTTACATCGCCTCTGTAGCCAGGGAGACGTCGTAGACTCCGGCCTGACGTGCAGCATCCATCACTGCCACCAGCTTACGGGTCTTCGCTTCTTCGTCCGCCTGGATCACAACGGTTCCCTGCGGATTTTCAGCGTGCAGACGTTCGATATTTGCACGCACCTGACTCTCGTCAACGCGACGCTTATTGATCCAGATTTCGTCATTCTCATTAATGGCGATCAGGATATTCGCGCGTGGCTTCGCCTGCGCGGTACTCGCATCAGGACGATTAACTTCAATACCTGATTCTTTAACGAACGACGCGGTCACGATAAAGAAGATCA
>PDUK01000102.1 GCA_006212115.1 Thalassolituus sp. | reverse complement strand
ACACCGTCGCACAGGACGCCTTCGAGCAGGCCATGAGACTGGCGCGTTACTCCTGCTATAAAAGTTCTTCGACATATCAACAGTTCGTTGAGGCTGCTCAACACAATCTTGGCGCGGAGCAGAGCAAAGAAAATCGCCTGCTGTGCAGCAAAGCCTTGCGCGCGCTGGATGAAATGAAACAAGAGTTCTCGGGCAACATGGGCGTTGTCTTTGACGCGACCATTGCCGAAAGTAAGACGTATCAGGCGGTCGAAGATGACAGCAAAGCCCGCTCCAGTGCCGACAAAGCAGAGGGCGTGCTGGCGCGTATCAAAGAACCGACCGACGAACAGCAACTCACCATGACCGAGGTGTACATAGACACCGGCCAGTCCGATAAGGCTGCCACCATGGTACAGAGCATGAAAGATCATGGGGTCACAGGCGACTTGTTGCAGCGCCTGGGCGCAATTGAACACCGCTTATCGAATATCAACGCCCGCGAAAAATCGGCCGAACTCAATGAGCTGGGCGTCGCACATTATGAAAAAGGCGAGTTGCGTGATGCAATTGCGGCTTTTGATCAGGCTACCCGGTATGACGAAGCAGGTATCAGTGTCCTCCTGAACGCGATTCAGGCGAAGGTCAGTTACATCGAGCAGGAAGAGCTCGACGTTCCCCAGCTGAAAGACTGCTATCGCCTGTTGCGCCGTATCGGCAATGTCGGTCGCTTCGATGAACGTCACGATCGCTATCAACGTTTAAAAGACACCTGCGAGCGTCTTCGTCGCTCGGCAGGCCTGTAGTGACTAAGGTCTGCAAAGGGAATCACCACTAGGGCTACCACATGAACCGGAAAGACCTCGCTGGCGCTATTATTCACGATCTGAAGAACCAGCTGCATTCTGTTCTGACGGAAGGTGAGAAAGTTATCCGTGATATTCCTGAAGAGTATCGGGATACATTACGCCCGGTATTCGCCCGTAGCCGTCGGGTGCATCAGGATGCGATGCAGCTGGTGACCCTTTATCGTATGCAGGAGAAAGGCAACTTTCCCTCTGATGACGCCTGGCCATCCGACACCATGAAGCACGCAGTCGAGTGTTTTCAGGTTCACTGGCCAGAGGTTCAGGTGCAGATCGACATCGACCCCGATTGTCAGGGGTATTATAACGACAGTCTGATGCACATGGCCCTCGGAAATCTTCTCACCAACAGTGCTCAGGCCGGAGCGACTCAGATCCATGTCAGTGCGACGGAAGAGGGTTCGGGCCTAGTGATCCGCTTTCAGGACAACGGCCCGGGGTTCGACGAAGCTGTGCTGGAACAAGCCCAGGCGGGTACAGGTGTTAACTCAGGAAAAGAGGGCGGTACCGGTATGGGCCTCTACTTTACTGAATTGATTGTGAATCACCACGGCACCGCAAGCCGCCCGGCTGTACTGACTTTGGGCAACCGCAATCAAGGCGGTGCGCTTGTTGAGATACGCCTACCTTGACGTCAGGTTGCGTCACCAACCTCGAACAGACGGAAGGTAAACTCTTTTGTCCCTTTGTTTTTCAGTTCCTGCCAGTGCGCAGGGAACACAGGGGCGAGTGCGGCTTCATGCTCTATATAGACCAGTGCGCCGGGCAGTAGGGTCAGGCTGTCGATGGCAGATTGCAGCAGCGCCTTACCAAATGGTGGATCAAGGAACACGAGATCGTAAGGTTCTGGGTGCTGCTCCAGCCAGATAAGTGCATCGCCCGCCCATACCTGTGCATTGCGTGCTTCCAGTTGTTTCAGATTTTCTTTGAGTTGCAGTGCCGCTTTGGCGTGCTTCTCCAGAAACACCACCTCTTTTGCCCCTCTGGACAGTGCTTCAAAACCCAGAGCGCCGCTACCGGCGAAGGCATCCAGTACTCTCGCACCCTGAATATCGGTTTGCAGCCAGTTAAAGACGGTTTCCCGGACGCGGTCCATGGTTGGTCGCAGCCCATCAATGGCAGGAAATCGTAAGCGTCGTGAACGCCACTGACCGCCGATGATGCGTAACTGATGATGTGATTGTCGGCTCACTCAGAGCTCCGTGTAACTGAATTTGTCGCGGCACGCTGACAAAGGGCAAATGCATGCGGAGCATCTCGTTGCGCCGTTGCCAGTGTCTGATACAGATGATTAAGATCGTTCTCAGGCCAACGATGGTAGGCAAGATCGGCCGCAATGTCGATGGCGGCGGGGCTAAGCCATTCACGGCGCAGCCGTTTTGCTTCACCTGAGCGGAACGCCTGCCAGGCATCACGATCAGGTAAACCTTGGGTTTGAATAGCGGGTTCAGCATTGCCTGCGGACAGTGCACTGGCAGGCAGATCCACATCGCTGACTGTGGATTTACCCTGTTCGCGATTCCACCAAAGGGCGCCGGCAGGGTGCTGCTGGCGGCACTCGCTTATCCCTGTGGGCGGAGGAGTCAGCTGGAGTGTACTGATCAGATAGGATGCGGCCTGTTTGAGTTCGGTTTCACTTAATGGCCCTTGTAAGGCGATGCCAGCGGCGAAGTCACTGTCGGAATTCATCAGGCGCGCTTTCAGCGCCGTTGCCCAATCTTGTCCGTTGACCCGGGTTTTGAATGACACATCTTCATCGCCCTGCACGGCGATACGTAAGCTGTCCTCGGCATTACTTTGCCAGTAAACAGGCACACCTTCACGGCTGTACCACAGGTGCCAACCGGTCTCAGGCAGAGGCGCGAGCGTCAGAGGTTCGAGCGGTGTATCTTCATCGGGTGTCGTGGATAGGTTCAGATAGGTAATGATCAGCAGGCAGCCGATAATCAGAGCATTCAGGGTGCGTCGGCTTAAACCATGGAACATTGACGGAGAACTCCCTGTAAACAACTCATAGTGATAGGATAGCACCCCATCTGCGCCGATGCGCACACACTGATTGATGATACCCCGAGACGCCGATGTTCGATTTTTTTAAACGTAAAAAGAAAACGCCTGATGATGCCAAGTCGCAGCAAGACGTTGCGCAGCAGCAACCACAACCGTCGACAGCTGATGAAATAGCGGAGTCACAGGCCGATCTGCAGACCAATACAGCGCCCGAATCAGAAGCGGCTCTGATACCCGAGTCAGCATTGGTCCAGCAGGATGAGGCCATCAGTGAAACCGAGCAGGCCGTTAAACAGGCGGCAGATACTCAGGGTGCAGTAGAAAACGAAGAGTCTGCTGAACCAGAAGCAGCGCCTGCACCAAGCGAAGTCAGTGCCACTCACATCGTCGCTGACGATATTCCTGATGCTGTTGAAGAATTTGATGATCCCGATGTCATGGTGCCCGTGGCAGAAAAAGCTCAGGAAGAGAAAAAAGGTTTCTTTGGCCGGATGGCGGCGGGGCTGAGTAAAACCCGCTCCAACCTGACCGATGGCTTGTCCAGCCTGCTGCTGGGTAAGAAAGAAATCGACGACGACATGATGGAAGATCTGGAGACCCAGCTCATCATGGCCGACGTGGGTGTCGAAGCCACGAATGAAATCATCAGTCGACTGACCCAGCGGGTTGGTCGTAAAGAGCTTCGCGATTCCGACGCCCTGTACGAAGCATTGATCGAAGAGTTACAGGACATTCTGGCGGTATCGCAGAAACCACTGGTCATCGATAGCAGCAAAAAGCCGTACGTTATTCTGATGGTCGGCATCAACGGCGTCGGGAAAACCACCACCATTGGTAAGTTGGCCAAACAGTTCCAGGCGCGCGGCAAAAGTGTGATGCTGGCGGCGGGCGACACCTTCCGTGCGGCGGCGGTCGAGCAGCTGCAGGTCTGGGGTGAGCGCAATGATGTTCCTGTTGTTGCTCAGCACACGGGTGCCGATTCAGCGTCAGTGTTGTTCGACGCCGTGCAAGCGGCAACGTCACGCGGCGTGGATGTACTGATTGCCGATACCGCTGGCCGTCTGCACAACAAAGACAACCTGATGCAAGAGCTGGAAAAAGTCGTTCGGGTCATGAAGAAAATCGACGACACGGCACCGCATGAAGTGATGTTAGTGTTGGATGCGGGCACAGGTCAGAATGCCATCAATCAAACCAAAACCTTCTTGCAGTCGGTTGGCGTAACCGGGCTGACTCTGACTAAATTGGATGGCACTGCGAAAGGCGGCATTATCTTCGCGTTGGCGAAGCAATTTGGTCTGCCTGTACGCTATATCGGTGTGGGCGAGAAAATCGAAGATCTGCGCCCATTCAACGCGGATGACTACACGCGGGCCTTATTCCGTATCGGTGACGATTAACGGACGGAACTGACGAATTATGCCGATGGTGCGTTTCGATGGGGTTAGTAAGCGCTACCCCAGTGGTAAAGAAGCCCTGAGCAAGGTGAACTTCGAACTGGAACGGGGCGAGTTTGCCTTTCTTACCGGTCACAGTGGCGCGGGTAAAAGTACCCTGCTGAAGTTGATGTTGCAGATGGAACGTCCATCCAAAGGCCACGTCTACGTCGATGACGATTGTGTCGACACCATGAAGGGCAGTCAGGTGCCTTACCTGCGCCGTAAGGTTGGTGTTGTCTTTCAGAACCATCAGCTGTTGTTCGATCGGACTGTGTACGACAACGTCGCTATGCCGCTTCTTATTGCCGGTTATCAACCCGCAGAAGCCGCACGCCGCGTGCGTGCTGCACTCGATTCCGTTGGCCTGCTGGGTTACGAGCGTCGCAACCCGATAGAGTTGTCCGGTGGTGAGCAACAGCGAGTGGGGATTGCCCGCGCTGTCGTGAACAAGCCTCAGTTGCTGTTGGCCGACGAACCCACCGGAAACCTCGACCCTGAATTATCTGAAGAAATTATGAAGCTGTTTCTGCGCTTCCAGCAGGTTGGCGTCACTGTGCTGATCGCCACCCACGATATCGCCCTGATTGAGCGTATGGGGCATCGTCGGCTGATTCTTGAACAGGGAACCCTGCACGAGCGAGGTGCCTATGCCCGCACCTGATAAAACAGACAGAAAAGCCCGCACTGGCGGCGCATCTGCTCATACCATCCGCCTGCAGGATCGCCTTAGTGCCTGGGCGCAACAACATCAGCTGGTGGCCGTCGAAACATTGATGCGCCTGCTGACCCGCCCATTCGGCAGCATTATGACCTGGCTGGTGATCGCGATTTCTCTGACTCTGCCCGGTGCTATGTGGATGACGCTGGATAATCTGAGTCAATTGAGTAACCGGTTTCAGGCCTCAGGCAGCATGAGTGTCTATCTCCAGCCTGCGGTCGCAGACAAAGATGCGCAGCAGCTACTCAATCAGATTCTGGGTACGTCTGGCGTCGCCGGAGCGAACTACATCAGTGCTGAGCAGGCATTGGCTGAATTCCGTGCCACATCAGGCCTCGGTGAGGCACTGGATCTGCTGCCCGAGAATCCGTTACCCGGTGTGATCGTGGTTGAACCTGAACTGTCACTGCCTCAGGCAGAGGTTATCGCTCTGGCGGACAGCCTGCGTAGCGAACGTCGTATCGACAGCGTAGAGCTGGATACTGCCTGGTTGGATCGACTGCATGCGTTGTTGGCCCTGAGCGAGCGCATTGTGTGGGTCATGGGCGCGTTACTAGCACTCGGTATTCTGTTGGTGGTGGGCAATACCATTCGTCTGTCCATTGCTGCTCGTGTGGATGAGATCCGGGTTACCAAGTTGGTTGGCGCGACAAACGCCTGGGTTCGTCGTCCTTTTCTGTACACCGGTCTGTGGTTCGGCATGATAGGTGGCCTGGTGTCCTGGATATTGCTGGCCGTGGGTTGGGCGTTGGTCAGTGGCCCTGTGGCGGATCTGGCGACGCTTTACGGTTCGGAATATCGACTGCTGCCGCTGTCTGCGGGGGCGGCGCTGGTGCTCCTGTTAGGGGCCATGCTACTGGGTTGGCTGGGTGCCTGGTGGTCAGTTGTCAGACATTTGCACCAGATCGAACCCTGACCGCGGTTTGGTTGATTGACGAATATCGACATTTCTGAGCGCTAATAGCATCAGATTTGTGTTTACTATTAATAATTATTGAACGGTAAGTGACCCGAAAGGGAACTTATCAGGCCATTTGCGGTCTACTATAGTGGTGCTAAACTTAGCATCCGGTCGCGGTAAGCGACCTGTTAATTCCTTCAGGAGTGAGAGATGAACAACGGTTTGCAAGCAGTATACGCGATGTCTCCGGGTGCGAACCTGGAAGCCTACATTTCGACTGTTAA
>PDUK01000027.1 GCA_006212115.1 Thalassolituus sp. | reverse complement strand
AGAAAACCGGGTGGTTTTATGATCATCGTGAAAATCGTGCACAACTTAACCGTCTGGTTAAAGGCAAACGTGTGCTGGACGTTTTCAGTTATGTTGGTGGCTGGGGTGTTCAGGCGGCGAATCACGGAGCCAGCGAAGTGCATTGTGTTGATGCCTCGGCGCAGGCCCTCGACTGGGTTGAAGAAAATGCGGCGCTCAATGGTGTGGAAGAAAAACTGCATTGTTGGGAAGGCGATGCCTTCGCGGCGCTTAAGCAGTTGCGCGATGCCGGTGAGCGATTCGATGTCATCGTGGTCGATCCACCGGCATTTATTCCGCGTCGCAAAGATGTAAAAGCCGGAGAGCAGGCCTACAAGCGCATTAATCAGATTGCCATGCGCTTATTGAATAAAGACGGCATGATCGTCGCAGGATCGTGCTCAATGCATCTTGCGGATGATCGCTTACCGGATATTCTGCGAGTGTTAGGGCGAGAGTTGGATCGTGAAGTCTTGATTCAGCATGTTGGCTCGCAAGGCGCGGACCATCCCGTACTGCCTGCTATTCCTGAAACCCGTTATCTCAAAGCGGTATTTGCCCGGGTGCTGCCGACGCGTTGATCAGCTACTAACTGGAACCTGTAAACCAAGCTGATCACTGATCTTTTTCAAGGTGATCAGCAGTTCCAGCATTTGCTCCCGACAGGCGCCCTGTCCCTCCGTGTAAACCGGCGTTGTACTCCAGCCGACACTGCAAGCGGTATCCTTGCCGGTGAGGGAGATAAGCGTCGCCAGCAACGCAAGATCCGCTTCGTCTTTTCTCGCTGTAAGAACCGGCTGTAACGCGGTTAAACCATCTTCAGACAACAGCGTCTGGCGAATGCCACGCAGCGCAGCAGCCAGATCGTCTGGTGTGGTCGCACTAAATGGGCTGCTGCCTTCGTCTTGCAGATAATGTTGGAGGAGGTCTTGCTCAATCAGACGAGCAACCGTGAGCAGGCTGGCCTGCAGGGTTTCTGCGGGCGCAACTTCTGAGAGAAGTTGCGCATAATGACCGGCCGCTTGATTGTCGGTCGCAGGTGCCCAGCGCATCTGCAGGCGCTGCAAATCGGATATCAGGATATCGCTCGCCGTCGTCAAATAGGCCAGCCGGCGTGTCTGGTGGTGCACAGCGCTCGGGTTTGGCGGTTCACTCTCAGAATTCGTGCTGCTTTCTATGTTGGTGTCGAAGTCGCTGACCTGTCGGTGACCGCGCTCTCCCCAGAGTAAGAATTCCAGCGCGTGAAAGCCGAGGCTGACGTAACTGCGGTCTGAAAACTGGTGCTGGCTGATCAGGTTGTCATGATCAATCGTCAGCGTTGTGTCGTTGACGATACCGGTTTTGGGGTAGCCTTCGAGATAATCAATGTAGCCCGGTTCGATGGGCCAACTGTTGATCTTCTGTTCAAGATGCCTGCGGGTTAACGCCGCCGAGAACCACTCCGCCGGTTCCCTGACTGGAATATTAACCGCCGCCAATGAGCCAAGGTAGGCCGAGTAGGCGCTGCGCCAGTGGACTCTGGCTTCTTCAAGAAGCGCACTGTCGGCTTGTCTGGATAAGGCGCCAATGCTGGATTGCATCGCCTGAGCGGCCTCGATCGCTTTCGATAATTGAGCAAAAGCAACGCCAGACAGATGCGCGGCAATGTCGTCCGGTACGGCGACGCTGTCTGGGTCTGGTAAGCCAGCGACCTCGGGTGCCATCGGCTTGTCCGAATCGGGATCATTGCACCCCTGCATCAGCAGAAGTGCTGACAACACCGCACATGCCAGCTTCTGCATCAGCTCAATCCGTGTCCCTGAGACTGATAACAGGCCAGCCTTGTGCTTCCGCGCTGGCGAGCAGAGTTGGGTCCGGGTCGACCGCAACGGGATGGTCGACCAGCTTCAGTAGGGGCAGGTCATTGTGAGAGTCGCTGTAAAAATAGCTGCCAGTCATTTCATGACCGTGCTCTTCCATCCAGGCTTTCAGGCGGGTGACCTTGCCTTCCTGAAAGCTAGGGGTACCGACGGTTTTGCCGGTGTACTTGCCGTCAATAACCTCTGGGTGAGGGGCGATGATATGGGCGATTCCGAGTCTGTCTGCAACGGGATAGGTGACAAAGCCATTGGTGGCAGTGATGATCAGCAGTGTATCGCCGCGCTCTTCATGGTGACGGATCAGATCCCGGGCTTTTTCGGTAATAAGGGGTTCGATGCGCTCGTTGAGGAAGGTCTCTCGTTCGCGGTGCATGCGGTCGGCGTCGTACTCGGTCAGTGGACGCATGGCGAATTCAAGATACTCATGGATATCGAGGCATCCTGCTTTGTACTGCTCATAGAAATGATCGTTGCGACGCTGGTGGACGGCGGGATCAACCAAGCCCCGGTCAACGAGGAACTGCCCCCAAGCATGATCGCTGTCACCGGATAGCAGAGTATGGTCGAGATCGAAGATTGCTAATGCCACGTTGTCGGGCCCCGTAATTGCAGTTGAATCAGAAACAAATCGCTATTCTAGCGGGAACACGCCATACTTTCCTTCTTATATATGCATTGACCTTTGGCGCAAAAGTGGCAAGGTTGACTGAATAGACATAGTTGGATGGCATTGTGATAGACGAGCATGGGTATCGTCCGAACGTAGGCATCATCATCTGCAATGCAATGGGGCAGGTGTTATGGGCACGGCGGATTGGTCAGAATGCCTGGCAATTCCCACAGGGGGGAATTAAACGCGGAGAGTCTCCGGAGAAAGCCCTGTATCGTGAGTTGCAGGAAGAAGTGGGTCTTCTGCCTGAACACGTACAGATTATTGGTTCGACCCGAGGCTGGTTGCGCTACCGTTTACCAAAACGGATGATCAGACGCGACAAGCGCCCCGTGTGTGTTGGGCAAAAACAGAAATGGTATCTGCTTAAATTGGTAGCAGATGAATCCCGGATAGACCTGTCAGCAACGGGTAACCCGGAGTTCGATGGTTGGAGCTGGGTCAGCTATTGGTTCCCATTGGGAGAGGTGGTGTCGTTTAAACGCGACGTTTACCGTCGGGCCCTGGCCGAGCTGGCGCCAAGAATTGCGCGCTTACAGCGAAAAACCAGCTAGACTTAATGGCACCTTGCGTCATGGACAGTGGCGCATGTGCTGGCGAGACTGGCACGAGATAATAAGAAAGCCTGAAACAGGATCAGACACCGAGATAATATGCTCGATATATTGAGGCGTATCGTACAGGAAGTCAGCTCAGTCACAGAACTGAGCGAGGCTTTGAAGGTTGTGGTTGCCCGCATTCGTGAGGCGATGCAGACCGAGGTATGCTCCGTATATCTGTATGAGCCGGATGATAAGCGCTACGTTCTGATGGCCACCGAAGGTCTGCGTCAGGACGCCGTCGGCAAGGTCAGCCTAGCCGCCTCTCAGGGCTTGGTTGGTCTGGTTGGTACCCGGGAAGAACCCCTCAACATCGATAATGCGCCAGAGCACCCGCGGTTTCAGTATCTGTCGGAAACCGGCGAAGATCCTTTCATGTCTTTCCTTGGCGTGCCGATCATTCACCATAAGCGTCTGCTAGGCGTTATGGTGGTGCAGCAGCGTGATAGCCGTCAGTTTGATGCCGGTGAAGAAGCCTTTCTGGTCACCATGTCAGCTCAGCTTGCCGGGGTGATTGCCCACGCTGAAGCGACCGGCAATATCCTGCATATCCCGCAAACCGCCAGTGAACCAAAGAAAAGTACGCGTTTTACTGGCGCGCCGGGTGCGCCGGGCGTAGGTCTGGGCACCGGTGTCGTTATTTCTCCTGCTGCCGATTTATCGGGCGTGGTTGATCGGGAGCCAGATTCCCTTGATACCGAACTGGAACGATTTGATCTTGCGCTGGAAGCGGCACGAGATGAAATACGCTCGCTCGGTGGCAAGTTACAGGGTGAGCTTCGCCCTGAAGAAATGGCGCTGTTTGACGTCTATCTCAATATGCTCGATGACAATGCCCTTGGTGCCGAGGTAAAAGCGGCGATTAACAAAGGGAATTGGGCACAAGGAGCGTTACGTCAGGTTGTGATGGAATACGTGGGTCACTTCCAGATGATGGAAGA
Organism: Thalassolituus sp.; assembly: GCA_006212115.1. GTDB lineage: Bacteria > Pseudomonadota > Gammaproteobacteria > Pseudomonadales > Oceanobacteraceae > Thalassolituus. The sequence goes on along the minus strand of PDUK01000027.1, from coordinate 30,995 downwards.
CGCCTATCTGCGTGAGCGGGCGACCGACATTCTCGATCTGGGTACGCGTATTCTTGCTCACCTGCAGGGTAATGAAGCGACCTCCCGTCCGGATGATTACCCGGATAACACGATTCTGGTCAGTGAAGAGCTGACTCCCGCTATGTTGGGCGAGGTGCCGACCGATAAACTGCGCGCTATGGTGTCGGTGAAAGGGTCATCGAACTCTCATGTGGCCATTCTCGCGCGAGCGATGGGCATTCCCACTGTAATGGGTGCCGTTGATCTGCCCTACGCTCAATTGGATGGCAAAGATCTGATCGTTGATGGGTATCGGGGGCTGTTGTTCTCCAACCCCAATGACGAACTGCGCGAGCAGTACAACGCCATTTACGAGGAAGAGCAGGCCCTTGCTGAAGATCTGGAAGGCTTGATTCATCAGCCAGCCGAGACGCTCGACGGACACCGCATTCCATTGTGGGTGAATACCGGACTGATTACCGATGCGTTGCGTAGTCGTGATCGCGGCGCAGAAGGGGTTGGACTGTACCGCACCGAAGTCCCCTTCATGATGAAAGATCGCTTTCCGTCGGAAAGTGAGCAGCAGGAAATTTATCGCGAGCAGCTGGAAACCTTCAGCCCTGACCCAGTCACCATGCGGACGTTAGATATCGGCGGTGACAAAGCACTTACTTACTTCCCGATCAACGAGGCGAACCCATTCCTCGGCTGGCGCGGTATTCGCGTGACGCTCGATCACCCTGAAATCTTTCTGGTTCAGGTACGGGCCATGATGAAGGCCAGCGAAGGGTTAAATAACCTGCGTATCATGCTGCCTATGGTCAGCAATGTGTCTGAGGTAGATACCGCTCTGCACCTGATTTACCGGGCGCACGTCGAAACCCTCGAAGAAGGTTTCAACGTCGAGATGCCGCAAGTGGGTGTCATGATCGAAGTCCCCGCGGCGGTGTATCAGATCAGTGATCTGGCCCAGCGCGTTGATTTTCTCTCTGTCGGCAGTAATGACCTGACCCAATACTTGTTGGCTGTGGATCGCAATAACCCGCGTGTTGCTGATCTGTACCAGGCGTTTCATCCGGGGGTATTGCAGGCGCTGAAGCGTATTGTCGATGAGGCCCGTGCGGAAGGAAAACCCGTCAGTGTCTGTGGTGAACTGGCAGGAAATCCGATGGGCGCCGTCCTGTTGATGGCGATGGGGTACGATTGCCTGTCGATGAACGCAACCAACCTTCCAAAAGTAAAATCCGTGCTGCGTGGCATCAGTCGCGAGTGGGCCGAAAACCTGCTTAACGAAGTGATCACCATGGAAAGCGGTGAAGTGATCGCATCAACGCTGCAGTTGATGCTGGAGAAAGCCGGTTTTGGCCGTATTATCGGCCCTAACGTCGGCGCATAGCTAGGTCAGGAACCTTGCCAGCGGCGCACCCGGCCTGTATCAAGGTGAATAAATCCACTGTTTGGATAATATCCGACGCCACCGCTTTTCAGCGCAAGCGCGGCTTTGTGTAAGTCTGCGTTCGAGACACCGGGAATTCTGATATCCATTGCTCGTCCCTGCATGTGCAGGCTCTTTTTCGCAACGCCGCCACCTGCTTTGCGCAGTGCTGCATTGGTGTTTGGCGAGCGATAGCCAGAAATGATGTACATAGGCTGGCTTGGGGCCAGTGTTTCCTGCAACACGAACAGGTCCTGATATAACTGGCGATCCATCGAGATCACATCATTTGCGCGGAAATCACGCACCAGTATATCGAGCATCTCGATTTCACTGTCAACAAACTGACCCTGCGACCAGAACGTGCTTTTGACGGTTTCACCTGTATGAATGTTATAGAGATTCAGTGTGCGATCCGGGCCGTCCACAATCAGATTTTCCTGAGATGCGAAGGCTTGGTTACTGAGTCCTGTCATACCTGCAGCAGATACAGCGGCAAACTGTTGCAGAAAACGGCGACGGTCCAGCATGTTCGAGCTCCTGTTACATAGGGGTTACAGTGAGAGGCCAGTATGCCAAAACTCCAGCGGAAATAACCTGAGGCAATTCAGCAGTAAGTCTGCTGCGACAGGAGTGTCATGTCGGCATTACGTAAATACGCGCCAACCTGTAATTGGCTGTTACAAATACGCTTGGGCTTCTCTGAAAAATGCTCACCTGCAGTGGGAAATTAAAACGACGATCCTGATATTTGAAAAGCGGGATGTTTGCGTTAATTACGCCACTGATAAAACGATATATCGCTGGTATTTTGCATACCGTGAACCAGGGCACTTTTGAGGTAGTCAGTTGAGGTGTGGGTTTAAAAAATCAGTCCGGAGGGTAACGAGCCTGTGCGAGGGAGTGGTGTTAAAAGGTAGGACTCACAGGCTCGCGTGGGTGGCCGTGCCGCCAATCAGGTCGCGCTGGTAAACGTCGTCCCGAATCTGCAGTTGGCCTTCGTCGTCTACCCAAGTAGTCCAATACATGAGGTGAACTGGCACCGGATCTTTGATCCGGATGCGGCTGGTGTGGTTATGATCAATAGCTTCGTCTATTCGTCCACGATGCCAGCCATCCTGCGACTGCAGTAATTTCTCTGCCAGTAAGCGCGGCTTTTCTACCCGTACACATCCTGAACTCAATGCGCGTTGCTCTTTATCGAACAGCTCTGGACTGGATGTGTCGTGCAGGTAAATACTCTGGTCGTTGGGGAACAGGAATTTAACCGTACCAAGGGCATTCAGTTTTCCCGGGCGCTGCACAAAGGTGTAGGGAAGATTGCGAGCGCTGTAGTTATGCCAGTTAATCTCGTCAGCGGCGACATGAACCCGAGCGCCATTGCGCCACTGCATAACGTCGAAGCCTTTCTGTTTCAGGTAGTCGGGGTTGCGCTTTACGTTAGGCAATATGTAAGAACCGGCGATCCGAGGCGGAACTGTCCAGGTGGGCGCGACTTCGATAATGCGCATCAGGTCGGTCATTACAGGTGTACGGCGATCCAGTCGCCCAATGATGACTTTCATCTCCAGTTCCGGCGCGCCGTTTTTGACCAGCTGCATAGAATAGTCGGCCATGTTTACCATGATATGGCGCTCACCAAGATCACTGGGTAGTTGTCGCCAGCGCTTCATATTCAGTGCAATGCGCTGGGCGGTCTGGTAGGGCGGAATATTCAGTCGGTCGATGGTGTCTTTATTCAGTGAGCCAGTTTGCTCAAGCTTGTGACGTTTCTGGAAGTGAATAATTGCGCTACGCAGCGGGCCATCCAGTAGATATTCTGCCTGAGTCAGATCGGCATTTGGATTTCGTGCAGGCGCTGGAATATTGTCTTCAGAACCGAAGAACCAGCTCAGAGTCCCCGAAGGAAGATCCCCATACTGATCAAGTAGCCACCGCAGGTAGGGTACGTCAGCATGCCGGTCGCCTGCACTCAGTGTCAGGTCGTGGCTGATCGGGCGCCAACCACCGCTGCGGTCAATATCGCGGTAGCGTTTCAGCTCGGCGCGCAAACGTCGGTAGCCTTCGTGCTGAGGCGCCATCTGAGCCAGTAGTTCGTCCAGTTTATTCTGACGGACAGACTCCTGAAGCAGGCTGATGATCTGCATTTCAGTGATGCGATCGTCACCACTCAATACCACTCTACGCATGGTCGGGTGATCATTTTCATCGGCGTTTGGAATTAACTCATTATTGAGCGCTTGCTCGGCGTAAGTCACAAAAGCATCGGTAAGGAGTACTTCCATGGCCGTTGCCTGTTCAGGCAGGTTGGTCAGGCGTCGCATTTCGCGTTCGAGTGTTTCGAGTGAATAGCCGTAGTTGCGCCAGTCATCGACGGAGGTTTCCCGCAGTAATTCGATCAGCTCGAGTGCCTCGGGGCGGAGTTGGTAGCTGTCGAGCCAGATCGGTTGGTAATTGCGTTTCAGGTAAAAGGGTTCGACGTTGCGGATGTGCCGCAGGCGCACTTCTCCTGCGACTTTGCGTGCGCCTTCAATCAACCAGTGCTCCATGTGTTCCTGAGCAACATTGGGTGGCATAAAGGGGCGTGTGTACAAGCTTGCACTGAGAGCAGCAAATAATAGTAATACGCAGACTCCACCGATAATCAGAGGGACACGGTGGCTTGAGCGTCGCTGACGCTGGGGCGGTTGGTGCGTGCGAATATACGTCATACATTGAGTATGGACGCAGATGGGAGACTCGCCCGTCACGATGCGTTTTCGTTTGTAACGGGCGGGAAACGATTACCTGTCTAACAGCACTATGTTGTAGGTTTTTTCGTCGACGGCGGTGCCGGTTTCATCCCAGGTTATTTCCTGTAATTCCATGTTCCCGCGTCTGGCGTCGATGCCGGTACTGCATCGTGTACCGTAACCCGGAGCGATAATAAACTGAGCAGAGAGTAGGCGCTCCCAAAGTAGTGGTACGCCGGTCTGCGGGAGTTCGTTGTCTGGCCAGATCTGGCGTCGGTCTAATAATCCCGCATAGGGTGGACTGGCCTGAGCAAGTTGTTGCTTCGCCAGTTCAGCTTTGGGCCATGGGCTGTCTAATTGTGCATTGCTCAGGCTGTACAGGCCCGCTTCCAGTCGCCTGGCTGTTATTTGTGGATGATTACACAGGTACCAGAGCTCGGTCTGGTCACCAATCAGGAGATTAAAAGGGGCATACTGCTCAGCGTTAACAGTGGCGAGCCAATTCTCTGGGGATTGGCCAGAGGTGAGATAGCTGAGGACAAGTTCACCTCGTGAGCGGGGATCTTCCGGGCCGGCTCCGGGAGCCCGGACATTGGTCAGCGCCGCCCAGCGTCCTTCCTCTGTGACGCCGAGCCAGGTCCCACCTTGCTCCAGGTCTTTGCCAGCATAAAGTCCCGGATATTCCGGCCAGGGATGCATGGTTGCAGCGGGACGACGGTAAACTTCATCCCGGTTGGCGCTCAGGCGAAGCCAGCATTCGGTGCCGGGTTGCCAGTCAAATACGATTAAACACATAGTGGCAGTGTAACCAACTCAAGCACCTGTCAGGTAGCGTTCGTTGATATCAACAGACTGTTGATGTGTACACAGGATACGATTGCTTCATAATGCCGCTTCATTTTATATGGAAGTTCGTGCATGACATTCCTCCTCTATCTGCTGGTCGGTGCCTTTGCCGGTGTTCTCGCAGGTCTGTTTGGTATCGGCGGCGGCATGGTCATTGTCCCGGTGTTGATTATTTCTTTTACCGCGGCGGGTATCTCGCCCGAAGTTATGACGCATATGGCTGTGGCCACCTCGTTGACGACCATCGTGTTTACCTCGATCAGTTCGGTGCATGAGCATCACAGTAAAGGCGCTATCGACTGGAGTATTGTACGCAGCATGACCTTCGGTATCGTGGTGGGTACCGCGTTGGGTGTGGCCTTTATCAGTGAAGTCCCGGGTCCGGTGCTGCAAATCATTATTGGTGTGTTTGCTCTGCTGGTGGCGGCCAAAATGTTCAGTGGCTGGGAGCCGCCAGGTAGTGGGGCGCGCCCGTCTGCGAAGGGCTTTATGACTGCAGGCAGTATAATAGGTTTTGGCTCGTCCTGGTTTGGTATTGGTGGAGGCACCTTTACTGTGCCGTATTTATCTTGGATGCGCTTCGATATGCGTCAGGCGGTGGCGACCTCAGCCGCGTGTGGTATTCCTATCGCGCTGACCGGTGCGGTGGCGAATGTCGCGGCTGGGTGGGATAACGAGTTGCTGCCCTCGGGGGCGACGGGGTACATCTATTGGCCTGCCGTGGTCGGTATTGCGCTGACGAGTGTGCCTTTTGCGCGGGTTGGGGCAAAACTGGCTCACCGACTTGATGCCGCACTGCTGAAAAAGCTGTTCGCTGTGTTACTCTGCGTCGTCGGAATTCGCTTTATCTTTTTCTCTTGATGGACTCGACATGCTGACTTATCCGGATATTAATCCCGTCGCGTTTGAATTTGGTTTTCTGCAGGTGCACTGGTACGGACTGATGTACCTTGCGGCCTTTGCCTCGGCTTATTTACTCGCGAGCTGGAGGGCGAAACAGCCCGGCAGTGGCTGGACTACTCAGCAAGTGTCTGACCTGATTTTCTACGGTGCCATGGGTGTCGTGATCGGTGGTCGGATGGGTTACGTACTGTTTTATAACTTTCCGCAGTTTCTCGAAGATCCGCTGTGGTTACTGCGCGTTTGGGAGGGCGGTATGTCCTTCCATGGTGGTCTACTGGGCGTGCTGACGGCCATTGCCATATTCTGCAAAATTCACAAGAAAAGCTTCTTTGATGTCGGTGATTTTGGTGCGCCGTTTGTACCCTTAGGTCTGATGTTCGGCCGTATCGGTAACTTCATCGGTGGTGAGCTCTGGGGGCGTGTCGCTGATCCGGAGCAGGTGCCTTGGGCCATGGTGTTTCCGCGTGCGGATGAGTTTGCTCGACATCCTTCGCAGTTGTATCAAGCCGGTTTAGAAGGGCTGCTGCTGTTCTTGATTCTGTGGTTCTATTCTTCCCGGCCTCGTCCACAAAAAGCCGTCAGTGCGATGTTTCTGCTTGGCTACGGTGTTTTCCGTACCATTGCTGAGTTCTTCCGTGAGCCGGATGCGCATATTGGTTTCGACTTGTTTGGCTGGATGTCGCGTGGTCAGATGCTCAGCATTCCGATGATTATTTTTGGTGTGATTCTGTTGGTGTGGGCGTATCGCAGCGCTGATAAGACTGGAGAAAACAAAGCATGAAACAATACCTTGATCTGATGCGTCATGTTCGTGAGCACGGTGTTTTCAAAGAAGATCGTACCGGTACGGGCACATACAGCTGCTTCGGTTATCAGATGCGATTCGACCTGAGCGAAGGCTTCCCTCTGGTGACGACTAAAAAGCTTCACCTGCGCTCTATTATTCACGAGCTTCTCTGGTTTCTGAGTGGCGACACCAATATCCGCTACCTGAAAGAAAATGGCGTTTCCATCTGGGACGAGTGGGCCGATGAGGACGGTAACCTGGGTCCGGTGTACGGTTCGCAGTGGCGCAGTTGGCCAGCAGCGGGTGGGCGTCATATTGATCAGATTACGCAAATTGTTGAGCAGATTAAGAACAACCCGGATTCACGCCGCCTGATCGTCAGTGCCTGGAACGTGGGAGAAATCGAAAACATGGCGCTGCCGCCGTGTCATGCGTTTTTCCAGTTCTATGTGGCCGATGGCAAATTGTCCTGCCAGCTATATCAGCGCAGTGCCGATATCTTTCTTGGTGTGCCGTTTAACATCGCCAGTTACGCGCTGTTGGTTCATATGATGGCGCAGCAGTGTGATCTTGAGGTCGGCGATTTTGTCTGGACCGGGGGCGACGTACATTTGTACGCCAACCACCTTGAGCAAACCGACCTGCAGCTGACGCGTGAGCCTCTGCCTCTTCCTGAGCTGGTTATTAAACGTAAGCCAGAGAGCATCTTCGACTATAAATTCGAAGATTTTGTGATTGAGGGGTACGAATCTCATCCGCACATTAAGGCCCCTGTCGCCATCTGACCACATTGACACAATCCTGACACCTGACTTTTTGTGACTACCCCGGTGAAAGCCGGGGAGCCTTCTACACTCAACCCATGAGTCATAAGGAGGTACTCCATGTCACTGGTCAATACACTCTCATTTGAAACACCTTTAGTCCTCTGGCACTCGCTGGATGGTATGACCCCTGACCTACCCTCAGCAGTGCGTGTTTACCTGTGTGAGAACAGTCAGGCTGTTGCCGAAAGTTGGAGTAATGGCGAAGGCGTGGTTGTTATTCACTCTTCAACATACTCTGAGGCGTTGCTGCGTCGACTGGATTATCTCGCACAGGCGGTGCCCGATGCACCGGTTGTGGTGATGCTGAATTTCCCTGATATGCGCATGGAGCGTTTGTTAGCCTCGGGCGTACAGGAGATTGTTGTGCAGGTCACAGATCTGATTCCGGCAATCAGGAAGGCGGCAACCCGCAAGTCCCGGGAGCGAGCGATGCAGACCGCACGCCACTACGACGCTCTGACAGATCTTCCCAACCGGGTGTTATTTCAGGACCGGCTTGAGCATGCCTTGGCGTCCCATAAGCGCAGCAAGCATCCTATGGGGCTGGTGATTCTTGATGTCAGTCGTGTATCCCATCCGGACGAAGCCTACGAGCACAGCCTGCACGATGCTGCGATTGAAACCATGGCCAACAGGCTTCGTAACGTCACCCGTAACTCGGATACGTTGGCGCGCATAGGGCCAAATACGTTTGCTTTGATTGCTCAGAACCTACGCCAGACACGAAATCTCTCTCAGGTGTGTGACAAGCTGGCGAGTCAGTTACGTCGACCTATGACGTACAACGGCGAAAGCATCACCTTAACCGGTTGTGTTGGAGCCGGGCTGGCAGGCGAGTCTGACTTCGACGCCAATACCTTAATGTTGCATGCTGAAAATGCCCTGGCGGGCGCACGTCAGGTGGGCGGCAATAATTACATGATCTACAACGCCCGCAGTGCAGAAGACCGTATTCGCAGTGGTCTGGAGAAGGCGATTTACCATGCACTCGAGCACCATCAGATCACCATGGCGTATCAACCTCAGGTGAGCATGGATGGGCGGACACTGTACGGCGTGGAGGCCTTTATGCGCTGGGATCACCCTGTTTTTGGTCAGGTTCCTCCTGCGCAATTCATTCCTTTGCTGGAAAGCACAGGCTTGATTGAGACGTTCGGGCTGTGGGCTCTGAAGGCCTCTTGTCAGCAGTTTCGCGACTGGTTGGAATCGGGATTGATGCCGGATTCTGCCCGTGTGTCGGTGAACCTATCTGCACGTCAGTTTCATCAGCCTGATCTGGCAGATCAGGTATTGAATACCCTTGATGAGGTTGGGCTGGCTGGGCGTCACCTGACATTAGAGATCACAGAGACCATGCTGATGGAGGGCAGTGAGCATACTGCCGATGCACTGGCTCGCCTGCGATTCGAGAATATTGCGATTGCCATCGATGATTTCGGGACCGGTTACTCGTCTCTGTCGGATCTGAAAACCCTGCCGGTGGATTATTTGAAAATTGATCATGATTTCACCCGCTCCGTCGGTACGGACGACAGCGACAAAGCCATCGCGGGGTCGATTATTCACCTCGCGCACAGTCTTAAACTGAAGGTGATCGCCGAAGGGGTCGAGCAGGCGGGTGCTCAGGCGGTATTGTCTGAGCTGGGGTGTGATGAGTTTCAGGGGAGTCTGTTTTCAGCACCATTGGGAGCAGAAAAAATGCCAGCTGTACTCAGCCGCTGTGCCTGATTCAAGCGCCTGACAAGCTCTGAGCAGGGCGGTATCATGCATCACCACCCTGACTCAGGAAGCAGACGTGAAACTTTCAATGATAGTCGCCGTTGCCCAGAACGGCGTGATCGGCCGCGATAATGCCTTGCCGTGGCACTTACCCAATGATCTGAAGTACTTCAAGAAAACCACTATGGGCAAGCCCGTTATTATGGGGCGCAAAACCTACGAAAGCATTGGTCGTCCTTTACCGGGCCGGACGAATATCGTGATTACCCGCCAGTCAGATTACCAACCAGAGGGTGTGAAGGTTGTGGGGTCGGTCGCCGAAGCGCGGTCACTGGCAGAAAGCGTGTGCCTGATCGACGGTCAGGATGAGGCCATGATCATGGGTGGTGCAGAGATCTACGCACTTGCGCTTGAAGATGCAGATCGCCTCTATCTCACCGAAGTGCATGCTGATGTTGAAGGGGATGCGTTCTTCCCTGACTACGATAAGCAGCGCTGGTTGGAGGTTGGTCGCGAAGACTACAGCGCCGAAGGCAGCAACCCTTACGATTACAGTTTCGTCGTTTATGACGCTCTCCCCGAGTAATCTTTTCCGCCCTGCAAGCTGCTTCGCTTGCAGGGTGTATCACACCGACACTCGGTAGTAACTTTTATTGATATTTAGCGGTATCGATGCGTATTCATTTTGATGTGAAAAACTGAGTACAAAGAACGTTCGCAGATGGTCCATTCTTGATTTTTGCCTCTTTAGTCAGTGCAGTAACGCGATGATATTGCCGTTACCGATACGATCACACATATCCTGAGTTTTATCGCCTGCATGACTAATGTGTTGCTGGCAATAAGATCGGAAGCAGGCACTTCGGCACGGCTTTCTGCATTCTCGTTGAAGCTTTTGCCGTAACCAGAAAAGGACCTCCAGTGGTTGATGTTTTGAACAGGGAGACTCGCACACTTTTGCTAACTCCATTGTCGCGTCGACAAATTCAGACACTTCCTCCGGGCCTGATGTCCGACTGGCAAGCAAGATAACGCTCAAAGTGACTCGGGTATTGGCGTTATCGTATTGTTTTCGGAATTCGTCATGCATAAGGATGCGTTTGCTGTGATGTGCGCTGCTCATGGTTAACCTGTTCCGTGGTACTTAATTCAGTTGCTTGGGGAGATGTCCGCTGGGTCTTTGATCACGCAGGAATAACACTTCGAGGCAGATTTTACGTTGCTCCCCCGAGACGGTACGTCCATCAGGCCAGTACCCAGCGCGAACGGCACCGGCAAAAATGGATAAAAGTTCTGTGGGGATATGTTCAGCGATGGTTTGAAAGTCGCTGGCGTATGCGTGGATGGTCATATCTTGCCTTAATGTAAATGATAATTATTGATATTAAAACATCAAGACAAGGGGCTGCAAGCTCGCTATGAGAATCGAATGGGGTGGGAGGTAGGCCAGGTGGATAAGAGCCCCACAGTCAGCACCTCACAGTCAGCACCCCACAGTCAGAACCTTAGAAACAGGCGCGACTTCAAAGACTGTGAGGTCGGGGGACAGCGCGGGGGCTGGGATCAGAGTTCGCGCTTCGCCTGAGTCATTTCGCTCCAGCGAGTGATGGCGTCTTTTATTTCAGCCTGATTGAAATCAACACCAACTGCTTCACAGATTTCAGGAGTAAGAGCGCGCTTGCCTTTACGTACGCCTGCCATTTTCACGAGTGCGTGCCCATAAAGCTTGCCTTTGACCATCAGGCGATGCTCAAAGTAGATGTACTTTTCATCCCACGAAGTGAGCTTGGTGTGAATTTCATAGCCGGTAAACAGATTCAGTTCGCGGATAAAGGTGATCTCAAGAGAGGCAACAACGAGGTTGATGCGCTTATCGAACAGATGCTTGAACCAGCCGTTGTGGCGAAACAGCGTCCAGCGGGCCGCTTCCATTACGTTGAGGTACTTGGCGTTGTTCATGTGCAGATTGAAATCAATCTGATGAGGCCAGACGCGCTGACGCAAAACGGAGGTGCCTTGAGCGGGAATAATCGCGGGCTCGTTGCGTTTGATAATGGATTTAATAATCTGGCCAAGCATAGAACACCCTTGTGGCAGTGGCTGTAAAAGCCGCCATCTTACACCACAACGTCACCCGCGCATTGGCACGAGTGACGTTCAGGGTATTAGCTGCTGGTCATCGGGCGATTTCGAATCCAGAGCGTGAACAGCGTGGCGGTAACAAACATAATCAGGCTGTAAACAGACGGTGCGACGGCCATTTCAGTACTGCCAAGCAGAGTGGTGACAATCATCAAGGCCAGGGTACCGTTCTGTAGGCCAACCTCTAAGCAAATGGTGCGCGCCTGGTCTTTATGATGCAGCAGTGCATTACCAATCAGATAACCCGCGGCCATGGTGACCAGGTTAAGTGCTAGGGCAGCAGGGCCCGAGGCGATCGCAAAGTCGATCAGCTTGTCTCCCAGATTAATACAGATCATGACGATCAACAGCGCCAGCACGGCGACCGAGAAGCGCGATACCCAAGGTTCCATTCGGGTTGCGAATTGCGCCGCAAAGTGACGGATCGACATGCCCACAACCACTGGGATAACGGTAACCACAATCAGGGTGATCCAGGTTTTTGCCAGCGGCAGCTCAAAACTCTGTTCGCCACTTCCGTAATACCCGATCGCCCAGGTGCCCAGAATAGGAATGGTAAAGGGGGTGATAAACCCAATGACGGCGGTCAGAGATACCGATAATCCGACATCACCTCTGGCCAGCAATGTGTAGAGGTTGGTCGTCACGCCACCCGGACAGAGGGCGAGAATGAAGAGGCCAATAGCGAGGGGGCCTGTCAGCCCGGTGAGCGCAATGATGCCAACAGCAATCGCTGGCAGCAGTAACATTTGGCAAATAGCGCCAATCAAGAACGCCTTTGGTTGGGCAACGACTCGGGTAAAGTCGGCGGGTCTGAGCCCCATTCCTACGCCTGTCATGATCAGAATCAGGGATATAGGTAAGGCTGCTTGCGTCAGTATCTCGTACATGGTGAGTCCGCATTATGTTATTTAGCGACAGAAGCTATCGCAGCCCCGTAGGGATAGCAAGTGGCCCCCGGGCAGCAGGCTGTCCCAAGCTACTTTTAGCTGATGGTGAATAGCGAGATATGCACTTTGCCATACAGGACAACGCTGGCTATACCTAATAGCTGGGGCTTTTCTGTCTATGTGCGGTGATCTTTCCAAGCCTGCAACTCAAAGCCCATTTTTATTTCATCAGACTGCGGTCAGGTCGTAGGGTTATGGTATCGCTGGGCGGAATATATGGCGGGAAGTACTCAGGATCAGCTGCCATTGATGGCACTGAATGTGACGAGGTTGGGGTATACTGGGCTGGTTTTCCGATACCTTAGAGGATACCCGAGTGAACCTGACAGCTTTCGCAGTATCGTTCCTGGGCTTTGTAATTATGTATGCGGGTGTCTTGATGGCACGCAAGGTGGATAACTCGGGGTCTGCTTCGGTATTCCGCATTGGTGGCATCTTCATCGGTCTGATGATGGTGCCGATGCTGCATTCCGCGCTCGGCTCGCCGGTTATCGCCGCGGAGCTCTCCGGTAAATACCTTTTGGGTATGGTGATCGCCGGCGTGATCGTTGACGTGTTTTTCGTTAAGAAGCGCAGTCAGTAAGCTGGCCTTCTTTACTTGCCGCTGAGTTGACCCTTTGGGCGATTCGCGCCATTGTTATCCAATCTCACGATACTAATACTTATAACAATAATGAAAAAATACATGTACAGCGGCGTTATTGCCGCCACATTCGCCGGAATGTCGTTGATCTCCGCGACCGCACACGCCAGCCAATATCTCGGGTTCGGCATTGATTATGGCGTTTTGACTGAACAGGAATCGGACGCCGAATACCCCATTTTTAATTTCGAAGGACGTTTTGGTCTCGATTTCACCGACCGCTTCACTATCGAAGTAGAAGGCGCGACGCTGGGTAAGAAGGAACGTGAATTCAGTGGCCAGTGTCTGGATCAGGAGGCCGTCGATCAGCTGACATTCGGTGATGACGAAGTCGCAATCGGTTGTGCTTATCTGGATAGCGTCAGTCGTCAGACCGTCAGCGTGAATTTTATTTTCAGCCAGCCGTTCCCTCGTTTTGAGCTTTTTGCCGGGCTTGGTATCGGTGCCGCCCGAACCAGTTATACCTTTGATGTGGACAATGTCGGTATCAGCACACTGGATGATTTCCGCGACTTCTCTGCGTCGGATGTTCAGACTATTCAGGGTTACCTGGATCTGCTGCTTGGCGATGGCGTGTTTGATCTGCAGCTGCCCGACAATATCTCGGAAACTTCCATCGATATGATGTATTCACTTGAAGCCGGCGTGCTGGTGGATGATACGCATCGTCTGGCGGTGACCTGGAATCCGGCAGTGATGAGGTGGGCAAGTACGAATATCTCAGCGTTTCGTACAGTTGGCTGTTCCGGTTGGATTAATGACGAGATGTGCAGCGCTCGGTTGAGCGCTGCGTTGCTTCCTGTTTCTGGATGAGCATTCAGAGAGATTTAAAAAAGACCTTCGAATTACGCTGAAAGTTATATAGCTTCTGCTTTTCCTGCGGTAATTCACTAACCTGGCCAGCCTTAAATCCGTGCTCAACAAACCAATGTGCGGTACGAGTGGTTAATACGAATAACCGCTTATAGGCACGTTTTCTGGCTTCCTGCTCGAGTTGTTCTAGCAGTCGTTGTCCGCGGTTACTGCCCCGATAGTCACTGTGCACGGCGACGCAGGCGAGTTCTGCTTCGTCGTCTGAGTACGGATACAGTGCCGCGCAGGCGGTGATCAGACCGTCACGCTCAATGACGTAAAACCGGTGAATTTCGGTTTCTAACAGCTCGCGTGAGCGCCTTACCAGAATCCCGTCTTCCTCGAGAGGTTTGAGCAGATCCAGAATCCCGGCAACGTCATCAATATTGGCGGCCCGCAATTGATCATAGGCATCCTGACTGATTAACGTGCCGCTACCTTCCCGTGTGAACAGCTCCTGCAACAGCGCACCGTCACTCTGATAGCTCAGTAAATGAACACGCGGTACACCCTGACGGACACAGCGCAGAGCCATATCCGCATGCCAGCGCTGGCTTCCACTTAAACCGGTCAAGCGTGACTCCAGTTCACGGCAGGTTAAGTCCTCCAACGGGGTGCCGTCTTCATCGCTTAAGCCATCCTGTTCACCAAAGGCGACCAGCTTGTCCGCGCGCAATGACACGGCCGCGTGGCGGGCGACATCTTCTACTCCGAGGTTAAACATCTCGCCAGACGGAGAATACCCAGAACACGACAGCAATACGACATTCTGTTGGTCGAGCAGATTTGAGATTGCCTGATGTTCAATCCGGCGGACTTCACCGGTGTGCTGGTAGTCGACTCCGTTGATCACACCCAAAGGCTTGGCAGTCACAAAGTTACCGCTTACGACACGAATGCGCGCGCCATGCATGGGCGAACCGGGCACACCTACAGACAGGCGCGATTCGATATCCGCCTTCACCATTCCAACGGCGGCTTTTACCGCACTCAATGCTTCACCGTCTGTGATGCGCAGGTCGTTGTGAAACTGACTGGTGATGTCCAGTCGCTCCAGAACGGCATCAATTTGTGGCCGGGCACCGTGTACCAGCACCAAACGTACACCCAGACTGTTTAGCAGGGCAATATCCTGAACCAGGGTGTCGAAATTCGGGTGCTGTAATGCATCGCCATCGAACATGATGACGAAGGTTTTGCCTCTGTGCGCATTGATATACGGCGAAGATTGGCGAAACCACTGTACGTATTCGGTGTTGTCGGTCAAAACGGGACTTCCTGTTTAATCCCGGCGGATGCGGATCTGGCTATGTAGGGTGCCTATCTGCGTACCACCTGTCTCTCAATAGTTACCGATTTAATCATGGGCGGGGGTGAGACAAAAGCGCTCGATCAGGTTACGCACAATATTCACGCAGGGTTCTATCTGATCCAGCGCTAGGTATTCATCAATCTGGTGCGCTTGATCAATATTGCCGGGGCCCAGTACCACGGTTTCCATACCGAGGCTCTGCAGGAATGGGGCTTCCGTGGCGTAGTTGACCGCGACACTGGTGGCACCGGTCAAGCGTTCGGCTTCTTTGATCAGTTCACTTTGCTCACTTTCTGCGAAGGGCTCGACGCCCGAAAACAATTGCTCGAATGACAGCTCAACCTGATTTTGTGCTGCAATCGGATTCATCCGGCGGCGAATTTCTTCGCGTAGGTCGTCGTTGCTCATGCCGGGTAGGGCGCGTAAGTCGTATGCCAGCTCGCAACTGCCGCAGATACGGTTGGGGTTGTCTCCGCCGTGGATGCAGCCGAGATTCAACGTCGGTGTCTGCACAGCAAAGTGTGCATCCTGATAACGTTCCGCCAGATCCAGTCTCAGGGCTTTGAGTTCGCCCATGACATTATGGACGGCATCCATCGCATTAATACCCAGTGCGGGATTGGATGAGTGTCCGGAGCGCCCGGTGACACGGATGCTGTCCATAATAATACCCTTGTGCATACGTACGGGGCGCAGGCTGGAGGGTTCACCGACGACGGCGTAACGCCCGTTAGGTCCGGTCTGTTTGCTTAGCGCGCGGGCGCCGCTCATGGAACATTCTTCATCCGCCGTGGCGAGAATCATCAGTGGCTGGTGGAACGTCTGGTGTTTCACTTGCTCTATGGCTTCAAGCGCGAGAGCAAAAAAGCCTTTCATGTCGCAGGTGCCGAGGCCGTAGAGTTTTCCGTCCCGCTCGGTCAGGGTAAAAGGATCAGACGTCCATTTTTCCGGGTTGCAGGGGACAGTATCGGTATGCCCGCTGAGCACCAGACCGCCACTGCCTTGACCGTAGGTTGCCAGTAAGTTGAATTTCCCCGGTTGATCATCAATCGGCATAATAGAGACATCAAAACCCAGGTCGTTACACCAGCTTGCCAGCAGGTTTATCACGCCTTCGTTACTCTGATCGTATTCGGGCAATACTGAGCTGATGCTGTTTTCTGCAATCAGTGCTGTCATGCGCTTGAGTGTGAGTGGGGAGATCGCAGTGCTATTGGGCATTCTGGCCAGATCCTGGAGAAAAGTTCGCAAACATTAAGATACGACGATAGCGCGATGGCAACAGAAATTGAACTGAAACTCCGGCTGGACCCCAGCGACATCGGGAAACTGGCGGCCTGGCTTGATCAGAATACCGATAGCAGCCAACCGCTCAGTCTTCAGAACGACTACTTCGATACACCCGAGTTGGCATTGGCGGCGGCTCACGCGGCCTTGCGTATCCGCTCGACGCAGCAGGGCTATGAGCAGACCTTCAAAGCGCGCAGTGCTTCCTCTCAGGGGATTCAGGTTCGTCATGAGTGGAACTGGCCTCTTGTTGCGCGCGAGCTCGACACCGACTTACTGACTCTGCCTGAGGTCCAGGCGCAATGGCCAAGTGATATCGCGCTTGATGACAGTTCGCCTCTGCATGCGGTATTCAGCACGGACTTTGAGCGTCGGCGCTGGCTGTTTCACGATGCGGCGCGCGGCGCCGTTATAGAGATCGTGATCGATGAGGGACAGATTCTCGCAGGTGGCGAGCAAGAGCCTCTGTGTGAAATTGAACTGGAGCTGCAATCGGGGCCTGCGGATTCCATGTGGCCATTACTCGAGGATCTGCATAAACAGGTGCCGTTGTGGTTGAGCGATATCTCGAAAGCGGAACGCGGTTACCGGCTGGCGGGTGTAGCGGGAAGCCGCTTCAGTGATGATCCGGTTGATGAATCCGGCGAAGGATTGATGTCGCAGGTATTTAATCTACAGCGGGCGCTGGAATACAGGTTGTGGAGCAACGCGTCGGTGTCGGATATCTGGCTTTACGGTTATCCATTGTTCTGTGCCTTGGTTAAGGATAAAGGCAGCGACTCATGCAACGACTCATTCAATGACAAGCACCAACCATTGCGTCGACTACTTGAGAGCACGGCGACCTCACCGGAGGCCATGCAGGCAGACAGAATTTCTGCGGCTGAGCTCTCGGCCGTCGTTAAAGATCTCAGCAGAGTGTGCACTGAGTCGCAGCTCAGGCCCGGTGACTGGTACATACGCTGGTGTGAGGCTCGCAGACGGGTGGCTGATGTGATTGAATGCAATAACGAAAGCACGCGTACCGCGTCACTCCTCACGCTAGTAAAGGACTGATCCATGCAGGCGACACCAGATCGCACACTCAACCTGTCTACCCTGGTTGGCGATTTACATCGCGATGGTCTGTTGTCGGATGACGATCATCAGTTGGCTATGACGATACGTCGTGGCGCTGATGAGGCAAACCTGCATCCGCTTACGTTAATTGCCCGTCAGCGCTTTAATGACGCGCGCAAAGATAACCGGATTCTCAGTGAGCATGTGCTGATCGAGTGGCTGGCCGAACGTGAGTCGATGGACGTGGTCAATATTGACCCGCTCGAAATCAATGTTGCTGCTGTAACGGACGTTATGTCTTATGCCTTTTCTGAACGGCATAAAATCCTCGCTGTAGGTGTGAGTACCGAGCAAGTGGTTGTTGCCTGCACCGACGCTTACTCATCGAGTTGGGTCTCTGACCTTGAGCATGTGACCCGACGCAGTGTGAAACGGGTGTTAGCTGCGCCCTCTGATATCAATCGTTATCGCGTTGAGTTTTATCAACTGGCGAACTCGGTTTCGAAGGCCCGTAAAGATCACTCCGGCATCAGCTCGGTGCAGAATCTGGAGTCCATGCTGGAGTTGGGCAAGGCGAAAGCGCCCGACGCCAATGATGAGCACATCGTCAATATCGTCGACTGGCTTCTGCAATACGCATTTGATCAGCGCGCCAGTGATATTCACCTCGAACCCCGCCGTGAAGTGACTCATGTGCGTTTTCGCATTGATGGCGTTCTGCATAACGTATACGAGCTTCCTGCGGCCGTGGGCATGGCGGTGATCGCCCGGGTGAAATCTCTGGGTCGAATGAACATCGCCGAGAAGCGGAAGCCGCAGGATAGCCGCCTGAAGACCAAAACACCGGAAGGCGAAGAAGTTGAGCTGCGCTTATCAACGCTGCCGACCGCATTCGGAGAAAAGATGGTTATGCGGGTGTTTGATCCGCAGGTGCTGATGCGTAGCTTCTCCGAAATGGGTTTCTCGCGTGAAGATCGCCGTCGCTGGTCTGAGATGACGGACAATAACCACGGCATTATTTTTGTTACGGGACCTACAGGCTCCGGTAAGACAACCACTCTTTACTCCACCCTGCGCCAGCTGGCGACCAGTGAAGTCAACGTCTCGACCATTGAAGATCCGATCGAGATGGTCGAGCCAGCCTTCAACCAAATGCAGGTAAACCCGACAATCGATCTGACCTTTGCGTCGGGTGTGCGTGCTTTGCTGCGTCAGGACCCGGATATCATCATGGTCGGTGAGGTCCGTGATCTGGAAACTGCAGAAATAGCGGTTCAGGCAGCGTTGACGGGTCACCTTGTGCTGTCTACGTTGCATACCAACGATGCGCCCTCTGCGTTTACCCGACTACAGGAACTGGGCTTGCCCGCCTATCTGATCCGGTCGAGTGTGATCGGTGTGATGGCGCAGCGCCTTGTCAGAACTCTGTGTCCACACTGCAAAGAGAAGCAGCTGGTGGACGAGAAAGTCTGGAAACAGCTGACTGCGCCTTGGCTGATGAAGGCTCCAGAGCATATTTATGCGGCGAAAGGCTGTCTTGAATGCCGTGGCACTGGCTATCTCGGGCGCATGGGAATCTACGAGGTTATGCCGCTCTCTGAATCACTTGAACCCCACATCAACGATGCAACGGACTATCAGAAGTTGCGTCAGGTGGCCATGAAAGAGGGGATGCACAGCCTGCGCCTCAGTGGCGCACACAAGGTGGCCGCAGGCACAACGACCATTGAAGAAGTGATGCGGGTTGCACCCGCTAGCCGCGCCACCGGACAGTAACGTAATCCTGCATTGAATAACGGCGCATTAGCGTCCAGAATGCCGGCCTGATTAACGAATTTAAATGGCAGTATGTAGTGAGCACTTCTCTCCCACCTATCATCGACGTTGAAGCATCCGGGTTTGGCCGGGGCAGTTTTCCGATTGAAATCGGTTTTGCGCTCGAAGACAGAAAAGTGCAGAGCTATCTGATCCGACCGTCTGACAACTGGACGCACTGGAGTGATGAAGCAGAAGCGATTCACGGAATCAGTCGCCAACAGCTTGAAGAGGACGGTCTCGGCGTTCGCGATGTCGCGCTGCTACTCAACGAGCACCTGTTCAACAAAACTCTGTACTCCGACGCCTGGAGCTTTGATAGCTCGTGGATTGGTCGTTTATTTGAAGAAGCTGAGCTGGTTCAACGCTTCCGTATAGAGACCATTAATAAACTTCTCACTATGGAAGAGATGGAGCGTTGGGCGGACACCAAGAGCACGTTGTGGAACGAATTGGACGTTGATCGTCACCGTGCCGCTAATGATGTGAAAGTCCTACAGGAAACCTTTAAACGGGTTATTTCCGCCTCCTGAGTTATTTCTCACACTATTTCTTTTCAATCCATGTCGTTAATAGTCTGATGGTGCTAGCGCGCTGATATTCAGTGAGTGGCACCGACTTTTCTTTTAAGGGTGGTTTTTCGCCACTTTTTCACTATTTCCTAATTGATTTTGGCGTTACTGCAATCCTTATCACAAATTTCACGGAATGATCCTGATCACTCGTCTCGTTTCTTTGTTGTTTGATTAGACATAATGCGACATCGGTAGGTGGGTGCGCGATCGTCTAGCGACATATTTGGCCATCGTAGGGCAATGTGGGCCGACCTGTTTCGCTGAACCTTTAGTCTTTAATCCCATGTGGTTGACTAGCAGCGCTGCAAAACCAGCTAAAAAAAACGCACAACAAAAATAATAGCGGAGACAACCATGACTAGCATCTGGGTTACCTGGCCCGCGCTCGTGAAATACGGGACGCTCGGGATCCTGGCCGGCCTGCTTACGCTCGCCGTTGAACGAAACGAACTGTTTGAAAATAATCTCTTTGATTTTGAGCGTTGGGATGAATACAACGCCGATATTGAATGTGACGAGCGCAGCCTCACTGCGCGTATGGAAGACGGTACTTGTAACATCCTTGAAAACCCTGCCGAGGGCTCGGCAAACCGACGCTTTGGTCGCAACGTTGCTCTGGACGCCGCTTATGGTGAGACAGACACGCTGCTGACGCCTAACCCTCGAGATATCAGTAACTCACTGATGGCCCGTGACGAGTTTAAGCCTGCACCGACGCTCAACTTTATTGCTGCAGCGTGGATTCAGTTTATGACTCACGATTGGTTCAGCCACGGTGATGGCTCTACCAGCGATTACATCGAGTTTGAATTACCAGCGAACGACCCGGATGCGCCTGGCACCATGTCTATTCGCCGCACTATCCCAGATCCAACGCGCATCGCTGCTGAAGATGAGGCTGGCTTGCCAGACGCTTATCTGAACGAAAACACGCACTGGTGGGATGGCTCGCAGATTTACGGTAGCGATCTTGAAACATCGAATTCAATCCGTGAATTCCAGGGCGGCCGCCTGACGGTTAACGCAGATGGCTCACTGCCAACTGATTTTATGACTGGCGTGCCAATCACTGGTTTCACTGACAACTGGTGGCTCGGTCTGAGCATGCTGCATCAGATCTTTGTTAAAGAGCACAACACCATTGCAGACATGCTGGCTTCAACTTACCCGGATAAAGATGACCAGTGGTTGTACGACAAGGCGCGTCTGATTAACGCGGCTCTGATGGCTAAGATCCATACAGTTGAATGGACACCAGCGATCATTGCGAACCCTGTGACAGAGCGTGCAATGTACGCGAACTGGTGGGGCCTTGCAGGCAATACTGAAAACCGTGACAAGTATGCGGCCGAGTTTGAAAAGCTGGCTGAGGATCTTGCTAAATCTGATTCCTGGGTACGCCGTATTCTTGGCTTCGACCCAAAAATGGAAGAAGCACTGGATAACGGTAAGGCGCTTGAATGGGCAATCTCCGGTCTTGCAGGTGCACGTAAGTCTGATAACGCTGGCACGCCATTTACTCTGACAGAAGAGTTTGTTGCGGTATACCGTATGCACCCTCTGCTGCGTGACACAGTAGATGTTTATGACATTGGCTCAAATGTAGTCAGCGAGCAGATCGCGATGAACGCAACACGTGATGGCAATGCTGAAGACATCATGGATGACCAGAGCGAAGATCGCCTGTGGTACTCATTTGGTGTGACCCTGCCGGGTGCACTGACGCTGCGTAACTACCCTGAGTTCCTGCGTAATCTGAACGTTCCGGGTCGTGGCACCATAGACCTCGCGTCCATTGATATTATTCGTGACCGTGAGCGCGGCGTGCCTCGCTATAACGAATTCCGTCGTCAGATTGGTTTGACGCCAATCAATGACTTCTCGGATCTGACAGACGACGAAGAGCTGGTTACAGAAATGCGTCGCCTGTACGACAACGACGTTGAAAAACTGGATGCACTGGTTGGCCAGCTGGCTGAGAACGTTCGTCCTGAAGGCTTCGGCTTTGGTGAGACTGCGTTCCAGATCTTTATCATGAACGCATCCCGTCGCATCATTACCGACCGCTTCTTCACCGAGTACTACACCCCTGAGGTATACACTCCAGAAGGTTATAACTGGGTTGAGAACACGACGATGGTTGACGTGATTAAGCGTCACTTCCCATCTCTTGAATTGTCACTGGCTGGTATCGATAACGCCTTTAAACCATGGGGTCTGAATGTCCCTGCGGATTATGAGAACTGGGCGGCCTGTGATAAGCAGAACCTGCTTTGGACCAACGGTGCGCTGCGTACTACGTACGAAGAAGGCGAACTGCCAGCGATTCCAGAAGTCGACATCGGTGGCCTGATCAGTGGCGTTATCCGCGATAAAGTTGAGTACGTTGGTGATGTAGCACCTGTTGGTCACAGCAAGCCGATCCACCCTCACGGTGCGATGGCGAAAGTGGCGTTCAACTCAACGGGCAACCACCCATACACTGGTGTGTTTGAAGGTAATGAGTGTGGCCTGCTGCGTCTGTCTGTAACGGGTGATCCAGCTGACCGTGGTTTCGCACCGGGCTTTGCATGGAAGACTCTGATCGACGGTAAGCCATCAGAGAACATTTCTGCTCTGTACACGCTGTCTGGCCAGGAAGATAACTACGACTTCTTCGCTAATGAACTGTCGAACTACGTTAGCCTCGAAGCGAACGATACTCTGGGTTCCAGCCTGTTGTTCTCGTTCGTGACCAGCAAGCCAACACTGGTTATGGCAGACGCTATGGCTGAAACACAATCAGACGGCACGGCCGAAGCGAACCCGGTTAAACCGACACAGGTTTACTTTGTTCCAACGGCTGAAGTTTCTGGACTGTTTGCTGAGTCTGAGCATGACTTCCGTGCTGACCTGTTAAGCTTGCCGGAAGGCACTAAGTTGTATGATGTTTATGCGACCGACATTGAGATTAAGTCCTCTGTCTGGGCATCTAAGCAACTTCGTCTTCAGCAGGAACGTCGTGATGACGCTGTAAAAGTTGGTGAGTTGGTTCTGACCTCCGAGTTCACCACTTCGGTATTTGGTGACTCTGGTGTGTTCTTCAAGCACCAGCGCTACGAAGACCGTTAATAGTCAATTTACTTTGACTGTATGACGAAAGCCCAGGTTCGCCTGGGCTTTTTTATTCCTATCAATATATACCCAGCTAATTTCTATTACGCACTTTAAAAGATCATATATAAATGAGATGTGCGCTTTATTCGTGCGGCAAATGCACGTTATTTCTTTATATGCATTTATATGGGGCGTTTTTATGACGTAGCAGGCTAAATCGGTGCCTTAAATTGGTATGACGATTGCTCATATAGAATCGGTTTTATAACAGCCCACTCTACACACCCCCAGTTTATAGAGTTGAGGCCGGACATAATCCTGACCATAAAAAGGAAATAATTATGAAAAAAGTAAGTCTCAAAACTCTGATTAAGGCGTCACAAATTATTGGTATGACTGCAATGGCGGCAGGCGTAAGCATCGCTAATGCAGCAGATGACACCATTAAAGTAGGCGTATTGCACTCTCTCTCAGGTACCATGGCTATTTCAGAGACGACTCTGAAAGATACCGTTCTGATGATGATCGAAGAGCAAAACAAAAAAGGCGGTCTGCTGGGTAAGAAACTGGAGCCAGTGGTTGTAGACCCTGCTTCAAACTGGCCGTTGTTCGCGGAGAAAACCCGTGAACTGCTGGAAAAAGAAGACGTTGATGTGATCTTCGGTTGCTGGACTTCTGTATCCCGTAAGTCTGTTCTTCCAGTAGTAGAAGAACTGAACGGCCTGCTGTTCTACCCGGTACAGTACGAAGGTGAAGAATCTTCTTACAATGTTTTCTACACAGGTGCTGCGCCAAACCAGCAGGCTATTCCTGCGGTTGATTATCTGATTAATGATCTCGGTGTTGAGCGTTTTGTACTTGCCGGTACAGACTACGTTTACCCGCGTACGACCAACAAAATTCTTGAGTCATACCTCAAGTCAAAAGGCGTTGCTGAAAAAGACATCATGGTGAACTACACGCCATTTGGTCACAGCGACTGGCAGACCATCGTTTCTGATGTGAAGAAGTTCGGTAGCGCAGGTAAGAAAACTGCGGTGGTTTCTACCATCAACGGTGACGCAAACGTTCCTTTCTACAAAGAACTGGCTAACCAGGGTGTCGCTTCTGAAGATATCCCGGTAGTTGCTTTCTCTGTTGGTGAAGAAGAACTGTCTGGTTTTGATACTGCTCCTCTGGTGGGTCACCTGGCAGCCTGGAACTACTTCCAGAGTGCGGAAAGTGAAGCGAACGATGAGTTCATTGAAGCTTGGCAGAACTACATTGGTGACGAAGACCGCGTAACCAACGACCCAATGGAAGCGACCTACATTGGCTTCAGCATGTGGGCAGAAGCAGTTGAAAAAGCAGGCTCTGCGGATGTCGATAAAGTACGCTCTGCAATGTACGGCATCGAAGTACCTAACCTGACAGGCGGTACCGCGGTGATGAACGAAAACCACCACCTATCCAAGCCAGTTCTGATTGGTGAGATTCAGGAAGACGGTCAGTTCGAAATCGTATGGGCGACAGATGCCGAAGTGAAAGGCGATGCATGGACAGATTATCTGCCAGAAAGCGCAAACCTCATTTCTGACTGGACTGCTCCAGTGAACTGCGGCAACTACAACACTGTCACCAAGACCTGTGGTGGCTCAACGGTCGCTGGCGAGTAATCGTTCAGTTCCAGGGCACCTCTGAATTGTTCAGAAATGCCCTAGACACGGAGGCAGGGGTTTTCCTGCCTCCATCTTCTCTTTCTCCCAGGTGAACTATGTTATCTGTTATCCAACGGACGGTATTGCTGTTCGCGTGTGTTATGTACCCTGTGGTGGCCGGGGCTGATGCATCGCCCGAAAAACCCAACACCGCGCTGCATGCAATTGCTCAAGAACTTATTGATGCAGGGTTTCGTGAAAAGCAGGCGCTGACCGAGCGCCTCACCACGATCGAAGATCCGAATACCCTTAAATTTATGCAGGTAATGGTCGATGGCGATCTGTATTACCGAAAAGACGATCGCGTAATTGTGATTAATGGTGATGACGCCATTACCAGCTTTTTTACGGGCAAGGAAGTCGTACTGAAAAGTAAGCGCGACATAAAAAAGATCAGTGTTAATAACAAACTGCGTATTGTTCTTCGAGGTGGTATTGCTCGATTGCAGGTTTTCTCCGATGACCCTGAGCAGCGTATGCAAGCCGCAGTTAACCTTCTTAAATCTGCCGATGATCTTGATCCTGAAACTCTGGAACAGGCGCTGAATACTGAAAAGAATACAGATGTAAATGAAGTTCTCTTGCTAGTGAAAGGCATCCGCTTACTCGATGCCGATAACGAAGCTCAGCGTCTCGAAGGTATTTCATTGTTATCGGGTTCCTTATACCCGGATGTGCGAGGCGCGTTGGCGAACTTTCAACGCTCTGCCGAAGCAGATGGTCGTACGACTGAGTTACAGGCAGTGAACGAGGCCATCGAAAAAATTGAAAGCCTGTTAACGCTGAATAGCGTTGCAGAGAATTTGTATTTCGGCCTCGCACTGGGCGCCGTTCTTTTACTGGCGGCAATTGGTCTTGCCATCACCTTCGGTGTGATGGGTGTTATTAATATGGCCCATGGTGAAATGATTATGCTGGGGGCTTACACCACGTATGTAGTGCAGCAATTGATGCCAGACCACATAGGTATGTCTCTCGTCGTCGCTATTCCGGCGGCCTTTTTGGTCAGTGGATTAGTCGGTATTGCGATTGAGCGGGGCGTGATTCGTCACTTGTACGGACGCCCTCTGGAAACACTGCTTGCGACCTTCGGTATCAGCCTCGTGTTGCAACAAGCTGTCCGCTCCGTATTCAGCCCGTTAAACCGTGAAGTCGCCACGCCTGACTGGATGGCGGGTACCTTTATGATTAACCCAGCGCTTGAGCTGACGTTTAATCGCTTGTACATCATTATTTTTAGCTTGCTGGTACTGGCACTTCTGGCTCTCGTTTTAAAGCGAACGCTGTTTGGATTACAGATGCGTGCCGTCACCATGAACCGCCCGATGGCCAGCTCAATGGGTATTCGTACCGGTTGGGTCGATGCCCTGACATTTGGACTCGGCTCAGGGATTGCCGGTATTGCTGGTGTGGCCTTATCCCAGTTGACCAACGTCGGTCCTAATATGGGGCAAGCCTACATTATCGATTCCTTTATGGTCGTTGTGTTCGGCGGTGTGGGTAACCTCTGGGGCACCTTAGTTGGCGCCATGTCTTTAGGTGTTGTTAATAAACTACTGGAACCCTGGGCGGGCGCGGTCGTCGCTAAAATTCTCGTATTGATATTTATTATTCTGTTTATCCAGAAGCGTCCTCGCGGGTTGTTTGCCCTGAAAGGCCGTGCCGCGGATATGGGTTAAGGAGCGCACTATGAAACAAGAAATAAAAGGCGGCCCTTTAACCCGGCTGATTATGAATGATGTTGCGGGGCGTCGAATGATGGCAATCATCCTAGCGATTGCCGTGATTGTGCCCTTCTGCAACCTGATGTTTCCGGAAGGCTCTGCTTTTCACGTCTCGACGTACACCATGACACTACTTGGTAAGTACCTCTGCTATGCCCTATTGGCGGTCGCGGTGGACCTGATCTGGGGATACTGCGGTATTCTCAGTCTAGGACACGGCGCTTTCTTTGCTCTGGGCGGGTATGCGATGGGCATGTATCTGATGCGCCAGATTGGTGACCGCGGCGTATACGCCAACCCGGAACTTCCCGACTTTATGGTCTTTCTGAATTGGACGGAGTTGCCTTGGTACTGGTATGGCTTTGATCAGTTCTGGTTTGCCATGGTGATGGTGCTCGCAGCGCCGGGGATTCTTGCCTTTGTATTTGGAGCTCTGGCTTTCCGCTCACGCGTTACCGGTGTCTATCTCTCGATTATCACACAGGCACTGACATACGCGCTGCTGTTGGCATTTTTCCGTAACGACATGGGATTCGGTGGTAACAACGGCCTGACAGACTTTAAAGATATCTTAGGCTTTGACTTACAGGCGGACTCTACTCGCGCTGCGCTCTTCTTTGCGTCCGGCATTGCGTTGATACTTGGTTATTTAATCAGCCGATTTATTGTGACGTCGAAGCTCGGAAGAGTGCTGGTCGCAATTCGTGATAGTGAATCACGTGCTCGTTTCTTGGGGTATCGGGTCGAGTGGTACAAGCTCTTTGTCTTTGTGGTGTCCGCCATGCTCGCGGGCGTTGCCGGCGCCTTATATGTTCCTCAGGTCGGTATTATTAACCCCGGCGAATTTGCACCAATTAATTCGATTGAGATGATTATCTGGGTCGCAGTGGGCGGGCGTGGAACCTTATTTGGTGCCGTGATCGGCGCTGTACTGGTTAATTATGCGAAAACCTACTTCACCGGTGCTTTTGCTGAGCTCTGGTTATTTATGCTGGGTGGCTTGTTTGTCCTGACGACCTTGTATCTGCCAAAAGGCGTGGTCGGTTTATGGGCACAGATTAAAGATAAGTTTTTCTCCTCCGGCGGGGGCGGCCAGTCTGGTAAGCCCGCTACGGATAATGCGGAGGGCAAAATATGAGCCTCGCAAAAACCAAACATATTGATCAACCCACTGTTCTGTATATGGACGGTGTAAGTGTCAGTTTTGATGGCTTTAAAGCACTGAACTCTCTTTCGTTATTTATTGAGCCGGGTGAAATGCGGGCGATCATTGGTCCTAACGGTGCGGGTAAAACTACCATGATGGATGTGATCACAGGAAAGACCCGCCCTGATGAAGGCACCATTCTATTTAATGATGAGCATGACCTGACGCGTTTCGATGAAGCTCAGGTGGCGAACATGGGCGTAGGCCGAAAATTCCAGAAGCCCAGCGTGATTGAAAGCCTTACGGTATTCGAAAATCTGGAAATGTCATTGAAAGGTGGTCGTTCAGTCTGGCAGGCGCTGACGCACAAACTTACGAGTGCGAAGCAGGATAAAATTGATGAAATTTTATCCATGATTGATTTGAAAGATCGACTGTACGAAGACGCAGGCAGCTTATCTCACGGTCAGAAACAGTGGTTGGAAATCGGCATGTTGCTCGGGCAGGAGCCTGAGCTACTGTTGATCGATGAACCGGCCGCAGGGATGACCGATGAAGAAACCATGAAAACCGCTGAGTTATTTAAAGAGCTTTCTAAAAAGCATTCGTTAATGGTCGTCGAGCACGATATGGATTTCATTGAAGCACTGGATTGCCGTGTGACGGTATTGCACGAGGGGTCTGTACTGGCAGAAGGCAGTCTGGCTAATGTGAAGAATAACCAGCAGGTTATCGAAGTGTATCTGGGGCGCTGATATGTTGAATGTAACAGATTTAAATGTGTCGTACGGCGCGAGTCAGGCGTTATACAACGTCAGCATGAAAGCCGACGTAGGTAAAGTCACCTGTGTGCTGGGGCGAAATGGCGTTGGTAAAACGACCCTGATGAAATCCCTCGCTGGGCACCTGGCACCCGGTTCGGGCGATATCGCCTGGGATGGCAAAAGCATCATGAAATTAGCGCCATATGATCGTGCTAAACAAGGTATTGCGTTTGTGCCGCAGGGGCGGGATATCTTCCCGCAGCTGACGGTGGAAGAAAATCTACAGACTGCCTTCTCGGCAGTACCGCGGGCACAGCGCTTTATCGACCCGGAAGTATTCTCACTGTTTCCGGTTTTGCAGCAGATGCTCAAACGGCGGGGCGGTGATCTCTCCGGTGGCCAGCAACAGCAATTGGCCATTGCTCGTGCGTTGCTACTGCGCCCTAAAATGCTGATTCTTGATGAACCGACTGAGGGGATTCAGCCATCCATCATCAAAGACATTGGTAGGGTGATTAAACTACTGCGTGATCGCGGTGATATGGCGATTGTTCTTGTTGAACAGTACCTCGACTTTGCGAAAGAACTTGCTGATGAATTTATTATTCTCGAGCGGGGGAGAGTAGTGAGTCAGGGGACGGGTGAGGAGCTTGAGCATTCTGAGGAAGCGAAGGAGCTTCTGGCTATTTAATGGTAGCCACTGGCGTGGGGGCGCTTCTTTAGCTGCCGCCGGGTTTTGATGCCCTGTTTGGGGATTGCATCCCCGGGCGGGCGGCCCCTCCCCTGCTTCGCGCTTTCTGGGCCGTGTTTCTGATATTTACTGGCTTTTCCGGTAAACGGCTCCGGCGGGCATCCATGCCCGTATGGAGCCTCGTTCGGCATCCTGCCTCTCGTTGCCTTCAAAGCGGGCGTAAATCTCAGCGGCCCCAGAGGCGCAGAATTTAGCCCTCAATATCGTATTCCAAAGATATATTAGTCTTAACGTTAAAGTGTGTGGTGCGTAATGCGCACTCTACGTGTTGATTTGGAAACGAGGGGTGGGCACACCCACTAAAAAGCGTTGCGGTAAAACCTATTTAATTAAGAACGATACTTTTGCGGACTGATAAATGCGCCTCTGGGGCCGCCGAACAGAATGGAGAGAAGCCCGCATGGCCTCGGCATGGATGCCGGGCAAGGGGCAGGCAGCAGGGATGCTGCATTGGCCCGTTGCGAGGGTTCTCAAGTTCTGTGAAGGAATACGGCCCAGAAAGCGCGAAGCAGGGGAGGGGCTGCCCGCCCGGGGATGCAATCCCCAAACAGGGCAATAGAACCCTGTCGGCAGTCAAAAAAGCCAGCCCGCGCTAGCGGCTACAAAACAAAAAAAGCGGCCATCAGGCCGCCTCATCAAAGCATCAGCAGATCACTCTGCCTCTAACTTAGCAACTCGCTCTTCCAGTTCCGCCAGTCGTGCACTGGTACGACGCAACACTTCCGCCTGTACATCAAACTCTTCACGCGTCACCAGGTTAGCACTGGTGATAACACTCTGCAGTTGGGCTTGCAGGGCCAGCTTCAGGTCAGATGACAGGCTGGCAAATGGACTTTGGTGTAATAATTCTTCGATACGGTTTTTGATCATGTCGGCTTTCATGGGATACCTCCGGTCTACAGGTCGTTAGTGTACCAGAAAGGGATTTTGCGAGGTGGTTATGGAATATGCACCAATATTGCGCACGTAGCTGTTCGGGTGTGCCATAAATGGGTGCTTAAAACCCACTCATGCCCCATTTTGGAAGCGTCAACGATTGTAAAATTGACTAAAAATACCCTAAGCCTTTGATTTTTAAAGGTATTGGTAAGGTTGGCATGCAGCCTGCTTTATGGACATCACAGAATGAAATCGGTGCGTTGCATCGGTGAACATAACTTAGAAAGATCAACAGCTAAAAAAAAAACTGTATATAGGAAAAAGAACGATGAAAAAACTGACTAAAGCAATCGCTCTCGCTGGTGTTATGACTACAGGTCTGACTGGTGCTCAACTGGCTCAAGCAGACGATCACGCTGTAGAAGTATCTGCATCTGCAGCCGTTGCAAGCATGTACCTGTGGCGTGGACAGGACCTGGGTAACGGTTCTCCTGCGGTTTCTGGTGATATTGCCCTGTCTGTTGGCGGTGCGTACGCTGGCGTTTGGACTTCAAGCGGCGACAGCGCTTCAGGAAATGAATACGATCTCTACATCGGCTACGGCGGTGAGATGGAAGGTTTCTCTTATGACATCTCTGTGTGGTCTTATGTATACCCAAGTGCTGGTAACTTCGCTTACTACGATCGTACCGACGAAGACGGCAACACTACCCCTGATGCGCTTGAGCAAGATACAAGCGGCAACACCTTCGACCTGTCTGAGGTTATTGTATCTCTTGGCTACGAAGGCGCGTCTTTCTCTTACTACTACCCAGTATCAAGCAACCCAGACGAATACAGCTACCTGACTCTCGGCTACGGTATGGATGCGTACAGTGCCACAGTTGGTATGGCTATGGATGACGTTGACGGTGGCTACACTCACCTTGACCTGAGCTACGCGTACAACGACAACCTGTCTTTCACTGCCAGCAAGATCATCGACGAAGAAACTGAAGACAGCATGGACGACGATCTGAAATTTGTTGTTTCTTACAGCCTGCCTATCGACAT
>PDUK01000101.1 GCA_006212115.1 Thalassolituus sp. | reverse complement strand
CATCCAGTAGAGTTCGACATGTACTACTCTGTATAAGATAAGCTAGCTGCGTTGCTGCAGCGGTGTTGGATCTCAGTTCAGAATGCTCATGTACTGCTTGTACACTCCGCTTCTTCACTGAGATCCGCCTAGCTGCAACTACCTCGCAAACGCTTATCGCACAGTGAAAAAAGAGGGTCGCTCTAGCGGCCCTTTTTTGTGCCTGTAGAAAATACGATTTCGCGGGTGTTTGTAGGAGGGGATCTTATCCCCGAGAAGAGACTAAGGCGACATCCCCTCCCAAAACTGGATAATGGCGAACAGATACTCTTTTCCGGTGCGCTACCATGCAGATCAAGGTCAACTTTCTCGATAATCTCCGTCTCGAAGCCAAGTTCGATGACTTCAGCGTGATCGCTGATCAGCCGATCCGCTATAAAGGCGATGGTTCTGCGCCGGGTCCATTCGACTATTTCCTGGCGTCGTCCGCGCTGTGTGCAGCCTACTTCGTTAAGGTTTACTGTAACGCCCGCGATATCCCTACCGAAAATATCCGCCTGTCTCAGAACAACATCGTTGATCCTGAGAACCGCTATAACCAGATTTTCAAAATTGACGTTGAGTTGCCAGAAGACATTTCTGACAAGGACCGGACGGGCATCATTCGATCTATTGAGCGTTGCACTGTTAAAAAAGTGGTGCAGACAGGCCCGGATTTTCAGATCAATGTCGTGGAGAATCTGGACGACGATGCGCAGGCTCTACTCGATGTTCCTGTGGTGGAAGGCGAAGGAACCAGTATTCCGGGTAAAGATCTCCCTCTGGAGCAGACGATCGCAAAAATGACCAGCCTTCTGGCGGATCTTGGAATGCGCATTGAAGTCACTTCGTGGCGCAATATAGTCCCAAATGTCTGGTCGTTGAATATCCGTGATGCGGACTCGCAGATGTGCTTTACCAATGGTAAAGGCGCAACGAAAGACGCAGCCTTGGCGTCTGCTTTGGGCGAGTTTATGGAACGTCTGAACTGCAATTTCTTTTACAACGATCAGTATTTTGGTGAAGAAATTGCCCACGCGGAGTTCGTGCATTATCCGAACGAAGTCTGGTTCGCACTTGAGCCAGACGATGCTTTACCAGCCGGTATTCTCGACGAATATTGTTTGGAAATTTATAACCCTGACGGTGAGCTGCGCGGTTCACACCTTATAGATACGAACTCCGGTAATGTTGAACGAGGTATCTGCTCCCTTCCCTACATCCGTGAGTCTGATGGTGAGACCGTATATTTCCCGTCAAATCTGATCGAAAACCTCTTTCTCAGTAATGGTATGAGCGCCGGTAATACGATTGAAGAGGCGCAGGTACAGTGCTTATCTGAGATATTTGAGCGCGCGGTAAAACGCGAGATCCTGGAAAATGAATTGGCGTTACCCGATGTGCCTGAAGAGGTATTGAGTCGCTATCCCAATATCGTAGAAGGTATCAAAGGCCTCGAAGACCAAGGCTTTCCTATTCTGGTAAAAGACGCTTCGCTGGGTGGTCAGTTTCCAGTGATGTGCGTGACCCTGATGAATCCACGTACGGGTGGGGTGTTTGCTTCCTTTGGTGCTCACCCGGATTTTGAGGTTGCTCTGGAACGTTGCGTCACCGAGTTAATGCAAGGGCGCAGCTTTGAAGGTATGAATGATGTACCTAAGCCAACGTTCGAGTCACTGGCGGTGACTGAGCCGAATAATTTCGTAGAACATTTTATTGATTCGACGGGCGTTGTCTCGTGGCGCTTCTTCAGTAACAACGCAGACTTTGATTTTGTTGATTGGGATTTTACTGCTGGAGGTTCTTATTCAACGAAAGAAGAAGCAAGTGCGCTTTTTGATCTGCTGAAAGATCTTAACAAAGAAGTTTATACAGCAACCTATACCGAACTCGGTGTCCCGGCCGTTCGCATACTTGTACCTGACTTTTCTGAGATTTATCCGGTTGAGGATTTAATCTGGGATAACACCAATAAATCACTGTTTTTCCGTGATGATATTCTGAATATTCATTCGCGCTCTGATGAAGAGTTGGCAGGGTTACTTGAGCGTCTCGAAGAAAGTGAACTGGATAATTACACCGATATTATTACCTTGATTGGTGTTGAGTTTGACGAGAATACGGTCTGGGGTCAGTTAACGATTCTGGAATTAAAACTTCTGCTGTGTCTTGCACTTGGACGTTTAGAAGAAGCGAAAGAGTTTACGGAAACATTCCTCCAATATAACGACAATACCGTCGAACGAGGCCTTTTTTATCAGGCAATGGATGTTGCCTTGGAAGTGATACTCGATGAGGAAATGGACATCAGTGAGTACGAACATAACTTCCGTCGTATGTTCGGTGATGAACGCATGGATGCGGTGCTGGGTTCAATCGCCGGTACCGTTCGCTTCTACGGCCTTACACCAACGAATAATCGTCTAGAAGGCCTGGATAAGCACCTGCGGTTGATTGAAAGCTATAAGAAGCTTCATGCTGCCCGAGCTGGTGACTCATAAGAAAAGCGTGGTTACTATGGTATTAACATAAATAAAGTTTATTGAATGCCATGATTGATCGTATGCACCTTCGTATTTTGCGTGAGATAGAGCGTCAGGGATCTTTGACGGCGGCCGCGCGAGCACTCCACCTTACTCAGCCTGCTCTGACGCACACCATCAAGAAGCTTGAGGGGCAGATTGGCGCCCCCTTGTGGACCAAGGAAGGCCGCAACCTGCAGCTCACTCAGGCCGGACAATATCTCCAGCGCGAGGCATCACGACTTCTTCCGCAACTTGAGCGTGTGGATGATGTGCTAGGTCAATATGCACGCGGGGATAAAGGTACATTGCGTATCGGAATGGAGTGCCACCCCTGCTACCAATGGCTACTCAATATCGTTAAGCCGTTTTTGAGCCAGTGGCCGGGTGTCGATGTCGATGTGAAACAGCAGTTTCAGTTTGGTGGGTTGGCGGCTCTGTTCAACCATGATATCGACGTCCTGGTAACTCCAGACCCAGTTAAGCGCGATGGCATCGTGTTTGAACCAGTATTTCCATACGAACAGGTGCTGGTGGTCGCAAGAGATCATTCGCTGGCAAAAAAAGCCTGGGTGGAGCCCGAGGAGCTGTCGAGCGAAGTGCTGTACACCTACCCGGTGTCACCGGAGCGATTGGATATTTTCCAGCAGTTTCTCTTGCCTGCGCATTGCCAGCCGAAACGCCACAAAACACTCGAAGATACCGATATGATTCTGCAAATGGTGGCGGCGGGTCGGGGAGTGACGACCTTGCCGCAGTGGCTTGTTGAAGAGTATGCGCAAAGCATCCCAGTGGCTCCTGTGCGTCTTGGCGAGCAGGGCGTTCACAAACAGATCCACTTGGGCACTCGTACGGATGCCAGTGAAGATACCCATATTAAAACGTTAATTGAGCTTTCCCGTGCCTGACGCGATTAATTCAAAAGCGACTGAAGCGCACCTATACTTAAGAAATACCTATTTCTCACCAGGATTATCAGGCTATCTATGAGCTGGAGCCGTGAATCAGTTGTCGCTGAGCTGAAAGAATTTGATTGGTCGTTACCCGATGCTGAACCGGGCCCGGAGTTGCGCGCATACAGCGGTCATTACCATCTTAACTTCGATGAGGTGTCTGAAGCCTTGTCTCATCAGGCGGGCTTTCTGAACATCGCAGATTTTCAGATCGTGGTGCAGCGCTGGATGTGTCCGAACGCGCGTGGAACTGCTGTGATCATTCATGGCTATTACGACCATCTTGGACTTTACGGTTCATTAATCGATTACTGTCTGCGACAGCAGCTGAACGTTATTGCCTTTGATTTGCCGGGGCACGGGCTATCCAGCGGTGAACAGGCGACCATTCGCGATTTTCAGGAATACGATGCCGTTTTTAGTGGGCTGATGGACCAGATTACGGAGAACATGGACGACGGCCCAGCGTCAAAGTTAGTTGCGTTCGGTCAGAGCACCGGTGGTGCGATCTTAATTAATTACCTGCTCAAACGTGGATTCAATGTTGAAACCTGCCCATTCAACGATGTGATTCTATTGGCTCCTCTGGTACGGCCCGTTGGCTGGCGTAAGGGTGTTATTCTCCACCCAGTCGTTAGCCTGTTTATGAAACAGATGAAGCGCAAGCACGGTGATTCCTCATCGGACGAGGAGTTTCTCGATTTTGTCCGATCGCAAGACCCTCTTCAATCCTTGTACCTGAGTGTGCAATGGGTAGGGGCCTTAATTCGTTGGATGCGTTTTATCGAAGCGCAGCCAGCAACCGATGTGAACCTGTTTGTCGTGCAGGGCGACAACGACGGCACCGTCGACTGGCGCCACAATATGAAAGTGCTGGAAGCGAAATTTACGGCGCGCGAGTTATTTATTCTCGAAGACGGTCGTCATCATCTTGTGAATGAATCACGTGATAAGCGGGCGGATATGTACCAGCGAATTACAGAGCGTTTGAAACAGACTCTGAATGCACCGGTTTCTGCGGTCTGACGCAACAGCACATATGTATGAGCCGTTGAGGTACTTCTGTTTTGACCGTGTGTCGCATAGATGCGACGCGCGAGCCTACAGGGATGTCTATACGGCGAGTCAGAACGGAAGCTGCCTTCACGGCTGACTCAAGAACTCTCCAATCCCAGAATATAATCCCACTCACTTTCCGACACCGGCTGCACCGACAGTCGTCCCCGATTCAGTAAAACCATCTCGCCGAGTGCCTCATGTTGGCGCAGCTCTTTTAGGGCGATGACGCGCTTTAGTGCACGGTCAGCAACGACATTTATTGTTATCCAGCGCGGATTGTCTGGTGATGATTTCGGATCGTAGTAATTTGAAGCAGGGTCGAGGGAACTTGGATCAGTCAGCCCAGTCTCAGTGACCATGCAGATGCCGGCTATGCCGGGCTCTTTGCAGCTGGAATGGTAGAAAAAGGCGTAATCGCCGACTTTGATCTCATCCCTGAGGATATTGCGCGCTTGATAATTGCGCACACCGTCCCAGATTGTGCCTGATGATGAGGCGCTGGCGAGGTCAGAAAAAGAATAAGTATCCGGTTCCGATTTTAGTAACCAATATTTCATTGTTTGCCCTTACTTTGGCGTACGCTTTGCTATAGGCTAAACGCGCCTAAGTTGGTCACCGACTGTACCAGTCTACCAGCACGGCCAAATCATAATGAGTAGGTGCGACTCTCGTAGAGAGCGACGCCTGCAGTAAGAATAACAGCTTAAATTTGGGAAACACCGAGTAATGAGAAAGCCAGATGTGCTTATTTTTCTCACTCTCCTGGCCATCATAGGTTCGGCAGTCACCAGCATCGCTGCCGAAGAACGCCGAGATCCTACCGTACTCGCGGATGAATCCAGTATTCGCTGAGTGCCACAGGCTATTACAAGTCTGTCAGTGAGGTTAGCTGTTTATCTGTCGCAATGTACTGCAGAGGAATATCCCACGACTCTGCGGGTAGCATCCTGACTTCCTGAAAGGCATAGGCACAGCCAACCAGCGTTGGTGTTTGCCCCTCTGCACGGCTGAACGCCAGTGTACGATCATAAAATCCGCCACCCATCCCCAGTCGGTTTCCACGACTGTCAAACGCGACTAATGGCAGCCCGATAATACTGATAAAGCGAGCAGGTATGCGCTTATTGAAACGAAAATCGGGTTCGGCAATACCAAACCGGTTTTGGCGCATTTTCGTCTCAGGGCGATAGCGTATGAACGCCAGATAACCTTTACGGATGGGGTGAAGTACCGGCAGGTAAACTTCTTTTCCCCGTTTCCATAGGTCTTCAATGGCCCAGAGGGGATCAATTTCACCGTCATTGGTCAGATACAGTGCCACGCGCGAGGCGCTAAGGTACTTAGGGCTGTGATGCAACGAGCGCATTAGTCCACGCCCGGCTTTATGACGCTGTGCGGGTGTCAGGGCTCGACGTTTCTTTCGTATCAGTTTGCGGAGTTCTTGCTTGTTCACGGGAGAGGATTCCAGAAAAGAAAAGCTCCCTGGTGCGCCCTTATGTCGGATAAAGCCCTTGAACCCTATGGTTCAAGGTGGGGGGTTCGGTCACTGAATCAGGCTTTCCGGTCATGCCGGACATGCTCACAACAACGAGAGAAACCCTCCGGGGTAATAAGCATCGGCTCGAGGTCTTTACCGACCAGGCACTCCAGGGAGCAAATGAAGTATAGCAAAGAGCGGGGGGCGGATGTCACGGAAAA
>PDUK01000100.1 GCA_006212115.1 Thalassolituus sp. | reverse complement strand
AAAACAGCGCGCAGTGAAGCAGTTTTGCTGCCGTAGCGGCCGTCCAGCGGAGAAATAGCGGTAAGTGCAGACAGTTCCATGGGGTCTCTCAATCGTTGCGTAATTAGGTTGGGCATTGGATGCATTTTCTGGCGCGGGATTCTAACGGATTTTTGATCGGATCTCAGTAGCGAGTGCGAAAAAACGCCTCAAAATAGGCAAAGCGGGCAGTTCTGGTACAATCGCCGGCCGTTTTTTATTTTTACCCTGTCTATAAGGCGAGTGACGTACCCATGCTTGACGGTTTGTTTGGATACATTGATCACCCGGCGTGGCCCATCCTCGTCGTAGTGATATCAACCTTCATGCTTGAAGATCTTGCGATCATCGGTGCCGCTTTTCTTGCTGCAAGCGAGAAGATGGCTCCCGGTGTCGCTTTCTTTGCCGTGTGTCTCGGCATGTTTATCGGCGATACGGCTCTCTACCTACTGGGGCGTGCTGCGCTTATCTGGCCTAAATTACGCCGAAAAATACGACATCCCATTATCCAGAAGCAGGTGCGTCCGTTGCGCGAATCACCGTGGAAACAGCTGATGCTTATCCGTTGCATGCCGGGCTTGCGCACATTCGGGTACATCGCTTGTGGTCTGGCTAAAGTGCCAGCAACGCCTTTCTGTCTGGCGAATCTGGCATCCATCGTTGCATGGGCGGCAGCTCTTTTTGTGACGACTTATATGCTGGGCAGGCAGTTTGGTGAGCAACTGCATGAGTGGATGTGGTTTCTGTTGCCGTTGGCGATAGTCGGATTTATTTACACGCAACGGCGAGCAAGACGCACAATGGAAGAGGTGGCTTAGCGCTCGACCATTGCGCCTTTGTTCACCCCTTCAAACGCCCGAACGCAGACATCGGAGGCGGGGTGGCGGAGTTTGATGGCACTGGCTAAGTGGTCTGCTATCAATTCTACGGTGGAGTCGGTTTCCATCATGTAGCAATGCTTACGATCCAGCGTCAGCTCGAACTGACCCTGTTCAGCCGTATAGGCAAACGTGAGGTCGGAGTCGCTTTCGTGCTTGAGGTCTTCTGTGCTGCCGATATAGATGTCGCGCCAAAGGTCCGCCCAATATACCTCTTCGCTGTCAGAACGTTCACCATCCAGCCAGATCTGTATGCGCGAGCGATGCCCGTGAGCAATGCGCTGGCAATTACCTGAGTGCTTTTTTAGTCCGTGACTGTAGTGGTAGAACGCACCTGATATCGCTTCTGGTGTGAAGTCGAGCGTGAGTTGATCAATGCTGTCGGGGAAATAAGTCGTGAGTTGCTTAACAGACCAGTCTGCTACCGACTTTGCTGTGATGCTCTCAGCGTCAATGAGTGTGACGGCTTGTGCCGGTGCATTCATAGAGACCCGTCCACGGGCTGTCTCAACGGACAATTCGATACGGCCATTATGTTGATTAACGGTCAATCCGGGGAGTTGAGCCGGAACCAACAGGCGATGATCCAGTTCGGTATCAAGCCAATTACGCAGCGTCTTCTTCACGATACCGAAATCGCACACCATACTTTCGTCATTGAGGGCACCCTCAAGAATGGCGGATGCCCACCAGGTTTCACCGACAATGCCACGCTGGGCGTCCAAGTAGCTGAAATCGACGTTGGTGAGTTGCTCGACAAATAAATGCATAAAGGCTCCGATGAATCTTCGGCGCGATTATAAAGCAAAGGGGTCACCAGTCATATAAAGACGGTGGTGGAGTCGGAGAAGTATTGTGATGAGAATTGTCAAAAAGACCTGTCTCTGGTGGCATCCTGCTTCCTGACTGATATCATGTCCGCTGACTACTTATTATTAATTGAGGCCCGTGTGAGCAGGTTTTCTGACGTCCCATTTTTGTTTCGTAACTTGATCGCTTTCAACTCAACACTCGTGCGGTCTGCGCTTGTAGTATCCATTCCATTCGCACTGGCAGCCTGTAGTAATGATGACAGCAGCTCCTCCGCCACTAGTATCCGTGTCAACGTTCAGGTAGGTCAGGAAGACTTTAATGAGGCGATGGTAAGGTCGGTTACCGTCAGTGAAACGGGGAAACCCTCGGAAATCCAGCCAGGGGTATTGAGTGCAAGCCAGTTCACAACCGATGCGGAAGGCGCGGCTGAAGCCACGGCGGATGCGACTGAGATTCTCTATCTCGACGTGTATGGGCGTAAAGATAGCGATGGCGGTATTACCACACGCCGCTGTCAGTTGGTTGCAGGGTGTGGCTCTGTGTCGTTCGGTGAAGAATACAGCATCGTTGCCAAGCCCGGCTGGCGTTCGGTGGCTGCGGGAATCGAGAGTGGTCAGCGTATCCGTGTGACTCCTTTGACTGACCTCGCTGCAGAATTAGCTTTTGAGCGTATTTACAGTGAAACGTCCGGTGATCAACAGGATGCGGGCTGGCTCGAGAGCGGATACTACTCTGTTTACTCAACGCTTCAGGCTGAGTCTCAGGTGTCACGGATATTTGGGATCGATTCGGTTCAAAGCCGGGAACCTGCGGATCTCACACAGCTAAATGAGTGGCGTAAAGCTAGTCAAAGTGAAGCATTGGCGTCGATTCGCTACGGTGCGTTGCTTGCGGCCTGGCAGTCTTACGAGCTGAGCTATACCGGCACCGCTGAAGCAGCAGCCTTTGCCCATGCCGTTGCTCAGGACCTCGTGAGTAACGATGGTCAGTTGTACCAAAAGGCGGGAGGTCAAAACCTGGCGCTGTACGATTTGTTCGATCTTGCAGCGAATAACCTCTCCAGTGTTTCTGTCACCGACAGCACGGTTCAGGGGTATGTTGCGTCTGTGGTTTCGAGTCTGCAAAGCGAACGTGATGCTTTTGTGGATGGTGAACTGACGGCGGTCGTCCCGGCGACCCTCAGCAGCTTGTTGGGCGACGAGCTTGAGGATTATCAGCTTGGCATTCTTCGCGCCAAGGCCTTTATCGATGAATTGCGAAACTATGGGCAGTACTTCTTTGAGGATGGATACAGGGATGCTTTGGATAACTACTCAAATGTCCTTTCGGCTATCGGAGAAGATAACGCAGATAATCTGAACACACTGACATCAGCGGTCGCTGAAATCGCGGACTTTTATCGTGATTGCTACCTGAATAGCGGTTGCCCAAGCCCTGATGCCGGTTGGGAATGGTATTCCGATCACAGTTACTCAGCTCCTGTTCTTAAGCTGAACAGCGGCACTTTAACTGTATCTCAAGCGGTTGCAGACATTAACTTGCTGGATGACGACGATACACCGACCAGCTCGAGAGCCATCGACGTATTGATGACAGGCCGAATTGCGGTCAACGATCTGATTCTTGAGCTTGACCACACCTATGATGGCGATGTGATTTCCAGCCCGACGGGTGTGCGTATTTTTTACGCAGACACTGTCTCAGTGATTCAGGATGAAACAACGTCTCCTGCCACCGGTTATCAGCTCCGTTGGACTGACTTTACGCTCTACGACTCTGCCGATGTTAGTTCAGACAATGAAGCGGAAATAACAGGCGCATTCAGCCTGCTGTATCAGGGTGTAGACGATCCAAATGCGGCAGCTGAGCGCCGGTACAACATTGCTGAGTTGGTACTGAATAGCCGGATTTCTGATGTGGTTGATGACGATACCGATACCGATGCCAACATTACCACGCTGTTTGTTTCTGCGGCTGCGAATCAGGCTGCTGACTACTATCCTGATTCTGAGTTTTCCTCCTTTAATGCCTTCTTTGATCGTGCACCACTGTTTCCAGAGGGTACGGTCAACACTGGGCTTGTGCAGTACCGTGCTGGTTCAGAGACAGTGTCTGGTCGTGAGACTGTTTATCTCGATTATTTCGTAGAGGGTGGAGACGATTTCCGATATCGCTTCTATCCAACGGTCATGCGCGAGGACACGGCGGACATTGATGGCGATGATAATGTTGAAGAGCTGATAGCGACTCACGATTACGAAGCATGCTTGCTGAGTGGCGATCCCTCGTCGCCAGTAGTAGAGCGTTGCGAGCCTAAGCAACGTCTTAATGCTGAGCAGGACCTTCAGAATGCTGTTAACGAGCTGTGGCAGATTGGTGTGTTCTCACGACCGGAAGTGCCAGGGCAGGGCATCTACTTTGTAGAGCTTCCTACTCAGGCTGCGGATGCGCAGGGTTGTCTCACACTAGCGGAATTACCGACCTCATTAACATCTCTCGACGGCACGCTGTACCGCAGTGCGCAGCTGGGCTTATCAAATGCTCGTCTGACCAGTGAAGTTGTTCTCGATTATACCAGCGACACTGATCCGAAAACTCTGCTGGATGTTGAAATTTCGGCGCCTTATAGCGAGCAGGTTAATGTCTCTTTGGCGCTGTCCCATGACTACACCAGTGTGAACACGACAGGGGTCTACCGCGGTATCGGCACAAACCTGGATCGCCTGCTATTTGATTTCAGCACTGAAAATGGCACGGTGGAGACGAAAACACTGTCTGTGTTCAAGGATGGTGTGGACCTCTCTTTAGCTGATGGCACGACGGATACCGTCGATAGCGAGATCATCCTTGGCGGTGACTTGCCTCTGACAACGGGGGCGCCGGTATATCGCTTTATAGTGGGAGACGACGGTGAATACCGCCGGTGCGTGGTGTCAAATACGGCTGAAGAGAGCTACTCGCGTGATCCTCAGGATGCCGAATACACCGTTAACTATCGCGATAAGGTGTACGGTGAAATTACCTACGAATCTGGCGCTTGGGTTATCCGCTATATCGACGGTACCTGGGAGTCTTTGTATTGATTTCTGTGGTTGCATAAAAAAGGGCGACTCGGGTCGCCCTTTTTGTTTTTACAGACTGCCATATGAGATGGGCAGCTGTATGTTCACCCGCGTGTTGGGCCGGAAGCCATCCTCTGGTCGTGTCCAACCAGGTTCGCCGCTTATTCCCTCCTCAATGTGAGCGATTTTTCCTCCGCGACTCAGGAAGGCTTGTACATCCGACTCGATCTGGCGTCGCATTTCGTCGGGGCTGATCTTACGTTTATCTGCACCTTTTCTAGCAGCCATAGTGGTTCTCCTGTTTGCCGCTTGCTGGTTGTAAGTCAGTATTTGCGGCAGGTCACATGAAAATAACATTGGGTGCGGCCAAGCTCCTGAATAACTATAACTCATTATGTATATGTTGTGTATAGGTATTGTATTGGTATTTGGGTGATGCTTCAGGTCGGTGGTCAGGCCTATCCTTAGAGTGGCGTCAGTCGCAGTGGCTAGGGTGTTAGCGGACT
Organism: Thalassolituus sp.; assembly: GCA_006212115.1. Taxonomy (GTDB): domain Bacteria; phylum Pseudomonadota; class Gammaproteobacteria; order Pseudomonadales; family Oceanobacteraceae; genus Thalassolituus. Next base: position 2,086 of record PDUK01000100.1, on the reverse strand, counting down.
CTATATAAGTGCGTTATACTCCCGGCCCTGAATTTTCACTGATACAGGCGGTGCCGTGCTTATCGCAGCGCCTTTCACTTCAATTGAGGCTAAACAATGACAGAATACGTTCAGAAGGGTGGACTCCAGATCGCCCAGGAGCTGTACGATTTCATCAACGACAAAGCAATGCCAGGAACTGGTATTGAAAAGGATGCGTTCTGGGCGAGCTTTGACGCAATCGCTAACGAACTGGCGCCAAAGAACAAGGCGCTGCTTGCTAAGCGTGATGATCTGCAGGCCAAAATCGACGCTTACCACACTGAGCGTAAAGGTCAGCCTCACAACGCTGCAGAATACAAAACATTCCTGCAGGAAATCGGTTACCTGTTGCCAGAAGGCGACGACTTCGAAGCAACCACCGCTAACGTTGAACCAGAAATCGGCCAGATGGCAGGTCCTCAGCTGGTTGTACCAGTGATGAACGCTCGTTTCGCTCTGAATGCGGCGAACGCTCGTTGGGGTTCTCTGTACGACGCTCTTTACGGCACTAACGTTATCTCTGAAGAAGGTGGCGCTGAGAAAGGTAAGGGTTACAACAAGGTACGTGGTGACAAAGTTATCGCATACGCTCGTAACTTCCTGAACGAAGCAGCTCCTCTGGCTGCTGGTGATCACGCTGACAGCACTAAGTACGCAATCGACGCAGGCAAACTGGTTGTTACCCTGAAAGATGGTAGCACTACCAGCCTGAAAGATGCTTCTCAGCTGGTTGGCTTCAAAGGCGAAATGGCTGCACCAGAAGCAATCCTTCTGGTTAACAACGGCCTGCACTTCGAGATTCAGATCGACGCAACCAGCCCTGTCGGTTCTACCGACGCTGCTGGCGTAAAAGACGTTCTGATGGAAGCAGCTCTGACTACCATTATGGACTGTGAAGACTCTGTTGCTGCAGTAGATGCGGCTGACAAAGTTGTGACCTACGGTAACTGGCTGGGCCTGATGAAAGGCGACCTGGCTGAAGAAGTGACCAAAGGTGGCAAGACCTTCACCCGTACTATGAACCCAGATCGTGAGTACACTGGTGAACGGTGAAACCGTTAAGCTGAAAGGTCGCTCAATGCTGTTCGTTCGTAACGTTGGTCACCTGATGACTAACCCTGCGATCCTGCTGGCTGACGGCAGTGAGATCCCAGAAGGCATCATGGACGGCATGATGACTACTCTGATCGCTATGCACGATCTGAAGGGTAACTCTCCGTTCCAGAACTCGACTACCGGTTCTGTAAACATCGTTAAGCCTAAGATGCACGGTCCAGAAGAAGTGGCATTCGCTAACGAACTGTTCGGCCGTATCGAAGACGCACTGGGTCTGCCACGCTTCACTATGAAGATGGGCATCATGGACGAAGAGCGTCGCACTACCGTTAACCTGAAAGAATGTATCCGTTCTGCGAAAGACCGTGTTGTGTTCATCAACACTGGCTTCCTGGACCGTACTGGTGATGAAATTCACACCTCTATGCTGGCAGGTCCATTTGTACCTAAGACCATCATGAAGCAGCAGTTGTGGATCAACACCTACGAAAACTGGAACGTTGATGTAGGTCTGGAAACAGGTCTGCAGGGCCGTTCTCAGATCGGTAAAGGCATGTGGCCTATCCCAGATGAGATGGGCATGATGATGGAGCAGAAGATCGGTCATCCTAAGTCTGGTGCGAACACCGCATGGGTTCCATCTCCGACTGCCGCAGCTCTGCACGCTATGCACTACCATCAGGTAGACGTATTCGCTGTTCAGAACGAACTGAAAAACCGAGAACACGCTGATGTAGACGGCATTCTGACTATCCCTCTGATGACTGCTGAAGAAGCCGCTGCACTGACGCCAGAGCAGATTCAGAAAGAAATCGACAACAACTGTCAGGGTATCCTGGGTTACGTTGTTCGCTGGGTTGATCAGGGTGTTGGTTGTTCTAAAGTGCCAGACATCAACAACGTTGGCCTGATGGAAGACCGCGCAACACTGCGTATCTCTTCTCAGCACGTTGCTAACTGGTTGGAGCACGGTATCTGTACTCGCGAACAGGTTGAAGACAGCCTGAAG
>PDUK01000219.1 GCA_006212115.1 Thalassolituus sp. | reverse complement strand
TGGATGATGTCTATGGCCTGTGTATGGCTCAGACAAATCAGGGCACTTACGTATTTATCAATGATCAGGATGGCCGTTACGAGCAGTATAAAGTCATTGCTGAAAACGATACGTGGACCGCAGACCTCGTGCGCGAGTTCGCCCTTCCTTCGCAACCAGAAGGCTGTGTTGCTGACGATAAAAATAATCGGCTTTTTGTCGGCGAAGAAGCTGCAGGCGTCTGGCTGACCTCCATCTCTGAAAATAATGCACCTGAGCCAGACTTGATCATTGAAGTCGATGACAACCTCGTTGCCGATGTCGAAGGCATGTCGATTTATCACGGTGATAAAACAAGTTATCTGGTGGTCAGCAGCCAGGGCGATGACAGCTACGTCCTCTACCTGAGCGAAGCGCCCTACACTTATATTGGTCGGTTTAACATCGGCATGAACTCAAAAGCAGGGATTGATGGCGCATCTGAAACCGACGGGCTCGACGTGGCCTCAACAGCACTCGGCAGTGCCTATCCTGAGGGTTTACTTGTAGTTCAGGACGGTCGTAATGTCATGCCTGCAGAGTACCAGAATTTTAAACTGGTGAGCTGGTCTGACATCATGCACGAACTCGGTCTCTGATTTCCCGAAATCTTAAAACCAGAAACACGGAAAGCCAGAAACAGGGAAAACCAAAAGCACTAAAGAAAATAAAAAAGTCCGCTAGCAACTAAGTTGTCTACCGGACTTTTTTATTTCATCAGAAAGCCGTGTCAGCGCTAATCTTTCAAGCGATTAATACCCAGTGCTTTCAGCGTATATTTCTCGAACACAGGTTCTGATGAACCCGTTTTCATTTTGTGCATAAAGTATTTTTCAAACTAGCGAGGTGCACCCACTTACCTTTTTTGAACCAGGTAACATTACGCGGTGGAATCTGAGGAATCGCTACAAAGGCCGCACCGGTATCACCCATGTCGGCCAGACAGATCGCACTCCAGGTACCTTTAGCATCGGCAACACCGCCTTCGATGTCGGCTTTCAGGTTATGCGCAATCGCCGTCATCATGGATTCGATCATATAACCCGTTTTTGGCGTACCGGTTGGCACCGGAGTCTCTTCTACCGGAGGGATAGCAACACACACACCCGCCGAATAAATATTGCGCCATTTTGGATTCCGTTGATGCTCATCGATCAGTACAAAACCCTTCGGATTGCAAAGCCCTTCAACAGCGGCGACAGGATCTACACCCGCGAAGGATGGCAGCATCATAGAGTGCTTAAAGGGTAGCTCGTGCTCTTTTTTCAGCGAGCCGTCGTCGTTTAATTCTTCAAACATAACGCCATCGCCGACCTTAGTGACCTTAGCATTGGTGATCCATTTAATATGGCGATTGCGTAATTCACTTTCGAGCATGGATTTCGAATCGCCCACCCCACCAAGGCCCAGATGTCCTATATAAGGCTCGCTGGTGACGTAGGTCATAGGAATTTTATCGCGCACTTTACGGTTGCGGAGTTCCTTATCGAGGATAAAAGCGTACTCATAGGCAGGGCCAAAGCACGAAGCCCCGGGCATTGCGCCGACAATCACATGGCCCGGGTCATCCGATAACTTATCAACATCAGCAAGGCAGGTTTCGGCATGATCGAGCGCACAGATCGACTGTGTGAATCCCCCGTGAGGGCCGGCCCCCTCGACCGCAGCGAAGTTCAGCTTGGGGCCGGTAGCGATGACCAGATAATCGTAGGCTTCGACTGAACCATCTGCCAGGGTCAATTGGTTAGCATCCGGATGGATTGCCGTCACCGCCTGAGCAATGAATTCAATACCTTTCTTCTCCAGATAAGGACGGATTGGGAAGCTGGTATCCGGGCGCTTACGCCACCCAACAGCGATCCATGGGTTGGAAGGAACGAACCAGAAATCTTCCCGCTCGTTGATCACTGTGACCTGATGTTCTTTAGCCAACAACTCACGAATTTCATAAGAACCAGCCATACCGCCGGTGCCTGCGCCAAGAATTACTATACGTGCCATGAGAGTCCCTCCGGATTCAGTACTTCTTTCTAGGTTACTCCAACTTTCCAAAATAACCATATAGTAATAAAGTATAAGAAGAGGATCTGATAAGCAGCATCAGGATTTCAGTAAAAACAGAGAGAACTACCGTGAACCGCTCTGGCAGGAGCAGCTCTGCCTGGCAGGTACCTTCCAGCGTTGCCAGTCTCCTGTACTCGCATCGTAGGTACGAAGGTAACCATGTTGCGGCGTGCCAAACCCAGCGATCAGGCGCAGTACTTCAACCACCTGCGTCGCACCTATAACCCCAACGACAGGCGATAAGATGCCATTCTCTGAACAGGTCAGAGCGTCATCTCTCAGGGATGGATAGAGACATCGATAACAGGGAGCATCCTGCTGACGCGGATCAAACACAGCCACCTGCCCATTCAAAGCAACAGCAGCACCGGACACCCAAGGGATGCGCTTTTGCACACACACATCATTAATTGCGTAACGTACGGCGAACAATCGACAACAAGGGTCAAGCCGTGATCTTCAGACCCGGTATTGAACCAGGCTTGCTTGTGCAACCAGTCATAGTCGGCACGCTGTACATAAGTCGACACCTTCACATCAGGATTCACAGCCTGACAGCGCTGCGCCGCCGACTGCACCTTACTCAAGCCGACGGACTCAGTGTCATGGATCACCTGCCGTTGCAGGTTCGATATTTCAACCTGATCGTCGTCAACCAGAATCAGGTGCCCGACTCCGGATGCAGCCAGATAAAGCGCCACCGGCGATCCAAGCCCGCCCAGTCCAACCACAACAACCGTTGCTCTGGCGATTGCCTCCTGCCCTTCAATATCAATCTCTGGAAGCAGTATATGACGGCTGTAACGCAGTAGCTGATCGTCGTTCATTCAGAGGCTCCCGGCATTTGCCCACCGCTGATACGCGGATTGCCACCCAAATCGCGGCGGTTCTGAACGTTAACAAAACCTTTCTAGTCACATACGGCATCCGCCTGATCGTACCCATGTTCCAGCAACAGCCAGCCACCGGGTTTCAGGTAATCAGGCGCCTGATCAATGATATGAATCAGGTCTGCCAGACCTGATTGAGCAGCAACGAGCGCCGAAGCGGGTTCAAAGCGTACGTCGCCTTCAGCAAGGTGACTGTCTTCAGGGTCGATATACGGGGGGTTAGAAACGATCAGGTCGAAGCGCCCAGCCACGTGCTGGAACCAGCTGCCGTGAATGACATTAATAGCCAGTTTAAGATGCGAGGCATTAAGCGTTGCCAAGGCGCACGCATCCGCATCAAACTCCACGGCTTCAACAGACCAGGCGGGATATTCACTTTTAATGGCCAGCGCAATCGCGCCCGTGCCAGTGCCAAGATCAATAGCCCTTGCGGCATCTGGCAGATCAAGATCCAGCACCCATTCGATCAGCGTTTCAGTATCCGGCCTTGGGATGAGTGTCGAAGGCGCAACTCTGAGCGGTAGTGACCAGAACTCTCTGACACCCGTCAGGTGCGCTATCGGGT
>PDUK01000218.1 GCA_006212115.1 Thalassolituus sp. | reverse complement strand
GCAAATCGGTCATGGGGATTGAAGTCCCTAACGAAAATCGCGCCATGGTTACACTGGGTGAGGTTTTGTCGTCTGAAGATTACGACAAGTCGAAGTCACCGCTTACGCTCGCGCTGGGTCATGATATTGCAGGTAACCCTGTGATTACTGATCTTGCCAAAATGCCGCACCTTCTTGTGGCTGGCACGACGGGCTCGGGTAAATCAGTGGGTGTGAATGCGATGCTCCTGTCACTGTTGTTCAAGTCTACGCCTGAAGAGCTAAGATTGATTCTGGTTGATCCGAAGATGCTGGAGTTGTCGGTATACGAGGGAATTCCGCACCTACTGACGCCAGTTATCACTGACATGAAAGAGGCCGCAAGTGGCCTTCGCTGGTCGGTCGCTGAAATGGAACGCCGCTATCAGTTAATGGCAGCGATGGGGGTCCGTAATATTGCCGGCTATAACAAGAAGGTTAAAGACGCCATTGAGGCGGGTACGCCTCTGGCTGATCCTCTTTGGCAGATTGACCAGTCATTCGATACTACTCCGCCCACACTCGAACCTCTGCCGTACATTGTGATTGTCGTGGATGAGTTTGCCGACATGATGATGATGGTCGGCAAAAAGGTAGAAGAACTCATCGCACGAATCGCCCAGAAAGCGCGTGCCGCAGGCATTCATATGATTCTGGCAACGCAACGTCCTTCGGTGGATGTTATTACCGGTTTGATCAAAGCGAACGTACCGACCCGGATCGCATTTCAGGTTTCATCAAAAATCGACTCACGGACCATTCTTGATCAGGGTGAGCTGAGCAACTGCTGGGGCATGGCGACATGCTGTTTATGCCTCCGGGGAACGCATTGCCTGAAAGGGTTCATGGGGCCTTCGTCGACGATGATGAAGTGCATCGCGTCGTTGCTGAATGGAAGCAACGAGGGGAACCTGACTACATCGAAGAAATCACACAAGTAGGCGAGGATGGTGCGGTACCGGGCATGGGCGGCGATGATGCCGACGGTGAAAAAGACGATCTGTACGATCAGGCCGTTGCCTTTGTAACCGAATCCGGTAAATGCTCGATATCATCAGTGCAGCGTAAATTACGCATTGGCTACAACCGGGCTGCAAGGCTCGTCGAGACCATGGAGGCAGCGGGTGTCGTTTCACCACCAGCCCATAACGGCAGTCGAGAAGTGATCGCACCACCTCCTGCTTAACTCAAATAAAAGTAGAGTCTTATTATGATTTCAAAGCTGACCGCATTTGCAGGCGGGATTATTTTTTCCGTGGTCTCACTGGGCGTTCATGCCGGTGAAGCAGGAATTCACCTCCAGACTGACGTCGCTCAATTCAATGGAAACCGAATTCGCGCAGGTGACCATGGACCAGAATGGGGAAGTATTGCAGAGCTTGTCCGGGACGCTCTCTGTCCAACGGCCGGGAAAGATGCGCTGGCAAACAAATCCTCCTTACGAGCAACTCGTCGTTTCCGACGGCGAATCTGTCTGGGTTTACGATATGGATCTGGAGCAAGTGACCATCCGCAATCTTGAATCAAAACTTCAGGAAACCCCAGCACTGCTTCTGAGTGGTGATGTCAGCAATATCGCCGACAGCTACACAGCAACGAGAGAGGAGGCTGGTAATGCCGTGCGCTACAGATTGAAGCCTCTGGATGCCAGTCAGTTGTTTGAGGCGCTTGAGTTCGACTACGTAAACGATGAAGTTGAGTTTATGCGTATTTTCGACGCCGCCGGACAAATCACCGAAATTCGTTTCACTGCCCAGCAGGTAAACCCTGAACTTGATCCGGCTGCATTTACCTTTGTTGCGCCTGATGATGTTGATGTGATCGACGGGCGACATGGCAGCTGATCTCTTTTCGCAGAGCAAGCCATACGAGCCACTGGCTTCGCGCCTCAGGCCAGGGATGCTCGACGACTATATCGGGCAGGAGCATGTGGTCGGAGAAGGCGCACCTCTTCGGAATGCTTTGAATGCCGGACAGATACACTCGCTTATTTTGTGGGGCCCTCCCGGTGTTGGGAAAACGACATTGGCCCGGCTGATCGCCAGCTACGTCGACGCGCAGTTCTTATCTTTGAGTGCAGTCATGGCGGGGGTCAAAGAAATCAGGGCCGCGGTAGAACAAGCCCGGCAGGCAGCGGGAAGTGGCCGCAAATCACTGCTTTTTATCGACGAAGTTCATCGTTTCAATAAGTCGCAACAGGATGCCTTCCTTCCATACGTTGAGGACGGAACCTTTATCTTTGTTGGGGCTACGACAGAAAACCCGTCGTTTGAGTTGAACAACGCACTTCTCTCGAGGGCGCAGGTATACATTCTCAAGTCTCTGACGGAGGATGATCTTGTCAAAGTCATTCAGCGTGGACTTGAGTCGGAAGGAGTTGAGCAGAAAGATCAATCTCCGCTTTCTGTTCTTGCCGCTGCCGCGGATGGCGATGCCCGCCGTGCCCTGAATCTGTTAGAGCAGGCGCTACAGCTGAATGGCGGATCTTCTCTCTGTGACGATGATGTTCGCGCGGTATTAGTTAGCAGTCTGCGCAGGTTCGACAAAGGTGGTGATG
>PDUK01000026.1 GCA_006212115.1 Thalassolituus sp. | reverse complement strand
CGTCACCGTTCTTATCTTCGAACTGCAGCAGGCCAGTATTTTCCCAGTTCTTGAACCAGTCAGGACGTTCTTCATACACCAGGTTGCCTTGTGGGTCACCGACTTCACCATGTTGAATAGTGTTGGTCAGGTTCAGACGAGCCATAGAACCTACCGCAGGCGCAGTGGTATACAGGATCGCAATGAACAGCAGAGCCCAGCCAGCAGAGGTACGTGCGTCGCTCACTTTAGGTACAGTGAAGAAACGAATGATGACGTGTGGCAGACCGGCTGTACCCAGCATCAGAGACAGCGTATACATCATCATATTGAAGGTACCACCTTTCTGAGCCGTGTATTCCGCAAAACCCAGGTCAACCAGCGTCTGGTCGAGTTTCAGCAGCAGCGGTGTACCGTCAGCCGTGTCACCGATCAGGCCCAGCTGAGGCAGAGGGTTACCGGTCAGGTTCAGTGAGATAAAGACCGCAGGGACGGTGTAAGCGAAAATCAGTACACAGTATTGCGCGATCTGTGTATAGGTAACACCTTTCATACCACCGAGTACGGCGTAGAAGAATACGATTGCCATACCTGAATACAGGCCGGTCGCGTAGTCCACGTCGAGGAAGCGGGAGAAGGCCACACCGATACCTTTCATTTGACCAATTACGTAGGTCAGCGAAGCGACGATCAGACAGATCACTGCCACGATACGGGCGGTGCTTGAATAGAAACGGTCACCGATAAAGTCAGGCACAGTGAACTTACCGAACTTACGCAGGTAAGGTGCAAGGCAGAGTGCCAACAGCACATAACCACCGGTCCAGCCCATCAGAAAGATAGAGGCGTCGTAGCCTTTAAAGGCAATCAGACCCGCCATGGAGATAAATGACGCGGCTGACATCCAGTCCGCGGCCGTTGCCATACCGTTGGCGACCGGGTGAATACCGCGGCCAGCCGCATAGTACTCACCTGTCGTTCCGGCGCGAGCCCAGATAGCGATACCGATGTAGAGTGAGAACGTCAGTCCCACTACGATATAGGTTAAGGTTTGCAGATCCATATCAGGCTCCTCTTATTCGTCATCATCAACGCCGAACTCACGGTCGAGTTCGCGCATTTTTTTGGCGTAGAAAAACACAATGCCAAGGAACACATAGATGGACCCCTGTTGTGCGAACCAGAAGCCAAGGCCAACGCCACCGACTGGAATTGCGTCCAGCACAGGGCGTAACAGAATGCCGAATCCGTATGAAACGACTGCCCAGATCACCAGCAGTACGAACATCAGATTCAGGTTTTTACGCCAATAGGCCTTTTTGTCTTCATCAGATCGGCGGAAAGCCATAACCCACTCCTCGTTTTTATTGGTACTTCACCAAACTAGCCTTGAGGGATGTCGCAGAACAGCTAGACCTTGGTATTAACGCCCGGATTACGGGCATTCACTGGAGTCGACTTTGGGGGAGTGCTAGAGTCAAAGTTGAACAGGATAAAACAAGGTTGAGTTGTGCTAGAAATCGCTGCAATCACACTGGCCACGCTGTTTGCGACGGTCAGTCCGATTGATATTTCCGCTATTTTTGCGGCGTTAACATCTGAATATTCGGATCAGAAACGTAAGAAAACGGCGATCCGGTCTGTTGTGGTTGCGACTATAGTCTTACTCATTTTCGCCATCCTGGGTGAGGCCTTGTTGTCCGTTCTGGGAATTTCGATGGCCTCATTACGTACTGCCGGTGGCATTATTTTGCTGTTGATTGGTATCGAAATGGTGTTTGCGAGGACTTCGGGGGCCAGCAGTACAACCGAACTTGAGGACGAAGAAACACAGGAGCGTCAGGATGTTTCTGTGTTCCCCATGGCATTGCCTCTGATTGCCGGGCCCGGAAGTATGGGGGCCGTTATGCTGATGATGGCCCACGCCAGCGATATTTATCAGCAAGCCACCGTGGTTGTGTGCATTCTGGCCATTATGATTCTGACGTTGATCTGTCTGTTTGCTGCAACTCCGATTACCCGCTTGCTGGGGGTAACCGGAATGCATGTGATTATGCGGGTAATGGGGGTATTACTGTGCGCTCTGGCCGTTCAGTTTATCTTTGACGGCATCATCGAGAGTGGATTGCTGGCGCCGGTCCACCAGGAGTAGCAGTGGCGGCAACAGCAGAAAGTCGATGATCAGTGCAACGGCAATAGTCAGTGCCAGTAAGAGTCCCATCGCCCGGCTTGGCAGGAAGTGTGAAAACTCCATAACGGTGAAACCACCAACCAGAATTGCTGACGTGATTAGTAAGGCGACGCCGACTGTCTGGAAGGCATAACGAATCGCATCCTCGACATTCCGACCCAGAGTCACGCGCGCGTAGTTGTACTTACTCAGAAAATGCACGGTATCGTCGACGACAATCCCCAAAGAGAGGCAGGCAACCACTGAGGTGGCGGTGTCGACGTGTCCCACCAGAATACCCCAGAGCCCATAGGCCATCAGAGCAGGGAAAACATTCGGCACCATGCTGATGACCAAGACGGAACGAGCGCAGCGCGGCAACCATCAATAACGAAATCAATACCAATGCCAGTGCCGTTCCTTCCAGCATCGACGATACATTGCGGTGCGTCAGGTTGGCGAATACCACATCCAGACCCGTTGTCTCGGTGATATTAAGTAGTGGCGCATGTGTCTTTGCCCACTCGACCGCGCGTGCTTCCAGCTCCCGGATACTTGCCGAGTCAGTGCGCTCAAGCGTCGCGCTGAGTCGAGTGGCACTGCGGTCACTGGTAAGCGTGGTATCGAGTCCAAGCCCCATAGGTAATGAAAGCTCGTACAGTAACAGATACTGAGCGGCTGCTTCAGACGACTCCGGTATGCGATACCTGTCTTCGTTATCTTCATGCAGATTTTTATTCAGGCGTTTTATCGTGTCGCTGAGAGCGCTGACATGGACAACGCCGGGCTGAGCTTCAAGCCAGCGATCGAATGCATCCAGTTGTGTTAAAAACTCAACGTTATTTATGCCGTCTGCTTGTTTTGAGTCGGCGACGAAGTAGAGCGCATGCAGGCCTTTCAGTGATTTCTCGATGTTATCGACGGCGCGGCGCACTTCAAACGATTCGTCGAAAAACTCATGCCAGCGCTCCGTGATGATATTCCGGTTGGCCATGGTGGCACTTCCTGCGACGACGGCCAGCATCACAACAAACAATATCTTGTGATGTTTGATCACGCGGTTGGCAAAGGCATCCATCCACACTCTTTGCCCACGAGCTTTATAGCGGGTTGGGGCCGGTAGTAATTGTAATGCTGCCGGTAAAAAAGTGATGGTCAGCGCCCAGGCGACCATAACACCCACAGCAATCATATTACCCATGTCGCGGTAGGGGGGAGAGTCGCTGGTATTCAGGGCCAGTACCCCAATCATGGTGGTGATACTGGTAACAAACACGGGTGAGAAATTGATCGTGAGGCTGTTCATCAGTGCGTCACGTTTATTGTCACCTTCCCGCAGGTGATAGTAATAAGACACGAGGATATGGATGGTATCGGCAACCGCGATGGTCATAACAGCGGTAGGGACGAAACCGGTCGGTGGGGTCATGGTGTAGCCCAGCCAGCCAAACAGTCCCAGGGTGATCAGGACCGACATCCCAATCAGCGCCGTTACCAGCACAACCCCAGAAAACGTCCGCAGCATGACCAGCATGATAACCAGCATTACTGAGAAGGAGATCACCAGCAGAGAGTTAATGTCCTGACTGATGGCTTCTCCCATGGTTACGTTTGATGCCGCAGATCCACTCAATTCAATCTGAAATTCAGGGTAGTCCGGGCGGACTTGATCCAGAAACTGCCGGGCTGAATTTACTGCTTCTGAGGACGCCTTTGCTGAGTCGCCGTCCGGCAGGTAGAGGGTCAGGTTGATACCGGTTACTTCACCATCCTCGCTAATGTTTTTAAGCAACATATCAGGGTGGTTGATGGCTTTTTGCTGCAGGGCATGAAGGTCGTCAGGTAGTTCATCTATGCGGTAAAAATTGTCGATGATCAGCTCGTCACCATCGACCTCGGTATTCTGGAAATTCTGCATCGAATCCACGCGCTGTACATGGGGCAGGGCCCATGCGCTCTCTGTCAGGAATTCGACCAGTTCGAGCCCCCGCGGCGAAAACAGCGATACATCCCGTGAAGAAACCAGGAAATACAGGTTGTCCTGACGCGTAAACCTGTCCTCCATGGCCTCAAAGGCTTGCAGTTCCGGATTTTCATCGCTGAAGTAAGTGCGGAAGTCGCTGGTAAACGTCAGGTTCGCCACTCCGGCGCCCAAGCCAAGCAGGGTAATGGCAACCAGAGCGAGCGTAATCAGGGGGTGTCGCACAATAGTTTCGAAGTAACGAACGAGCATATCAACACACTGCTAAATCGAGAAAGGACGATGAGGATAACCAGATAGGGACGTCATACAAGGGTAATTAGTGTCACGCAGTGTCACCAAGGTATACTCGGAGCACACAAAGCATGGGGAAAAAATGTGAATCAGCAGGAGCAAGTGGCGATGATGAACTGGGAGAAGTTGCTCTCACCAGTACGGTTTGGTGAGCAACAGGGAAGCCTTGCTCTGGAAAGTGGACGTACGCCATTTCACAAAGATTACGACCGTATTATTTTTTCCTCGGCGTTTCGTCGCCTCGACCGTAAAACGCAGGTTCATCCCCTTAGTGAGAACGATCATGTTCACACTCGCTTGACCCACAGTTTGGAAGTCGGCTGTGTTGGTCGTTCGCTGGGTATACGAGTCGGACAGATGCTTGGACAAGAATTACCGGATCATGTGGACCCCAGTGATATTGGAGCCATGGTTCAGGCAGCCTGTCTGGCTCACGATATTGGCAATCCTCCCTACGGTCATACCGGAGAAGATGCGATCCGACACTTTTTTGTCGATGAAAAGAATGCGCACTTGCTTCAGGGGTTGTCTGCCAATCAGATCTCCGACTTACAGACATTCGAAGGTAATGCCCAAGGGTTGCGGATTGTCACTCAGGTTGAGTATCACCGCTTTGAGGGCGGTATGCGCCTCACATACGGCACGTTAGGTGCGTTTCTGAAGTACCCCTGGACGGTGGATTATGTTGCGCGTAATGAGCGTAAAAAATTCGGCTGTTTCGAAACTGAGCTGCCTATTCTTAAAGAGGTCGCTTCTACTCTTGGGTTGTTGCCGACTGGCAAGAACGCGTGGTGTCGTCATCCTTTGGTGTACCTGCTCGAGGCCGCTGACGATATTTGCTACGGATTGATTGACCTCGAAGATGGTATCGAACTGGGCCTGCTGCGCTATGAGGAAGTCGAGGCTTTGATTCAGCCACTCCTGAGTGAGCAGTGGGAGCAGATTCTGGATGACCTCGAAAAAGCGGATAACCCTCGCCGCCGCTTACAGATTCTCAGAGGTCAGGCAATGGAGGCGATGGTGAATGCCGTGGCTTCTGCATTTATCCGGCAGCAGCAGGCATTACTGGCCGGTGCTCTCGAAGGAAGCATTATTGATTACTGTCCTGACGAGGTGAAAAGCCTGGTTGAGGGTGCAAAGTCGATGGCACGTGAACGAATATTTAACGACAGCCGCAAGCTAGCAATTGAGGTGGGCTCATATGCCACCCTCGCGGTTCTGCTTGAGAACTTTCTTGGTGCAGTACGTGAGTGTGTTACTTCGGGTAAGGCAACCTTCCGGAATCGTCGTATCATTGAATTGATGGGCCGCTCGGCTCCCGCTTCGGACTGGGATTTGTACGAGGCTTACATGCGCGCGCTCGACTTTATATCGGGCATGACGGACAGCTATGCCGCGGAAATGGCACGGCAGTTCAGCGGTTATCAGCCCGATTGAGGCTGCGCAGCTAATCCAGAGGTTCCAGCCAACCTACGGGATCACTGTGACCGTTTGAGTCGATCTGTGTCGAGTCGATTTGAGAGAGGTCGCGCTGAGCTTCGGTCTTTTTCCCTAACCGCTTTTTACTGATTTTCTTTTGCCAGTCCTGTTCTGCTTTACTCAGATGCTTGATCAGTAAGCGGCTTAAACGCGGTACCAGTGCCTCAGGGAAATCATGACCCATGCCGGTGATGACCCTGAGTTTGGCCTTGCGGATCAGCGAGGCAGTTTCGATTCCCATTGTGACCGGTATCAGCGGGTCGTCTGCTCCGTGTATCACCAGCGTGCGCGCTTTGATTTTTTGCAGTAAGCGACGGCGGTCACCGGCGTGAGTAATGGCAACGAGTTGACGCTTGAACCCCATCGGACTGGATGTGCGCTCCCAGCTGGTTTCCGCCAAACGCTGAATTTCTTTATCCGACATGGGATAGCCGGGACTGCCGATCACTTCGCTCATACGTGCGATGTAGCGGAAATGCTCTTCACGATCACGCTGCAGCGGTCGCCTGGCGAGTTTCAACATAACCTGTAATTGACTGACGGGGACGCGAGGTGCAGACGCGGAAGACATGATAGACGTCAGGCTGCGCACCCGTTTCCGTTTCTGGGCCGCTAATATCTGCGCGATCATCCCACCCATTGAGGCACCGACAAGGTGGGCGCTTGGTATGTCGAGTTCGTTCATCAGGGCCAGAACATCCCGGGACATGTCTTTTAACGTGTACGGAACTTTGGGGTTACGCTTTAACCGTCGCCCCAGCCAGACTCTGATTAAACTCGGGTTACCGTGGTCGTCCAGCGCTGTGGAGCGTCCAGTATCCCGGTTGTCAAAACGGATGACTCTGTATCCTGCTTCGACTAAGCGGTTGCAAAGAGATGTTGGCCAGACGTGCATCTGAGCGCCCAGCCCCATGATTAAAATGACGGCGGGGGCGTCTTCAGGGCCTAAGCTTTCATAGGCCAGTTCGATACCCTCACGGGTACGGATTCGAGTCATTGGAACGTTTACCTGCCTCTGCACGGTTTGGACTGTGTGACGAACGGTTTCAGGTGGCTATCAATAACACCGCCAGTTAGAATGCCAGACATCACAGCGGACAGAGTCCTAACGTACGTGTCACAGCCACGACAGTCGGTCTCCAGTCTAGCGTAAGCTTGCAGCAGGAATATGACATTTTTATGGAACTCGATTTACCCCTGATTCTTATGGTGGCAACCGGTCTGACCGGTTTGATAGTTGTACTTGACCGACTTTTCCTGCGTAAGAAGCGCCTTGCGAAAGTTGCGGAACTGGAACAAGGCGGTGCGGACGAGGAAGCTATCCTCGAGGCTACCAAAGAGCCTTTTCTGATTGACCAGTCAAAGCAATTCTTTCCGGTATTGGCGTTGGTTTTTGTACTCCGTTCGTTTCTGTTCGAGCCTTTCCAGATTCCGTCAGGCTCGATGGAACCGGGGCTACAGGTCGGTGACTTTATTCTGGTCAGTAAATTCAGTTACGGATTACGGGTGCCGGGAAACGGCTCAACGATTATCCCGGTGGATGAACCTGAGCGGGGAGATGTGATGGTGTTCTTTCCACCAGAGGATTCCCGTTACTTTATTAAGCGCGTGATTGGATTGCCGGGAGATCACATTGTGTATCGTGATCTAAGATTAACGGTGAATGGTGAACCTGTGCCGACAGAAGTACTGGGCGGCCGACCTTCCTATGCGCCGACTATGGTGGTCGCTGAAGAGACTCTGGACGCCGCCACGCCCGAGATCAAATGGATTCCGCAACGTAACCACTTAACAGGTCAGACCGTATTAAACGGCGGCCCGCAAGGGGAGTGGACGGTACCAGAAGGACACTACTTTATGATGGGTGACAATCGCGGTAACAGTGGCGACAGTCGCATGTGGGGTTTTGTCCCTGAAAAAAATATTGTGGGTAAAGCGGTTGCTGTATGGATGCACTGGGAGTCCTGGACCAGTCTGCCATCGTTTGATCGTGTAAAAGTAATCGAGTAAGCAATGACGAGAAAGAAGCCCTGTAAGTTCTGTCGACAATCGCGTTGGCTGCTGGTTATCACCATGCTGGTGATGATGTTGGGTGTCGTCTTGGTTAATCACTCACCAATCGGATAATGATTGGCAGATTTTGTTTCTAAATTTTTCAATTCGGGCTGGTATTCTGTTCTTGTATGAATAGAATGCCCGCTGTCGATGCAGTGTTTCTGCTCGTCAGCGGCAGGGCGAAGTCAGCCCCCGTTTTTTCAGAATCAGACCATAGGTCCCATGACGTAGTTATGAATCTGACGAGACATATCAAAGGTAAAACATTGGGTTTGGTCGATCGACTTGTCCCAGTGAAGCCAATCGAACGTCCCGCCGAAGAGCAGACCGTGCTGAACCGAGAATCTCGGCGGATGCACCTCTACTATTCCAGCCAATGTCCTTCTTCCATTACCGTGAAAAGGTATGTTGAGCGAGCGGGTCTGCACCCCGTTACCAAGGAGGTTGAGCGCGCCGACGCGTACCGCAATGAGCTGGTCAATGGCGGCGGTGAGAGCCGGGTGCCGTGTTTGCGTATCTGTACCAAGTCCGGAGACCGGTGGATCTACAGCCCAGAAGCAATCATTGCGTATCTGGAGAAGCGGCTCGGTAAGCTCGGATATCTCTGATTTCTGTCATGCTATGACGGGAAGATTAAAAATATCCTGACCAACTGTTCAAATTACATTTCCAGCCTTGTGTTGCTGCGCAGTAGTGAGTTTGTGTGAACTTGTTACGCGCTGCTGCAGAACGGGCCAACAGCGTCTAAGTTAAGATATGAGACGTTATTATTGGGCCCGCTAATGCGCCGATTTTCATTGCTGCTGATTGCTCTGCTTGTCCAGAGCGCTCTGGCACAGGTACCACCTGCACTAGAAACTGCCTTGCTCAAACTTGCTGATGGTTCCAGCCACGTTGTTAAGCTTCTAGGCTCACGATCTGCTCCTTATCTACGCCTCGAAAGCGACGGTCGATATTTGGTGGAGCAAGAAGGCACGTATTACGTCGCCCGTTTGGTCGACAACCGCTATGCAGTTAGTACTGGCGAAGAGTTTGGTCGCGCTGCCTCTTACAACGACTCTGCGGAAAAACAGCCACGACAGACCAGCCAGCAAACGGTTTCTGCACAGGCTTCCGCACCAACCAGAACTCCATATCGATACAAAGGTGGCCAACACGAGCAGCCGCTGCTTGTGGTGCGTGTTGAATTCTCGGATCAGGGATTCGAATACAGTGATGCGGACGTGTCCACTCGGATCTTCGGCGCTGACGACAGTGTTTCGTCTTATTTTCTCGAAGGTTCGGGGCAACAGTTCCGGGTCACTCCTGCGGCAGAAACGGACGGTACTGCTGGCGACGGTATAATTCGCCTTACTCTTTCCAGTGCACATCCCAATTTTGGTTCGGCATACGGCAGTCAGAGTCGTGCATTGGTTACGACGGCACTCAATGCACTCGATGGAAAGCTGAACCTCAGTTCTTATGATCGCAACGGTGACTCGTGGCTCGATCCCTCAGAGTTGGGTGTGGTCATCTTGGTGGCCGGTTTCGAACAGGCGTACGCGAGCTCTGCGACGACTCACCCAAGGGTTTGGGCACATAAGTCATCTGTGTCCGCCGTCAATACTGGTGGGGTCTGGATCTCGGAATACACCATGTTTGGCGAACAGCACGAGCAGCATATGGCAACGATTGGGTTAATGGCGCATGAGTTGGGGCACCTGCTGTTCGACCTTCCTGATCTGTACGAGAGTATTGGTCTTGGTGAGTCTATTGGCCGCTGGGGGTTGATGAGTTTTGGTATCTGGAATGCCGGTGGGGGCAACGCCGGAGACCGCCCCGCACATTTGATTGGTTGGTCAAGAGAGTTTCTTGGATTTACCGACAGCGTGACCGATACGGGTGGCATCTTCCTCGACTCTGCGGATCAAGGCGGTGATGTTCTACGTATAGATCTTGATGAGTACAGGCACGGTAAGCGCCTGATGGTTGAGAACCGTGCGCGTCACGGTTACGACAGTGGTTTGCCGTCTGAAGGCCTAATGGTTACCGAAGTTGATGACTGGCGCGGTTTTGGAGCCCTGTCCAGTTTGACTGCACGACATTCCGATCGCCTTGTTCTTGCTGAGTCTGATCATCAGGGAACCGGCATCGATACGGACAGTAGCGGCATCATGATCGACGCTGCTGAAACCGTCTCTCTCGCTGACGGCAAAGTAACACTCACTGCAGTTTCCTCGGGAGATACCGCGCAACTGAATGTGGCTTCATCAGTCACCCCGAAAGGATTCGCATTCGGATACGATGAAGTGCCTGCAAATGCGACATGGGGCGACTATGGCAGCGACGGCTATGCGCTGGTCACCGTACCAGTCACCAGCAACATTCTCAGTATTGATGGTATCGACTTTTTTGCCCACGGAGCGGGTGAGGTGGAGTTTGGTATTTACACCAGTGCTTCGAGTTACTCGGGGGAAGGTCGCCTAGCGCGCAAAGTAGCTTCGGTACAGGAAGGCTGGAACCGGTTGTTGTTTGACACCCCTCCCGATATTCCCGTCGATACGGTGTTTCTCCAGATTATCAGTGAGCCTTATGGCCAGCATGCTCCTTTTCTGGTCGATATCCAGGGTGAGCCCAGTGGCAAAACTAAAGTGAAGGAGCGTCTTGATTATGTGTTCTCAACTGCCAGCTTCGATCTGTCAGTGAAGCTACTGGTGAGCAGCAGTGACACGCCGATTGAACGTGCGCCAACGACGAGCAGTTCTTCAGCTTCCTCTTCTTCATCGTCGTCTTCTTCCTCAGGAGGCGGGTCTGTGTCCTTCTTGCTGATCCTGCTATCAGCATTGCTACTCAGGTTCAGACTCAAACGGTGATACACTCCCAGTCGTTGGGGAGTGGGAGTCTGACTTGAAATCTTATAGTGTCTGGATAGGCATTGGCGTTGTTTGCGTGCTTGCCTTTCTCGCTGGCGATTCGGCCACAGAAACGCTTCGTTTTGATCGCTCTGCGATCGCAAATGGAGAGTGGTGGCGAACTGTATCCTCCCATTTCGTTCACCTGTCTTACGGACACCTTTTACTTAACCTGGCGGCGCTGGCACTCGCTGGTTACGTTGCTTCTCCCCGCACTCCCATTGCTTTTCAGATAGTAGCCTGGTTTTGGCTCATCGCGTTTACGGGGGTGGGGTTGTGGCTTTGGGCTGAAGATCTGAATTACTACGTTGGCTTATCAGGGGCGTTGCATGGTGCCATGTTGGTGGCGATCGCGCCGTCACCGTTTTACAGCGTAAAAGTCAGATGGGTGGTTGGCCTTGTTATTGTTTCAAAAGTGCTTTGGGAACAGACGGGTTACTATGATGACATGGCAAACGTTGAGATGGTCGGCGGGCGAACAGAGGCAAGGTCTCACCTGTACGGTGCAATGGCCGGCTTGATCTGGGTCGCTGTCTGGATGATGACACGCTATATCAGGAATCGAGATGAGTGAGAAAAACCCTTGGGTTGTTAATGATGTCAGTACTGAATATGAGAACCCCTGGATCAGGGTTGACCATCATGATGTGACTAATCCAGCGGGTAATCCCGGCGTATACGGTAAGGTGCACTTTAAGAATCGCGCGGTTGGCGTTGTTCCTATATCGGATAATGGCGACACATGGCTGGTGGGGCAGTACCGGTTTCCTCTCGATGAATATCATTGGGAGATCCCGATGGGAGGCGCCCCGGTCAACGAGTCTGCTGAGGATTGCGCGATACGTGAGTTGCGCGAGGAAACCGGTCTTCAATGTACCGCACTGACACTACTGAGTCGGGTACATCTGAGTAATTGCATCACCGATGAAGAGGGCATTCTGTTTGTCGCGACTGGGCTGACTGAGGGGGTGTCTGAGCCGGAGGAGACAGAAGTCCTGACTATCAGGCGGATTCCTTTCGAAGAAGCATTTCAGATGTCGCAGGACGGGCGGATAACCGACGCGTTATCAGTGTTGGCACTGACTCAGATAAGATTGAAGGGACTGGCGTAGGGAAACACAACCCAAGCCGGGTTCCGACTTGGGTTGCAGAGCTTAAGTGCGGCGGATCAGTGGATCATGGCCAGCTTCTGGCGGTACCGCTGGCGATACTGCGCCGGAGACATATTCATCTCTTTAATAAAAATGCGGTCGAGAGTACGACGCCCTGACAGACCGATGTTGAGGGCAATCTGCTCGATCGGGTCCTCGGAGTCAGTCAGCATTTTCTTCGCCATCTCGAGACGTACCTGAGTGACGATTTGTTTCAGGGACGTGTCTTCGCGATGCAGGTGACGGTTCAGGGTACGCGCGCTGATGTGGAAGTAGGCTGCCACTTCCTGTTGATTGGCATTCAGGCGAACCTTCTCTTGGAGAAGGGCTTTACGGATACGATCTGCCAATGATCCGGAGCGGGCCAGCTTGCGATACTGCTCTTCTACTTCCCGCTTCATCATATTCAGAATGTGCGGGTTGGTGTGATGCAGGCCTTCGTCGAGTGCATTTCCATTCAGCAGGATCGCGCACTCACCAGAGTTGTAATTCAGCTTGGTGTTCCACAATTGGGACTGGGTCTGCTGATACTGAGTTGCTGGGAAGGGAAGGTTAATACCCAGCAGGTTCAGACGATTGCCGCAAAGCTGTCGCATCCAGTTCAGCAGTACACTCAACATCAATTCCGAACGATGACGTTGGTCGGACATGTATGATGAATCGCCTACCGGAAGTTTGACTTTGATAGTGCCTTCACGTGTGCGGGTAACGTTCACCTCAAGAAGGTCACTCAGTAAGGGAGCGAACTTCTCCATGTAGTAAAGGGCTTCGCGCAGTGTGTTACTGCACAGAAATAGATTCTGTAACTGGCAGCTGCTCTGGGTATTAAACTTGTGCGGTGGGTGTACGCAGAGTGCTTCGTTGCCAGACTGGCGTATTAACTTTGATATGAGAGCGTCGGCTTCTTCGATTGAGATGCGGCAATCGTTATCTTTCAGTTGTTTAACGACGCGCTGTATATCAGCATCCTGCTCTGACAATTGATCAAACGACCTGATACCCGAATTTTCAATTACCGGGCGGATCAATGCCGCAGATACGTAACCTTTATCCATGTTCATACGCTGGTAGCTTTTGTTAGGAATTGTTGTTATTCACCGCCTGCTTCGACAGACTTTCCAGTGTCCCACCGCAGACAACAGATACAATATATAACGGGTGACAAATTTTGTCACCTGTTACCTTGAGTAGCAAATACGCAATCTGGAACGCCGACTATGACCACTTCGGGAACCGATAGTTCCCTCTGGGTGACCAATAACATTGGTTAATTTGCGCCAAGATTGCGATCAGAATTCGTATTGAAGTCCAAGGCTGTACAAGAAGAAACTCGTTGGCTCGATGTAAAAGCTGTCGAGAGACGTCGACTCAATCTCAGCGCGGACATTCAATCCTGCCCACGGATTCCAGAGCAGACCTGCACCTGTAATCAGCTCAACGCCCGACGTCTCATTATCACCCACTTCGCGTTTTACGCCGTAGGTACCATCACCGTAGTAGGTTACCTGCGTACGTTCGACATCGGCGATCCATGCGCTCGCGCCGCCTTTTACAAAGAAATCGAGAGTATCTGTGTAGGTGAAGTTATAGCGCAGGTTCAACAGAATACTGCGAGCCTGATAACTCTCTGGGCCAGTGTAAATGGTTTCACCTGGTACACCGTCGCTACCGGCGTTGCGGTCCACTTCGCCTTGACTGGCGTTCCGTAAGATAGGTGCGACCGATGCGTCAGTATCTGATGTAACCGCTGTCGGATCGTCGTAGGACATTCTGCCAAAATCCATCAACCCGAACTCCAGTGCCAGGTTTTCGGTGATGTTAGGTCCGAATACGATTTTCGCAGCAAAGTCAGTGTTGTCGATACCGTCAGTCTGGATGTAAGACCCAGTCATTCCCAGAAATCCCCCGAAGCTTTCTGGTTTCGCGGCTGCGGCTGAGTTTGCCGCCAGTGCGAGGGTGAGCGCTGTCAAAGTGGCAGAGATACGCATGATGTATATCCATTCTTGTTATTGTTAAAAGCCGTCTTTGCGTCAACCTGTAACTGGCTGAGACGGACAGGCACGACTATATTCAGAGCTGCCTGCTCACATGATAACAATGATGGGGCTAACTTACAGTCCTTAATGTTGATTCATAGCGAGCAGGTATCCGACTTTCCCACAAGGGGCGTCGTAATTAGGTTTTCATTTCGAACATTTTCAGATAGTTTGAAGCACTTTGATTTTTATAACTGATTGAAATATGTCTATTCGAGACACGGGTTTGGGCCTGGCACCGGGCTATGAGGTGGATGGAGATATTGTCCTCCACGATCTGACAGGGTTCAGCCACCTGAGCCTTGAGCTAATGCATACGCTTTATAAGCAGCGAGTCCGTCAGCGGGGTAAGCAGCCATGCGCGGTCGTCTTGCTTGTACCAGATGTGTTGACCGTTGATTTCGAGGTTCAGATTCATGCTTCGAATCCGACGGTACAGGCGAGTACGTCTGCTTTTGCCGTTGTAGGTGACTCATTTATGTTGAAGCACCTGACATCGATGTTTCTGTCTTATCATGCGCCGGATTATCCAGTGCGATTGTTCAGCGATCGTGCTGCTGCGCTGGCGTGGCTGAAAGAGGGGAAAGCGGGAAGCAGTGTGGGTTAGGCAGACCCAGGCTGGGCCTGCCGGTTCTGTCCGGCAGGGCCGGACAGATATCTGTCACAGGGCTTTGATGTAGCCTGCCAGATGGATGTCATCATTGCGGGTGGCGGCGACTTCGAAATCAACCTGATCTTCCGACTTACCTGAATGCATTTCAATTTTTGCAGGCAGGAAGATAGGACGCTTGAACTCAACGTAGATTTCCGCAGCTTCAGATCCCAGCAGTTTGTGAGCAGTCGCAGCAGCGCGGCCCTTCGTCCACATACCGTGTGCCAGGTGGCGCTTGAAGCCGAACGCTTTAGCAGCGATAACACCCCAGTGAATTGGATTCGGGTCACCAGCAACCGGTCCATATTTCAGGCCCAGGTTAGATGGCAGAGTCCAGGTTTCGTTTTCAGTGAACTCTGGATTTTCCGGAAGCACTTTTGCTGTTTCTTTCTTCTCGATGCCTTTGCTTGGCAGGAGTGCCAGGTAGGTGCTTAAACCTTCCCAAACCAGATCCATACCAATGCGGATTTCAGTACGCAGACTGACTTCCAGGCCTTTATGAGTGCGATTCGCACCGGCGAAGAAAGCACGTACATCAATCGCCTCGCCCACTTTGATGGCGCGATGCTGAGTGATTTTGTTGGTCACGTGTACCATACCCATGATGCCCAGCGGGAAAGTGCGGTGAAGCATCAGTTCCATGTGCAGTTTGAACGCGACTGTGTGCGGGTAGGTAATAGGCAGTACGTCGCTTTTGGTATCGAAACCACAAAGGCCGGCGTAGTCCTTCACGTTCTTTTTACTTGGAACGTGACCATAGATAACCGCATCCATGTTCGGAAGCTCTGGATTACGGATATTCGTGTTACGTGAAAAGGCCGAACGAACTGTGTGGTTCGCGACGCTTGGAAGCTTTTTTAACTCAATACGGGTTGCGTGATACATAAATAAAGTCCTGAAGAAACTCTTTTCTGACACATATCAGGCCAGATACTAGTCCTGCAATCCCGGTCAACCATTGGCGCAATCCATACTTATCTGCGTCAGATCGGTCAATAACGCTTGCAGACGTCAGCGTATCTGGCAAAATCTCACCCTCTCTTCTTTGGAATATCAAACACTTATGTCTGGCGGAATGGCTGAATTGCGAGACTCCGGCATTATGATCCAACTGGCGCATCATGCGATGCTGAAAATGGGTATTAATGCTGACGAGGTATGGCAGAGACTGGGCGTCACGCCGGAAGTCCTGCAGGATCGTAATCTTCGCACGCCCCACGATGCTCAGATTATATTCTGGAGTGTGATGGAGGACGTAACGTCCGACCCGGATATTGGTATTCACCTTGGCGAACACATGCCTGTCTACAAGGGACAGGTATTGCAGTACCTGTTTCTGTCCAGCCCGACCTTTGGTGAAGGGCTCAAACGGGCTCTGAGTTATCAACGCCTCCTCAGCGATGCTTCTCAGGCGAGTATCGAGATTGACAGTCATCAGGCGTCGGTGAAAGTTGAGTCGGCCAGTGACAAGGTGATCGGTCTACGCCACCTGAACGAGTGTATGGTGCTTGGGCTGGTACGTTTCTTCGGTTATGTGACCGATGATCAGTTCCGGCCTGCGGCGATCGAGTTCACACATCCAGAGCCTGCTAACTGCAAAGAGCACCAGCGTATATTCGATTGTGATGTGCGCTTTTCCTGCTCCGAAAATCGTATTCGCTTTGACGACAGTCTGCTTGATCTGCCCTCGTTACACGCGGAGCCAGAGTTACTGCAGCTACATGAAAAGCTGGCCAGTGAGCACGTCGCCAAGCTAGAGCGGCAGGACGTTGTAACCCGAGTTTATAAAGTCTTTGGTGAAGTTCTGGAAACAGGGCAGGTGACTCTCGATGATGTTGCCGGACGGCTTGATATGAAACCTCGCACGCTGCGCACACGCTTGACTGAAGCGGGCACTAACTTCAACCAGCTGTTGGCCGATTATCGTTGCAACCTGGCTAAGCGTCTGTTGTCTGGTACAGACGAGAGCATCGATGAAATTGTCTACCTGACAGGCTTCTCCGAGCCGAGTACCTTCTACCGGGCTTTCAAGCGTTGGACCAATCAGACCCCGGTTGAATACCGCAACAGTCGCCGCAGTTAGGCGATCTTTGCGACCCGGCGCTTTCATCACTGAATTATTCAGATATGCCCTAAAGATATCAGCCGCCCGACCGATACAGTAATGACATTCATCAGTCATTCCTCCGGGGGCTGGATATGATCATATCATCCTTCTCTTCCTTCACTCGTACGACCGAATTCACCAGTTTTCGTAATGAAGGCGCGCTGCGCTCACGCCCCGACAACAATGGCTCGGGCGGTGCGAAAAACGCCGGTGAGCCGAAAGCGTCCAAGGAAGTGGGCAGCACTGCTCCTGTGTCGTCTGTCACTCCTCAGAGTGCAGAGGTGACAGCGACCAATATCCTGCGTTTTGTGAACCAGAGTGTGGAGACATTACGTGCAGAAGGGGCATCTGAAGAACGTATTGCAGAGCGAGTGAACGCCGCCCGTGAAGGAATTGAGAAAGGCTATGCCGACGCCCGCGCTATTTTGGAGGATTTGGGTAAGCTCAATGACGGTCTGGCGACAGAGATTGATCGTGGCGAGACACTGATCAATGAGGGACTCGCAGAGATTGAAGCAGGCCAAACACCAAGCCTTCTCGCGCCAGTTGATGAAGGCTCTGATGAAAATGCGGATGATGGGGCTACTGAGCCGGTTGAAACGGATGATGGCGGGACGGCTCCTTCTGCAGGTAGTCCATTTACCTTTGCAGCGAGTGGCAGATCCCAGAGCATGGCCTTGGAAGTTGTTACCCGGGACGGCGATAAAGTAACCGTCAACTTTCGCCAGCGGGAAGGCGGGGTGAGCCTGTCCGCTGGGGGGTATGAGCTGACGGCCAGTGGCTACTCCAGTCGGTATGATATGCAGGTAGAGGGAACTCTGGATGACGCCGAGCTACAGGCTCTGCAGACGCTGTTTGACGACGTCGGTTCGCTCAGTGAGACCTTTTATGGTGGTGACCTTGGTGCGGCGCTGGTAGAGGCTATGTCGTTGGGCTTTGATGGCAATGAACTGGCGTCTATGAGTCTCGAGTTACGCCAGCGTAGCTTCTCCAGTGTCTCACGGGCGTACGGTGAATCAGGACCGTCTCTACCAACCGCTCGCTTGCAGTCACAGCAAAACATGATTGCGGATTACGTCAAAAGCTATACCGATGCATTGGATCGCGCCTCTATGCTTCAGGAGCCGCGCGACACGCTGCAGAAAATGATGGAAGCGCTTGTTCCGGATGACAGTCGTCTTAATGCACTACGGGGCTTCCATGGTGGGCTGGATCGTTTACTCGGTGCCTGATTGCGGCATCGGGCGCTCCACGGCCTTGCTAAAGCCTGAAAGATTGAGGAAACTCGGGATTCTGCTCAATCTGTAGGGATAATTTCATGTTTCGTGTTTTCTCATCGCTGGTCGCAGCGTCTGTCGTCCTGACAGGCTGCGCCACTAATTCTCTTTCACCGAAAGGTGATGCCGTTTTTTATGCCCTTCAGGCCGATGCAATGATGAATACCTGGCGTTATGAGTGTGCCGCTGTCAGTGCGCGTGCGAATTATGCTGCCGATGCGGCTCGGGCAGATTGGTGGCAACGTAATAAAGCGACCGTAGAAGCTGCGGATTTTGGTCTGGCGTACAATCTTGTGACTGTGACGGATACGCGTCTCGACACCGGTGCCCGGTTAGCAATGAGCCTGACGCAGGAAGTTCAGGAACGTGCGGAGCAGACAGTGAACAAAAAGCTGGATGATGCTTCTGATAAAGAAGCTCTCTGTCTCGAAGTGCTCGGTCAGTATCAGGCTGGTAAATGGGATATTAAAGGTTCTGACGAGATCCAGGGTGCTCTATGGAGCCTGAAGGCCTCTGCAGAACGCAATGAAGAGCGTTATCGTCAGCGCAAAGGTATGGTGGATGCCGCCGCTGGGAAGCAATATGGACGATCACTCTATGTGGTAGAGAAACTCTCTGATCAGGAGTCTTGTGATCGTGAAGAGGTCAGCCTTATCAAGGGCAAATGGCCATACGAAATTTACAACGTAGCCTGCGAAGACAAGCCACTGAGTATTGTCCGATGCGAATGGGGACGTTGCACATTCGTTGAATAACGATCTAATAAAAAAGGAGGCATTAGCCTCCTTTTTTATTGCCTGAAATACTGCCGTTTATTCGAGGCTAAGCAGGGGACGGTTCGAATCTAGAATAGAATCGCCAATGCCTTTTACTTCGGTGAGCTCTTCGACTCTACGAAATTCGCCGTGCTCTTTGCGGTGAGCAATAATGGCTTCCGCCTTTGCTTTTCCGATGCCTTTTAATTCACTTAACTCCTCGACC
This sequence comes from Thalassolituus sp., assembly GCA_006212115.1. Classification (GTDB taxonomy): domain Bacteria; phylum Pseudomonadota; class Gammaproteobacteria; order Pseudomonadales; family Oceanobacteraceae; genus Thalassolituus. The sequence goes on along the minus strand of PDUK01000026.1, from coordinate 20,130 downwards.
GTCGCAGTATTGAGATTGACCGGTCCAGTTGCGGGCTCCTCTGCCTGAGCAGTATTCCAGGCCAGCGCCATAACTAGAGAAATTGCAGTCAGTAATCCTTTCATGGTTTTTCCTTTTTGCTTTGATGAGATGAAATACTCGATACAGCAGAGCCCCCTGATGTCAGGGTGAAAATCAGCCTATCAAGGCAATATCGTATTCACATCAGAAAAAAGCATGAATTGAGCGGGTGGGAGTAGGGGAAAGGAAGACTGTCAGCGCCTGCACTCAGGCGCTGACAAGTACCGCCTGACTACTTAGTCGTAGTCTTTTTGGCTGTTGATTTCTTAGGCGTAGCGGCTTTCTTCTTAGGCGCTGCCTTTTTTGGAGCCGCTTTTTTCTTTTCCGTAATGTTCCACTGCTTACCGTCGAAGGTAGCCGTCCAGCCAGTCGCTTTGCCATCGTTCTCCGTCATGACGTACTGCTCTTTCGACTTACGGCTGTAACGGATGATGGCAGGGTTGCCGTCGCTGTCCTGCTGAGGTGCACTCATCAGAAAATGATACTTAGGATCAATTTCGTCTTTGTGCGGGATTATTTCAGAAACGAGTGGTGCGCGTGTTTCCCGCTTCTTAGGAAACTGGCTCGCGGCAAGGAATAAGCCACTGGCACCGTCGCGCAGAACATACGTATCTTCGACTTTTTCACACTGCAATTCAGGCATCGGCACCGGGTCCATTTTCGGAGGAGCCGCTTCGCCATTCTTCAGAAGTTTACGGGTGTTTTTACATTCATCGTTGGTGCAACCGAAGTACTTACCAAAGCGGCCAGACTTGAGCTGCATTTCTGATCCGCACTTGTCACATTCAAGTGTTGGGCCGTCGTAGCCCTTGATCTTGAATTGACCGTTTTCTACCTCAAAACCTTCACAGTCTGGGTTGTTACCACAAATATGTACCTTGCGCTTTTCATCGAGCAGGTAGCTTTCCATGGCAGCGTCACAAATCTTGCAGCGGCGTTTATCCATCAAGCGACGGCTTTCCGCTTCGTCATCCTCATCCGCGCTGGTGACTTCGTCACCCGGAATTAAATTCATGGTTTGTGTGCAACGTTCCTTCGGCGGCAAGCTGTAGCCTGAGCAACCGAGGAATACGCCTGTAGAACCGGTACGGATCTGCATAGTTCTCGAGCAGGTAGGGCATTCAATATCCGTGTTAACCGGATCATTGGGGCGCATGCCGTCGTCGCTGCTGGCGTCGTCGAGTTTCGTTGTGAAGTCGCTGTAAAACTCATTGAGCACCGCCTTCCAGCTGGCATTGCCATCGGCAATTTCATCCAGTTTCTCTTCCATGTTGGCGGTAAAGCTGTAGTCCATCAGGTCGGTGAAATTCTCAGTCAGCCGACTGGTAACGATGTCACCCATCTTTTCAGCATAAAAACGGCGTCCCTTGAGGCTAACGTAACCGCGATCCTGAATAGTGGAAATAATCGACGCATAGGTAGAGGGACGGCCAATGCCTCGTTTTTCCAATTCTTTTACCAGCGCGGCTTCCGAGAAGCGGGGCGCTGGTTTAGTGAAATGCTGCTTCGGCTCAAGCTCTTGCAGCGCGAGTTCGTCACCTTCCTGAACGTCCGGCAGCAGAACATCGTCGTCACCTTTGCTACCAACGGGTGGCAAGACTTTCAGGTGACCGTCGAAACGGATTACGCGGCCTTTGGTGCGCATTTCATAATCACCGGAATGGACGGTGACTGTGGTACTTGTAAACTTCGCATCGTTTGTCTGACAGGCAACAAAACGACGCCAGATCAGGTCGTATAAGCGCTCTGCATCGGGTTCCATGGAGGACAGGTCGCCGGAACGCAGACGAACATCCGAAGGGCGGATTGCTTCGTGCGCTTCCTGCGCACCTTCTTTGCTGCTGTACTGGCGTGGGTTATCCGGCAGATACGCTTCGCCGAGTTTGCTGCTGATGTAGTCGCGTACACTGGCAACGGCATCCTGACTCAGGTTGGTCGAGTCAGTACGCATGTAGGTAATGTAACCAGCCTCGTAGAGTCGCTGAGCCAGAGTCATCGTCTTTTTCACACTGAAGCCCAGACGCGTGCTCGCAGCCTGTTGCAGTGTCGACGTGATAAACGGCGCAGCCGGACGGGAACTGGTTGGTTTATCTTCACGCTTGGTCACTTTGAAAGGACCTTTGCGGATAATATCCAGTGCCGATGATGTGTCGGATTCGTTGGTTGGACGGAATTCCTGTCCATTCACTTTCACAACCTGAGCGCGGATGTCATCACCGACATCGGATTTCAGGTTGGCGAAGGCTTCCCAGTATTCTTCCGGAATAAAGGCACGAATCTCTCTCTCGCGTTCGACGATCAGTCGTACTGCGACAGACTGAACGCGCCCTGCAGACAAACCTCGTGCTACTTTTGCCCAGAGCAGAGGCGACACCATAAAACCCACCACCCGGTCGAGGAAGCGGCGTGCCTGCTGCGCATTGACCCGGTCCAGATCCAGTTCGGCAGGCTTTTCAAAAGCTGCCTGAATGGCTTTCTTGGTAATCTCGTTGAAGACGACCCGTCGGTACGGCTTGGCGTCTTTGCCAATCACCTCACGCAAGTGCCACGCGATGGCTTCTCCTTCGCGGTCCAAATCCGTTGCGAGATAGATTTGGTCAGCATTCTTCGCAAGTTTCTGGAGCTCTTCGACTACTTTCTCTTTGCCGGGCAAAACTTCATAGCTGGCTGCCCAGTCGTGGTCTGGGTCGATGCCCATGCGGTTGATAAGTTGATCGTGCGCCTTCTTCTTTTTATAGGCGGCTTTTTCATCAGGTGACATTTTGCGGGTCAATGCCGCCTGACGGGCACGTTCTTTCGGGTCTGACTTGGTTGCGCCACCCGACGTTGGAAGATCACGAATGTGGCCGACGCTGGACTTAACGATGAAATCCTTGCCCAGATACTTATTGATCGTCTTCGCCTTAGCAGGCGACTCCACAATCACCAGTGATTTGCCCATAGTCCGTTCAGATACCTTGTTGGGGTGCGTATCAATTCTCATTGCACCTTGTATACCACTGTCCGGCTTGATGAAGACGCCAGACAGGCTCATTCAGGCGACACTTTAAAACCAAAACATGGGGTGAGGTCAAGTTTCTCATCGCCCAGTTGATCCAGCATCTCCGTAAATCCTTGCTAAACTTTGAGTTACTTACCCTGCGGTATACCGGAGCGGCGGCCTGTCAGGCCGACCAACAGGGTGCAACTTATACGGGGATCGCTGTCCCACTGTTTTCAGGAATAGCACAAAACATACGGAGTTGAAAAATATGTCAGCTATCGGACTGATTCTGGCCATCGCAGTTCCGCTGACGCTGTTGATGTTGGGAGCCGTCTTATACAACCGCTCACTTCAGAAAAAACAGGCGAGGCAGAACCAGGCGCGGGTCATACGTCAAAAGGCGGGTGATCTGTTGGAAGCGCTCGAGTATCTGCTGTTGGTGGACAATCACAAAGACATTCAGTCGGCGGTTCTGGAGCGTATCAGCGAGCTCTACGATCTGGCGGCTAAACAGGCTGGCACTGACGCTGCCGGTGAGCCCTTCGACCCTGAACCCTATTCTCAGAAAATCCAGGCTGCGACTTCGTATCGGAAAGTGTTGAAAAGTGATCGCGAGCTGAAATACGGGCGTCGCCAGTTTTCCTCCATCCTGAAAGCCTTGTCGCTGATGGCGAAAAAGAAGGTGATCTCTGAAACAGCCATGGTGGAGTACCGCCGTTACCTTAAAATGACGCTGCTTGAGCGAGAAGTAGACACCTACACGGCACAAGGTGACGTTGCTGCCAGTCGGGGAGACATTGTCACTGCTGCAAATTACTTCAAGGCTGCTCGCAAGTTGCTCATTGAGTTTGATATTCAATTTCCGGAGAAAAACGCTCGGGTGAAGGCCATTGCGGAGAAAACTGCGGCACTCTATCGTGGTGAAAAGAACGAGCTACCGGAGGATACGGTGGACAATCTGTCGAAAGCACTGTCCAAGGAAGCCGCGGCGGAAACCAATGAGTTCGGTATGCCGACAGATCCGGACGCTGTTAAGAAGCGCTACTGACCCTTTTCTTAAGACGCTATCATTCAGCTAACGAATTAACTGTCGCTGTATGTGTAAACCCCATGCCCGAAGTGAGTAAGGAAATAGATCTGGAACTTCTGGCCGGTCTCCTGCCAGTGTCAACGCTGAGCAATCTGCAGAGATTTCGCCAGTCTTACCAATTGGATGGTGAGATATTCGAGTGTTTGCGGCTTGACCAACTTCACCCCACGCTCTCGGGTAATAAATTTTTCAAACTGCTTGGTCATCTCGAGGCGTTCCGGTCTTCGGGTAGGTCGCGACTGTTAAGTTTTGGCGGTCGATGGTCGAATCACCTGCATGCGCTGGCACATGCAGCTGCCCATCTTGATGTTCCATCCATGGCCATGGTGCTGGGTTACCCTGAGCAACCATTAACCGAAACTCTGCGTGATTGTCAGCGGCAGGGCATGGCTTTGTATTTCTGCAACAGAAAGCAGTATCAGCAACGTTACGACGAAACATGGCGCCAGACACTCAGCGACCAATACGATGCCTGGATTATTCCAGAAGGGGGCGACGGTGAGGCTGGGGTGCGCGGGTTTGAACTGCTTCAGCCATCTGTGATCGGTTACGACGAGGTCTGGGTTGCTGCTGGAACCGGGACATCCGCCATCGGACTTGCTGAGAATATGCTGCCTTCGCAGACCCTTGTCATCGTCAATGCCGTGCAGGATCAAGGGGCACTCGCGGAGCGTCTGGCTTCGCTCTCTCTGAAACCCAGATGGCGCTTTGCAGACTGTCCCTATTCATTGAGGTTTGGAAAACTGACCCCAGAGCAGCGGCAGTTGATGGAAAGGGCAGATGTGGTGGATCTGCCGCTTGATCCTGTATACACCGTACGGCTATTAAGCGCTTTCTTGCATGCCCGGCAGCGAGGGAAGGTGTCTGATAATAGTCTGTTGATACACTCTGGAGGGCTGCAGGGACGTCGGGGTATGTCGTTTTAGTGCCAGTCCGGTGCCACCATCATCCAGCGCTCAACTTCTCCCCAGCAATGTTCGCCATCTGGCAATTCGAATTGCGCCATTCTGGCTACCGCCAGTGGAGTTCGGATGTGTTGATAGGTTACGTTCAGATAATGCACCAACTCAGATTTACTGATGGCGAAAGAAGACTTCACCGGACTGATCCAGTCTGGCTTGGATAGCACGAACCAATGTCCCTCGGGTAAACAGTCGGAACGGTCGACAGGGCACCAGTACCCAGACCAGTGGTCCGTTGCGATTTCCTTTGGGAGAGGAGCCGCCTGCACCCCGTGTGCCGGGGCAAACAGACAGCCACGCATAATCGGATAAGACGTAACGGGCGTTGGGCATAATTGCTGAATCCGCTCCTGAGCGGCGGGTCGGCTGGCGAGTGGCAGTTGGTGTTCTAATGTGTGTGCAATCTTACGACTCAGCAAATCGCGACGATTGGGGCCGATCCAGTCATCCTCCACACCCAGATAGAACTTGAGCGCTAACTCGATGTGGATAGAGTGGTTTGTAAAGGGAATCAGGAGATCCAGTTCCCCCAGCGTCTTTCCGTTTTGGGTGATCTGGGTGTTGGCGTAGTGCTCGGTATGGCTGAGATCGAGCGCCGTCTGCCACAACTGTTCAAATCGAAAACCAAGCCGGGCTGGCGCGTCATACTCATCGGACAGAGTGGCCGCTTTCAGGCTTTTCTCGTCCAGAGAGGGAAGCAGAGAGGTTAAATCTGGTGCTAGGCTACTATCCAGTAGAGACGGTCCAAACAGACTCCAGAGCAGATCGCGTCGCTGTTTCTCAGCAATCGCAAAGAACTGGTTGGTGTCAGTCATCATTGGTTCACGCCTTGTATTCTGCTGTATAGTGTAAAAAAAGTGACGCCGCACGACGAACAGCGGCCCGTGATGCATTGAGGTTACCAGTTTTCAGATGGAAGAGTTTCGCAATATCGGCCTTATCGGTCGTTTAAACAGCAACAAAGTTATCGACACCATCCGTCGTTTGTCCCGTTATCTGATCGATGAAGGCTATCACACCATACTTGATGACAGGATTGCGGAGGTAATGCCGGGTCATGGTATGCAAGTCAGTAACGTGAATATGCTGGGCGAAATTTGTGACCTCGTTATTGTAGTGGGCGGTGATGGCAGTTTGTTGGGCGCTGCACGTGCACTTGCGAAGTACAACACCCCGGTCCTTGGGATTAACCGTGGACGTCTGGGCTTCCTGACAGACATCAGCCCGGATGATGAAATGACAGAGGCCGTTCAGGCAGTGCTGGACGGCGACTACATTGAGGAACGCCGCTTTCTGCTGGATGCTGAGATCAAGCGTGACGGCAATCCGATTGGTTCGGCAACAGGCCTGAATGATGTTGTGCTTCACCCCGGCAAATCCGCTCGTATGATTGCGTTTGATCTCTATATCGAAGGGCAGTTCGTTTATCACCTGCGTTCGGATGGTTTGATCGTATCGACGCCAACGGGTTCAACGGCCTATGCACTGTCAGGCGGTGGTCCGATTATGCACCCGCGTCTGGATGCGTTGGTGCTGGTTCCTATGTTCCCTCACACTCTTTCAAGTCGCCCGATTGTGGTCGACGGTAAGTCCGAAGTGAAAATTGTGATTGATGCCAGCCAGGGGCTGTATCCGACGATCAGCTGTGACGGACAAACTCATATTCCCTGTGCGCCCGGTGACACTATTTCTATCCGTAAGAAGGCGCACAAGCTCAAACTTATTCATCCTAAAGGGCACAACTTTTACGAGATCTGTCGCACTAAGTTGGGTTGGAGCAGTAACCTCGGAGAGTGAATATGCATCAGGGCTATGACCTGATAGGTGACATCCACGGCTGTGGCTTGACCCTCATCGATTTGCTTGAGCAGATGGGGTACAGCAAAAAAAACGGCGTGTATCAGCACCCCAAGCGCAAAGTCGTTTTCCTGGGAGACATTGTCGATCGCGGGCCCAATATCCGGCTGGCCTGCCATATCGTCCGCGACATGGTCGAAGCAGGGCATGCCGATATCGTGATGGGGAATCACGAATACAATATCGTGACCTACCTGAGTGAGGCTCCGGCAGGTATGCGTCAGCCATTTTTGCGCCCGCATACACCACGCAACAATTTTATTGTCGAACAGACGCTTGAGCAGTTTGCTAACTTCCCGCAGGAATTTAACGAAATGCTGGACTGGTTCCTGACCATTCCATTGTTCCGCGAGTACGAGCATTTCCGCGTTGTTCATGCCAGCTGGGACCAGCAGATGATCGATGAGTATCTTCGTCGATATGACTCCAACCTGATCAGTAAAAATATGCTGGCCGAATCCGTTCAGACGGATTCTTTCCTGTATCGTTTTCTCGATCGGATATTGCGTGGTACCTCTCTGAAGTTACCGGATGGGCGCTCCATGACATCAAAAGATGGCATGGTCAGGCAGTTTTTCCGTACCAAATTCTGGGCAGACGACCCACAGCGGTATAACGACGTGGTATTTCAGCCTGATCCACTACCGGAAGACATTCAGCATGGTTTGTTGAGCGCAGAAGAGAAAGAGCAGCTTCTGTTCTACGGTCCAGAGGAAAAGCCTCTTTTTATCGGACATTACTGGATGTCCGGATTACCGGCCCCGATCGTGCCTAACATTGCTTGTCTGGATTACAGCGCGGTGAAGTACGGTCGCTTGGTTGCATACAGAATGGATACCGAAACGCAGCTTCAGAAAGGAAAATTTGCCTGGGTTCGTGTTGAAAAGAAAGAACGTTGATGGCTCCGATAGCGGTATTGTCTGCACCTCTTGAGGTGGATCTCTCTCCTCTGACTCAACACCTGTGGGCAGAGAAAATTGCGCATCGGGTCGTCGAGGAAGGCGACCAACAGATTCTTCTGATCGTGAATCCAGCCGATGCGGAGCGTATCAAGGAACTCCTGACACTGTGGGAAAACCAGCAGTTGGGCAATCCGGTTCGTGCGCCTGAGGGAGGCCTCTCTCTGGGTGCTCGTCTGGCGCAGGTGCCCCTGACAGTGTCGTTGATCCTCACCATATTGGCTGTATTTATCTGGCAATATACCAGCAGCGACTGGCACAGCTGGCTGACACAATCCCAATCAAGTTGGCCCGAAGCACGCAATCAGATTGAGACCTATCTGAATATGTCATTGTGGGAAGTCTGGCGGCCTGTGTTATTGCATTTCGATGTGATGCACATCTTGTTTAACGCGCTTTGGATCTGGGTGTTTGCTGGCGCGATGGAACGTCAGAACGAGCGTGTTCCTGTTGTTGTTTTACTTTTCGCCTGTGGGTTGACCGGTAATTTACTTCAATGGTGGCTTGCTGGCCCGGCTTATGGCGGTATTTCTGGCGTTGTGTATGGGCTCGCCGCCTGGACCTGGCTGCGTCAGAAGCGCCATCACACTCCTTACGGCATAACCCCAGCACTGTTTGGGGTTATGGTATTCTTTATGGCTCTGACCATGTTTGGTGACATCCTGATACCAGGCCTGACAGTAGCCGGTCATGGTGGACACCTCGGTGGTCTGTTATGTGGTTTATTTCTGGCCCTGATATGGCCAGTCTCATCCCGGAGAATTCATGAATCTTGATGCTTTGATACGTTCTCTGACGCCAGTCGTCTACGAGAATCTCAAAAATGCCGTGGCGACAGGTCGCTGGCCAGACGGTCGGAAGTTGGAAGACGGCCAACGTGAACTGTGTATGGAAGCCATCATTTATTACGAAAACACCCATGACGTCCCCTCTGATCAGCGCGTAGGTTATCTTGATCAGGGATGCAAATCGGGTAAAGACGACGACACTCAGCCGCTGAATATCCAATGACAGATTCGACTTATTCTGGCCATCTCGAAAAGATGAAGGTGCGCCCCGGTGTACCTGTTGACTATGCCTTAGTATTGGACAACAAAGAACACGTCATCAATGATTTGCTGGGCCAGCAGATTATTCTGAAGTGGGAAGGTGATATTCATTGCCGAGCTTGTGAACGTCCTACCAAAAAAAGTTTTGGCCAGGGATACTGTTACCCGTGTTTTACCCGCTTGCCTGAATGCGACTCCTGCATAGTGAGCCCGGAGAAGTGTCATTTTCACCTCGGCACTTGTCGTGATCCCGAATGGGGGGAGCGCGTGTGTTTTAACGATCACATCGTGTATCTGGCAAATTCTTCTGGCGTTAAAGTAGGCATCACGCGTATGAAAAATATGCCTTCACGTTGGCTCGATCAGGGGGCGGCTCAGGCGTTGCCGGTTGCTCGGGTCGCAACGCGACGTCTTGCTGGCTTAGTAGAAGATATTTTACGACGCGATGTGGCCGATAAAACCAACTGGCGGACCATGCTGAAAGCGGATGCGCCCGCTATTGATCTGCACACTGAAGCCGAGCGCCTGCGCACTTTATTTGCAGATGAGTTGCAACAACTCCAGGATGAGTTTGGGCAAGATGCTATTACCTGGTTGACGAATGAGAATACCCGGGACTTTAATTACCCAGTGCTTGAATATCCGACCAAGGTGGCTAGCCACAATTTTGATAAAACCGCAGAGGTCGCAGGGCGCCTGATGGGAATTAAAGGCCAGTATCTTATTCTGGATACCGGCGTGATTAATCTGCGGAAATTTACTTCATATAAGATCAGTGTGACTGTTAACAGGGAGTCCTGACAATGCGTGATGCTCAACCTAAAGCCATTCAACTGGCCGATTACCGTGCTCCGGCTTACGAGGTGACAGATACACACCTCAGGTTCGAGCTGCATGATGGTTACACTCTCGTTCATTCGAATTTATCGCTGAAACAGAACGGTGATGAAACCGAGCTCCTTCTTAACGGGCAGGATCTCGAGCTTATCAGTATCAAACTCGATGGTAAGTTGTTGAGCGAGGCGGACTACACGACCGCCGAAGAAGCATTAGTTCTTTCCGGCTTAGGCGCCAGTCATACCCTTGAGATGACAACGCGTATTTACCCCGAGAAAAATACGGCACTGGAAGGTCTGTACCGCTCTGGCGGTATGTATTGCACACAGTGTGAGGCAGAGGGGTTCCGCCGGATTACTTACTATCCCGATCGCCCAGATGTGATGTCGGTGTTTACGACCGAAATTATCGCAGATGCTGCGCAGTATCCTGTTCTTCTTTCCAACGGCAATCCGGTCAGTGAGAAAATCGAAGACGGTAAAAAACACGTTGTCTGGCATGACCCTCACAAAAAACCAGCCTATTTATTTGCGCTGGTGGCTGGAGATCTGCAAGTACGCGATGATCATTTCACCACCTGTTCAGGGCGTGAAGTGTTGCTCCGGATTTTCGTTGAGCCGCAGAATGTTGACAAAACCGAGTATGCACTGGATGCCCTTAAACGCTCGATGCGTTGGGACGAAGAGGTATACGGCCGTGAATACGATCTGGACATCTTTATGATCGTGGCCGTAGACGATTTCAATATGGGGGCGATGGAAAACAAAGGCCTCAATATCTTTAACTCATCCTGTGTGTTGGCTAACCCTGCAACGGCAACAGATGCTGCATACCAGCGTATTGAAGCCATTGTCGCTCATGAGTATTTCCATAACTGGTCGGGTAATCGGGTTACCTGTCGTGACTGGTTCCAGCTCAGCCTGAAAGAAGGCTTCACCGTATTCCGTGATGCAGGTTTTTCTGCCGATATGAACTCGGCCACGGTCAAGCGGATTGAAGACGCGACCATGCTGCGTACTGTTCAGTTTGCAGAAGACGGTGGGCCGATGGCGCACCCGGTACAGCCTGACTCGTACATTGAAATATCCAATTTCTACACCGTCACCATTTACGAAAAGGGTGCCGAAGTCGTTGGCATGCTGCATAAAATACTGGGTGAGGAGGGGTTCAGAAAAGGTTCCGATCTTTATTTCGAGCGACACGATGGTCAGGCCGTGACCATTAATGAGTTTGTTCAGGCGATGGAAGACGCTAACGATGTTGATTTGACCCAGTTCCGCCTGTGGTACAAGCAATCCGGCACGCCGGTCGTCGAGGTACTGACTCAGTATGATCATGCCGCCGAACGGCTGACGTTAAATCTTCGCCAGTACACGCCGGATACACCTGGGCAGACTGATAAAAAGCCGCTTTGGATTCCGGTTCAGCTGGGTTTGATTGGGCATGACGGTGAAGATATGGAAGTACGTCCTGACCAGCCGGATTTCTGGACCGAAGACAGTCAGGTTTTGCACTTCCGTGAAGCCGAGCAGACGTTCAGCTTTGGTGGGGTGGTAGAGGAGCCGGTAGTGTCACTGTTCCGGGACTTTTCTGCACCAGTGCGTATTCACTATCAGCATAGCCAGTCTGCGCTGCGCTTTATGTTGCAGCACGACAGTGATGGTTTTAACCGCTGGGATGCCGGGCAGCAGTTAATGCTTCACTGGATAGAACTTGCTGAGAAAGGCCGATTCAAGTTTACGCAGGATGATATCGACGCGCTGCATACAGTCATTAACGATGTTGAGCTGGACCCAGCAATGGTTGCCTACCTACTGGCTTTACCATCCGAGTCTTATATCGCTGAATCTCGTCCGCAATATGATCCGGTAGCGATCCACAAGGCTCGCGAGCAGGTCATGGCTGCGTTAGCGGATACGCTGAGTGATGACTTTAAAGCCTGCTATCAGCGTTTGAATGTGTCGGGTGATTATCAACCAGTACCGGAAGATATGGCCTGCCGCTCGCTGAAAAACCTGGCGCTGTCCTACTGGGCGAAAGCCGATGTCGAAGGGGTAGAGGCTGCGCGGCTGCAGTTCTCGTCAGCAGATAATATGACGGATCAAATGGCTGCGCTGCGAACGCTGGTGGCGCATGGCAATCAAGCTGAAGCAGAGCAGGCTCTGGCTGAGTTCTATACTCAGTGGCAGCAGGATTCGTTGGTCGTTAATCAGTGGCTGACGGTACAGTGTGGGTCGTCGAAACTGGGAACGCCCGCGCACATTCGTCAGCTTCTCGAGCACGAAGCGTTCGATTGGCGCAATCCAAATAAGGTGCGTTCTGTTATCGGTGCATTCGCGAATCAGGCATTGTGTCATTTTCATGCTGCAGACGGAGAGGGTTATAAACTCCTCGCGGATGCGGTGATTCGTCTGAATGAATCGAATCCACAGATAGCATCGCGCTTGCTGACCCCTCTGACTCGCTGGAAGCGCTTAGTGCCAAATCAGTCACAAATGATGAAATCAGAGTTGCAACGCATTATGGATCACGGCAGTCTCTCTAAAGATGTCTATGAAGTTGTCAGCAAAAGTCTGATGTAAGGAACACTGATCTGATGGATCTACCTGGTAGCAGCCGCGTCAAGCGCGGCACCCTGATACTCGCGTCGCTTTGCGCCGCGGGTGGCCTGTTTGTCTCTTCGGCGTTTGCCGCCGTGTCCGTCTCCAAAGCTGAGCAACTGAAAACCATACTGACTCCGATGGGAGGTGAGCGGGCAGGCAATGGCCGTGACATACCGCCATGGCGCGGTGGTTTGAGCATGCCACCGGAAGAATATACGGAGCCAGGTCAGCATCACCCTGACCCTTACCCACAAGACAAACCGCTGTTTACGGTAACGGCGGAGAATATGGGTCAATACAGCGACTATCTGACCGAGGGTCAGAAAGCGCTGTTTAAAACCTACCCAGATACTTTTCGTATGCCGATTTATCAAACCCGGCGTACGGCTGCGGCGCCAGAATGGGTCTACGAAAACACCTACAAAAATGCGTTGCGTGCCGAGTTGGCGGATGGTGGCAACTCACTTCTGTATTCATACGCCGGCGTGCCTTTTCCTATTCTCAGCAGCGATGACAAGCAGGCTGGGGTAGAAGCTGTTTGGAACCACATTACCCGTTGGCGCGGAACCTACCTGCAGATTCAGGCCTCAGAAGTGGCTGTCTACAAAGACGGTAAATTCACTCCGACCACGGTTGAACAGCAGGTTGAATTCAACTACTACCGACAGGATAAGACGATCGAGGATCTCGATAATCTGCTCTTTTACTATCTGTCGGTAACCAAAGCACCTGCGCGTTTAGCGGGTGGTGCTGTCCTTGTACACGAACCGCTTAACCAGGCAAACAATGCTCGTCAGGCTTGGGGCTACAATGCTGGTCAGCGACGGGTTCGTCGTGCACCTAACCTCGCTTATGACACGCCGATTGCCGCAGCGGATGGCCTGCGTTATGCCGACGATACCGATATTTATAACGGTTCTCCGGATCGATATGAGTGGAAATTACGGGGTAAACGAGAAATATATATCCCGTATAACAACTACCGCCTGACGTCGAACAGTGCGAGCTACAACGATATCTTGCGTCCTGGGCACCTGAATCCAGAGTACACTCGATACGAAAAACATCGTGTTTGGGTGGTCGAGGGAACACTAAAAGATGGCAAGCGACATGTGTACAGCAAAAGAGTGTTTTATATTGATGAAGATACATGGGGTATTTCAGTCGCCGACCAGTACGATATGAATGGAGAATTGTGGCGGGTAAGCATGGCTTACATGAAAACCTATTACGAGCTGCCTGTGACCTGGACCGGGATGGATGTTTTTCATGATCTGCGTGATCGACGCTACCATGTTCAGGGCATGACCAACGAAGAACCGGAGGCAATTGACTATAGCAGTCCACCTCCGGGTGACCGGTATTTCACGCCGGCTGAACTGCGTCGTCGCGGACGACGTTAAGACCCTCCACCATTACGCCCCGATTACAGGGGCGTAGCAGTTAGTTCTGGGTACGCCAGTCGGATTACATATTGTAACAAGTGCGCGTTAGTCAGAGTTCAGGCTGTCCGCTAGACTAGCGCCGCTTTAATAATACGTTGGCATCTTATAACAAGCTCAAGATGCAAAAATAATAACGGGGTTTTTATATGTTTTCTGATTTCGTCAGGCCAAGGATGGGCAAGCAAAATAGCAAGCGAACACGCTTGTTTAGCGGCCTGATCGTGACCGGGGCGTTGGCTACTTCATTGGGGGTTTCAGCACAGTGGCAAGATCCACTTCAGACTCCCGCAATGGCATCACAGCAAGCACATCAGTCATTGTTACTTGATGTTACCGATCGCGAAAGTGATGTCGTCAGTGTTGGTGCTCATGGGCACATCCTCGTTTCAGAAGACAACGGTTTTACCTGGGAACAGGGTCGTGTCCCGGTAACCACCACGCTTACGGCAGTCGATTTTTACGGTATCGATAAAGGCTGGGCTGTCGGCCACGATGGCGTCATTCTCAATAGTGTTGATGGCGGAAAGAGCTGGGTTAAACAGTTTGACGGTTTTAAAGCCAACGAAGCCATGCTGGTTTCGGCACGCAACAATCTGAATATTGCCGAGGAGCGTGCGAAGGCGGTAGAAGGGAGCGAGAGCGACCTCGAAGTGGATCAGGCAATGATGGCACTGGAAAACGCCGAATTTGCTTTTCAGGATGCGGAGTACGATCTGGAAACGGGTTCGACCAAGCCTTTCCTCGATGTGTATTTCTGGTCAGCCAAAGACGGGATTGCCGTTGGCGCCTACGGTATGGCATTTCAAACAATGGACGGTGGCGAAGAGTGGTTCGAAATCAGCTCTCGCTTACCTAACCCGAATCGTCTCCACCTGAACACCATTACGCGAGTAGGTGATTACTCGCTGACTATCGTTGGTGAAATGGGGTTAATGCTGCGCTCTGATGATATGGGGGAAACCTGGAACAGCCAGGTTGCACCTTATGACGGCTCTTTATTTGGTCTGATTGATGAGGGTAACACTCAGATTCTGTTTGCGTTACGTGGCCACACTTATCGCTCAACGGACGATGGCATCACCTGGACTGCATTGGACACCGGCTTAGAGCAGACTTTGCTCGGTGGATTCAGTTCTGAGCGGGGTGCAATGCTAGTAGGTAATGGTGGTTCGGTCGTGACATTGAATGCACAACTCGAAGCACCTGAAAACGCTACGATTACCGGTCGTACCGGCGCGGCGGCTGTTCTGCGCAGTGAAGCAGGGCACTACATTATTGCTGGCGAAGCTGGCATTCAATTGGTCGACAGAGAGGGTAAGTTGTTGCAACAGCAGGCAGAAATGAATGGGGAGAAAGGCAATGAGTGAACAGAAACACCATTACTCCTCTGAGCCAGAGCACTATATTCTGTCGTCGGAGTCGCAACCTTTTCTTGAGCGTTTAATTTTTAATAACCGCTCTCTGGTGATCATCGTATTGATGGCATTGACCGCCCTGTTTGGCTACGGGCTTACGAAAGTCTCACTCGATGCCAGCATCGAAAAATACATTCCGCTAAACCACGAATACATCCAGAACTATCTCGAACACAAGGACGAGATGAAGAGCGGTGTGGCCAACGTAAAAATTGCGGTGGAGACAACGAGCGGTGATATTTTTACCCAGGAATACATGGATACGCTGAGTAAAATCAGTGACGACATTTTCTTTGTAACCGGTGTCGATCGTTCTGGCATGGAGTCTCTCTGGACGCCGAACGTACGTTGGATGGAAGTAACAGAGGAAGGCTTTCAGGGTGGTCCGGTTATTCCGAGCACCTATGATGGTTCGGCAAACAGTCTCGAGCAGGTTCGCCAGAATGTACTGAAATCCGGTCAGGTCGGGCGACTGGTCGCGAACAATTTTGAATCGTCGATCATTAACGTTCCACTTGTTGAATATAACCCGGATACCGGTGAGAAGCTGAGCTATGCAACGTTTAGTGCCGATCTGGAAGAAAAGATCCGTAGCAAATACGGCAGCGATGAGTATCGTATTTACATCACCGGCACGCCGAAGAAACTGGGTGACCTGTTGGAAGGGGCTCAGTCTATTGCGCTCTTCTTCCTTGCTGCCATGGTGATGACCGCAGTCCTCCTGTATCTCTACTCACGCTGCATCCGCGGCACCATTGTGCCTATTGTGGCGTCTCTTATTGCGGTGGTCTGGCAATTAGGATCACTGGCACTGCTGGGCTTTACCATCGATTTATATTCAGTACTCGTGCCTTTCCTCGTCTTTGCGATTGGTATCAGTCACGGCGTACAGATTATTAATGGTATTGCGATTGAATCTGGCAAGGGAGCATCGCCTGTTCAGGCCGCGCGTCACGCCTTCCGAGGTTTGTACGTACCGGGTATGTTGGCGCTGCTGAGTGATGCGATCGGCTTCCTGACGCTACTGTTTATTGATATCGGCGTTATTCAGGAGCTGGCCATTGCGGCGAGTGTCGGGGTGGCAATGATTATTGTCACTAATCTGGTGCTGCTGCCTGTCATCATGTCTTACATCGGCATCAGCCAGCCGGGTGTCGATCATGCTCATAAGGCTTCTCAAAGCAAAGCGCCGGTATGGCGTGGTTTATCCACATTTGCTAACCGTAAGCTTGCGCCGGTTCCAATTGTGATTGCCATCGCAATGGGTATTGGCGGCTACTTCTATAGTCAGGATCTGAAAATTGGGGACCTCGACAAAGGTGCTCCAGAGCTTAGGGCCGACAGCCGCTATAACCAGGACAACGCCTTTATGGTCGGTAATTATTCGACCAGCTCTGATGTGTTTGTCGTAATGGTGGAAACCGCCCCTGAACGTTGCAACGCATATAAAGTGATGGACGCCATGGATCGCTTTATGTGGTACATGGAAAACGTTCCGGGCGTTCAGTCTGCGACCTCACTGGTGACAGTGTCCAAGTTGGTTACCAAGTCAATGAACGAGGGCAACCTTAACTGGTCTGCTCTGTCACGTAACCAGACGGTATTGAATACGTCTATTCAACGTGCGCCGGGTGCGCTGTTGAATTCTGACTGTTCAATGGCTCCGGTGATTATTTATCTGAATGATCACAAAGCAGAGACGCTGGAGACGGTTGTCGCTGCAGTCGAAAACTTCAAAGATAACTACGACGATGACGTCGACATGAAGTTTTATGGCTATCGCTACAATGAACTCGAACAGGCGATTGAAGACGGTGAGATTGATTCGGTACCGGTTCGCTTCCAGCTTGCTTCGGGTAATGCAGGTATCGAGGCCGCAACGAACCAGGTTATTGCTGATGCCCAGGGTACCATGTTGATCTTCGTTTACGTTGTGGTATTCGTTCTGTGCTTTATCACATTCCGTAGCTTGCGAGCGGTTGCTTGTATTCTGATTCCTTTGGCACTGACCTCCATTTTGAGTCAGGCGCTGATGACCTATCTGGATATCGGTGTGAAAGTGGCGACTTTGCCAGTGATTGCATTGGGTGTCGGAATTGGTGTGGATTACGGTATTTATATCTATAACCGCCTCGAAGTGATGATCCTGTCCGGTAAGAGCATGCAGGAAGCCTTCTTTGAAACCTTGCGCTCAACGGGTAAAGCAGTGAGCTTCACTGGTGTGACGCTGGCGATTGGTGTTGCGACCTGGATCTTGTCTCCGATTAAATTCCAGGCCGATATGGGTATTCTGCTGACCTTTATGTTCCTGTGGAACATGCTGGGTGCTCTGATTCTGTTGCCGGCACTGGCTAGCTTCCTGTTGAAACCAGAGAGCATGCTGGCACGACACAAGAAAAAACACGGTGACGTGCCTCCTGCGGGATAATCGTAACGAAAGCAGGTAAGATAGTGCCCCTGACAGCGCCTCTGTTCAGGGGCATTTTTTTAGGGGTAGAAAAAGGGAGTCACAATGAAAAGTCCTCTGGGTCTGGAAGCACGTATTCCTGTATTTGATTTGTTTAAGGATGCATTGTTTTTGCTCTGGGCGAAGCGTGGTCGTTTATTGAGTATGTTTCTTCCGATTATCGTTGTGCTGGTGATTCTGGATTACTACAGCTCTGCAATTTCAGCTCCGATTCTGGCGGCAATGGGACAGGAGGGCGCAGACCCGAATCTGACGTTCCCGCCGGAGTTTTGGGTGGTCACGGGCATATCCATGTTGCTTAGTATTCTGATGGCTACCACGGTTCATCGTTTCACTTTACAGGATGCATCCCATTGGCCCAGTAATGCGCTGCGTGTACCAACCCGATCCGACCTGCGTTACTTATGGCGCTCTATTCAGATTATGTTGATTGCCTTTGGCGTTGCTTTGCTAACCATGGTTGCGACGCTCACTGTGATTATGCTGCTAAGCGGCCAGAACACACCAGAAGGCCTTGAGCCGCTGATCTACCTGAGCATTATTCCGACTATGATGATCATGATTTATGTTTTGGCGCGCTTATCCATCACCTTGCCCGAAATTGCAATTGGCGCTCAGGGTTCTGATCTGGCTCGTGCATGGCGCATGAGTAAGGGTAACGGCAGTCGTGTCGTTATTGTCGCTTTACTGCTGCCCTTTATGGTTAACGCACCGTTTTTTCTACTGGCATCGCTCGATACCTTGATTACGAATATCATTGCGGCGTTTGGTATTTACTCGATGACGCTGATCTCTATTACGGTGCTGTCATTGAGCTATCAGTTCTTATTCGAATTCTACGAGCCCGATCCCGAGGAAGAGGTCATTCCTGAGAAAGATGACAACGACGGAATGGACGCCTGATCAGGCATGAAATTAGGTGATCTCAGCATTACCTATGTCGAGGTGTTGGCCGAAACCATGCGGCACCTCGGCACTGATCCAGCTCCAATACTGGATCAGTATAATATTCTCCCCGAAACCTTAGCCTCCCCGGATACCCGTATCAGTATCCCGCGCTTTATGCGCCTTGGTTATGAGGCGATTCAACACACTCGCGCGCCCTGGTTGGGTCTTGAGATGGGGCGGCATACCTGGCCCGCACAGCTGGGCTTAGCAGGTTTGGTTGCAATGACCTCCCGCGATGTGCGCGACGCCTGTCAGGCAATGACAGAATTTGAATTGTTGACCAGCTTCAATGCACGGGGCTCCAGCGCATTTGTTACGGAGGAGGGTAGGGCTGCCCTCAAATTCTATTCAATCAGCCCCTACAACGCTTACAATCTGTTTGTCGTCGATTCTGTGTTGTCCAGCTGGTCGCATATCCTTAGTGTTATTACAGGTCGTAAAGAAGGTCTGCTGGAATCGGTTGATATTGAATTTCAGGAGCCTTCCTATTCGGATGTATATCGTCGTTACTTTGCCTGTCCAATAAACTTTGGTGCGGCATCGAATCGACTTGTGCTTCAAAATAGTGCGCTTAACCTGCCAGTGACCCAGAGGTGCCACTCAGTACACGAGAACCTGAAACGTCAGGCTGAACGGGAGCTCGACCGGGTCAGACTAGGCCTGAGTGTCACAGAGCAGGTCGCCAGAACACTCGCGCCTTTACTCGACGGTGAGACTCCTGAACTCAGTAAAGTCGCAAGTCGTTTGAATATGGCCCCCTGGACACTAAGACGTAGGCTGCAGTCTGAGGGCATGACGTATCAGGATGTACTCAACGCAACGCGTAAAGACCTAGCGATCAGTTATATCAAGGAAACGTCATTAACGTTGGGGGAAATTGCGTATTTGCTAGGGTTTGGATCAGCTGCGGCCTTCCAGCGCGCATTCCGGCGCTGGACCGGCGAGGCGCCGGGCCGCTTTAGGGAAAACTGCCGCTAGGGCAGAACCGTAGTTACATCTCTACGGCGTCATCGCAGTCGTCTTCGTAATCGTCAAAGCCGACATCTAACAGATCTTCAATGTAATCAGACATCTTGATCTCCTTATTGCTGTTAATCCAGTCCTGTTGGTGGGTCACTACAGGCTCTCTGAGAGCGCTACGTTAATGACCCAGGCACATGCTCCACACTTCGGTGTTTATCTTGCCTAATTGGATAGAGCATATTGCGTGCCATTAAATATAGTCGCTGCTGGAAAAAAGACCAGACATCCCTGCCAGAGTTCCCAGACGTCCCTGCGACTATGTGTATAAGATAGTCAACGAATGTGACGTGAGTGTGACAGGGACGGAAAAAAATCTAATAAGAAAGGGGGAGGAGATCTAAAAGAAGATGGCGGACTGGACGGGACTCGAACCCGCGACCCCCGGCGTGACAGGCCGGTATTCTAACCAACTGAACTACCAGTCCGCATTGT
>PDUK01000099.1 GCA_006212115.1 Thalassolituus sp. | reverse complement strand
GGCTGAAGAGGATCAATCAGATAATCCGCTGAGAAAGATTTTCTTCTTTACATCTTTGGCATTTTATCAACCAGAAATTCCGGATACCCAAAAAGATTACATCGCAATGTGGTTCAATGCGCGCCGCCGCTTTGGTGTCAGCGATACGGTATATTGGGGTTGGTTTTACCCTGTTACGCGCGCTATCGAATGGAAGTCCTGGCGCCACGCAGACGCCGATGGTCTCGCGGGTCTGGCCATCGAGATGCGCAAACTTGGCTACCCATCGACACCCCTACCAGTCTGTAACGAGCAGAGCGTCCCCAGCTGGAAAAAAATCAAAGCAGCCAAACGCACCTACCCCACTGAAGAATCTGCGAAGACAATTCATTGGCGACAGAAATATCATCACTCGGATGACGTCACCTTCAAACCCGAAGTCGCCGCCCTGACTAAGGCGCAGTCGGACCATATCAAGGCCTACTGCAAAGACATCCGCGTCAGCCATGGAAATATGCTGTTTGCTGCACTGAGCCGTGTTATCTCCCGCGAGCTGATCGATGGCAATGAACCGTTTTATTGGTTCTTCCCGGTTAATGTGCGCGGCGCCACCGGTATTCAGACCGAGAGCTTCAACCAGGTATCGGGCGTCAGTATGCGGGTCACACCGGACAGTCCAGCCACTGAGTGGCAGTCTCAGATGCGCCAACGCATGAAAGCAAAAGAACACTGGAGCATGTGGAAGCAGGCTAGTTTATCCAAGTACCTGGGTGAATGGGGCACTGCGCTCGCCTACAAACTGACCAGCGGCAAGCAGTTCTTCGCCGGTAATTGCTCTAATTTGGGCAGCTGGCCACTGCCACATGCCGACAACCCAGAAAACCCGGACGATGGCCGCTTACTTGTCGGTGCTTCTCCGGGTACCGCTAACTACCCTGTCTCCAGCAGTATGATCGAGTGGTACGGAGCCATCGGCCTGACATTGAAGCTGCATCCCAGTATTTGCCGTGACCAGAAAATGGTGCAAACCCTCAGCGAAGCATGGAAAGAAGAGGTCTTACGCGAAAGCGGACAGCTAGATACGCAACCCATAGAGAACGCACAGGCACTTTAATCAGACACAAAAAAGCCCGCTATCGCGGGCTTTTCCATAACGCTATTCACTATTACTTGTTGCCGTAACGCTCTTGCAGCGCACGAATACGATCGTCCAGCGGTGGATGCGTCGCAAACAGAGCCGCAAACTTGCCCTCGCCACGAATACCGAAAGCCACCAGCTCACCTTGTAGTTCACTTGGCTGATCGTAGGTTTCTTTTAAGCGCGCCAGTGCCGACGCCATTGCCGCAGGGCTCACCAACTCAGCACCCGCTTGGTCGGCGCGGTATTCCCGGCGACGACTAAACCAGGCCACGATGGTTGAGGCCAGAATTCCCAGAATAATCTCGGAAACAATGGTCGCAACAAAGAAACCGATACCCGGTCCGTTTTCATTCTTGAAGATCGCTTTATCAACGAAGTTACCAATGATGCGCGCGAAGAACATCACAAAGGCGTTCACCACGCCCTGAATCAGAGCAAGTGTCACCATATCGCCGTTCGCTACGTGGCCAACCTCATGGCCAAGAACCGCCTTTACTTCATCGTGGTTCATTCGCTGCAGTAAGCCCGTGGACACCGCCACCAGAGCGTCGTTTTTATTCCAGCCGGTCGCGAATGCGTTAGGCGCATCAGACTGGAAGATCCCCACTTCCGGCATGCCGATGCCTGCTTTCTCGGCCAGCTCCTGCACTGTGCTCATCAGCCACTGCTCGCCAGAGTTATGTGGCTGGTCGATGATCTGCACACCCATGGCTCGCTTCGCCATCCACTTGGAAATGAACAACGACACCAGAGATCCAGCCATACCAAAGACCAGACAGAAAATAAGCAGCGACTGCAGATTCAGATCTGTGCCGTTCTGCTGAAAATACGAATCCACGCCGAGCAGGCTCAGCGTGATACTTGCGATCGCAATCACCGCAAGGTTGGTTGCCAGAAAGAGAAAAATCCGAAGCATCTTTGTGCTCTCCGCTAATCAAGTAGTTGTCTGACACAGGTTATGAGGGTTTTACGCCCACATATCAATCTTTCGAGAGTGTAAAAAAAGGTGATGACAGACAGGTTTAGCCTTCGTTACCATGCAATCCACCCAGGGGGAGGCCGTCTGAGACAGCCTGAGATTAGCATCTGCTTAAACCCCGGAACCTGATCCGGTTCGTACCGGCGTAGGAATGGGAAGGCAGTCTCGACTGCACGACAATTCATACTTTGCGCACTATGCGCAGCTACGCGACAGCCGGGTCTTTGTTTACCAGTATCTTAAGGTTTACAGGCAGACCCATGACTCATAAAACGCTCCGCACTCCTCTTGCTATTGCTGTAGTAGCCGCCTCCTCAATGGCGCACGCAGACGTCGAACTGACTCCCGTCACCGTCGAAGCAGACTTCCGCCAGACTAATGTTCAGCAAATTCCTGAAGCCGTCACGGTGGTTGGCAGCGAAGATATTGAAGCCCGCAGCGCCGAACATCTGGAGCAAGTGCTGAGCTTTGCCCCGAATGTGAATTACTCATCGGGTGCCTCACGTGGTCGTTTCTACCATCTACCAGATTCGCGGCATTGGTGAACGCAGCCAGTTTATCGATCCGGTCAACCCATCGGTTGGTTTGGTCATCGACGGCATCGACATGACCGGGCTGGGCGGCGCTGCAACCCTGTTCGACGTTAAACAGGTTGAGATTCTGCGTGGTCCTCAGGGCACTCGCTTTGGTGCGAACGCACTGGCTGGCATGATCAATATCCGCTCGAATGATCCAACAAAAGAAACCGAAGGTTATCTGTCAGCCCGCGCAGGCAACTACGACAGCTACGGTCTGGGTGGTGCGCTTTCTGGCAGCCTGAGTGACTCTGTTCAGGGTCGTATTGCCGTTAACGGATATCAGTCGGATGGTTTTATCGACAACATATTCCTGGATCGTGACGACACCAACAACATCGACGAAGTCGTCGCTCGCGGTAAGCTGGCATTTCAGCTTAACGAAGATACTGACCTTGGCTTGACCTACCTCTACGCCGATATCGACAATGGCTACGATGCGTTCAGTCTAGACAACACTCGTGAAACGCTTTCAGATGAGCCGGGCACCGATGCGCAGGATACGCATGCTCTGGCGCTCTCCAGTGATACACAACTGAATAGTGCAGTCATCCTTCAAACCGAACTGACTGCCAGTAAGTCGGATGTGGAATACAGCTTCGATGAAGACTGGGCGTTTGTTGGCATCGCGCCAGATTGGGAATACAGCTCTTTCGATCAATATCTTCGCGACTATGAGCGCCAGTCTGCTGATATTCGCCTGATGTCGGGCACCGACGGTCGAATCTTCGGCAACTCAACAGATTGGGTGGCGGGAATTTACGCTATGCAGCGCAGTGAAGATCTGACCCGTAACAGAACTGGCAAACCACAATACCGAAGTGAGCTCGATGCCGCTTCATTTGCTGCTTACGGCGAGCTATCACTATACCTGGGCGAGATGCTTCGCTTTATCGCCGGGGCACGAGTTGAAAACTGGACCAATGAATTCAATGATAGTAATGATCTGAATGACGCAACAGACGAAACTTTAGTCGGAGGCCGCATTACACTGGAAGCACTGGTGAGCAACGAACACCTGGCCTACGCAACACTGGCGCGCGGCTACAAAGCCGGTGGGGTGAACAGCGAACCCGTGCTGGATGATGAACTTCGTACCTTCGATGCCGAAATCAACCACAGCATTGAGCTGGGTCTGAAATCATCACTGCTGGCTGACAGCCTGAAAACCCGTATTGCGGCGTTCTATATCGACCGTACAGACCAGCAGATCAAGAACTCGTTCAGTTACATGGAAGATGGAGCGCCGAAGTTTAAAGACTACATCGGCAACACTAAAAACGGTAAAAACTACGGGTTTGAGTTGGAGTCTGACTGGGATATCACCGAGCGTCTGAACTGGGAACTGAGCTACGGCTACCTGATCAGCGAGATCGGCGAGTACACCTATGAGTCGGAGTTCTATGGTGTGTTTGTTCAGGACGGACGTCAGCAGGCTCACGCGCCTCAGTACAGCGCAGCGACCGCCCTCACCTATGGTTTGACGGATGCTCTGTCTGTGCGGCTGGAAAGCGAAGCTAAAGACGAGTTCTATTTTTCAGACAGCCATGACCTGAAATCCGAAGCCTACGTGCTCTGGCACGCCCGAGTTGCTTACACTCAACCAACGTATGAAGTAGCACTGTTTGGTCGTAACCTGACCGATCGTGAGTACGAGGTTCGTGGCTTTGGTTTTGGAAACGATCCTCGCGATGGTTACTCTTCTTACGGTCACTACCAGTACGGCGAACCTCTGACTTACGGTGTCGAGGGTAAGCTGTATTTCTAAGTCTCAGGCTTCTCTGTAGGAGGGGATCCTATCCCCGAACATCTGCCAGCACGGTGTTCGGGAAGAAGCTTCCCTCCTACAAAATCCATGCAGGAGAACACCATGGAAATATCCGTAGAAATCAGCAAATACCCTCTGGCCGATGACTACATCCCGGCGATCAAAAGCTTTATCGACCGCCTGAATGCCATCGACGGCCTGACCGTCGTCACCAACACCATGAGCACACAGGTATTCGGCGACCACGATCTGGTGATGAATACCCTGCGCGATGAAATGAGGCTGAGCTGGGAAACCTACGGCAAGGCCATTTTTGTCTGTAAGTTTCTGGGCGTGAACCTTGATCCAGCGCTCAACCCCCACGGTTAATACGGCGGGCCATGCCCGGCTGCTGTCTCCCGATGATCACTGATTGCGGTAGCAACATAACTTAGAGTTAAGGAGCCTCCATGCTCGACACCATTCTTTCAGGCGCCATCGAATACGCCCAAACCATGAGTCATTGGGAGACCACCGCTGTTTTCTTGGGCGTCGCCTATCTGGTACTGGCCATGCGTCAGAGTCAATGGTGCTGGTACGCGGCTTTTGGCAGCACTGCGATTTTCAGCTGGCTGTTTTTCGATGTATCACTGGTAATGGAGTCCGCACTCAACGTCTACTATCTGGCGATGGCCGTATATGGCTGGCTGGCGTGGCGTAATGGTGCTTCAGATAAACCGGATCTCCCTGTGCAGCGCTGGACCCTGAATCAGCATGGGCTGGCCATCGGCAGCGTTGTCCTGATCAGTCTGATCAGCGGTTGGCTACTTACCAACAATACCAACGCAGCGCTGCCCTATCTCGATTCCTTCACCACTTGGGGTGCCGTACTGACAACCTGGATGGTGACACGCAAAGTGCTGGAAAACTGGCTGTACTGGGTGGTGATTGATGCGGTCGCCATTTACCTCTACATCGATCGTGGCCTCTACCTGACAGCGGTACTGATGGCTCTGTATGTGGTTTTGGCAATCGGCGGCTATTTCCTCTGGCTCAAAGACTATCGCTCACAACAGGGCTTGCCTGAGCCGGCCTAGTTCTGATGACGCAACCACCCGACAACATTCTCAGCGAGTGGGCCCTCTGGGGGCTGGCCCAGCCCCCCAAAGCCATTGAAGCCGTGCACGGCGGCCTGACCAACGCTAACTTTCTGATCGAATGTGACTCCGGCCAACTGCTTCTCCGTTTAAACAACAATGGACAATCCCTTGGGATTGAGCGCACTGCAGAGCTAAAGATTCATACACTGCTGTCCCAGCATGGTCTGGCACCGACTATCCGATATACCGCTCCAGATCATCGCTATTGGGTTCGGGAGTATGTTGAGGGCAGGCCTCTGTCACAGGGCGAGATAACGAACCGCGATATGAAAGATATCGCGACGACACTCAACCAGATTCATCAGCTTCCTGCTCCCGAAGGGACGCCTCGCCTCGACGTAAAAGCAAGCTGCCTGACCTATCTCAACGCCATCGATAGCCGTTCCAACAAGTTCGATAGCCAACTCACTACACTGCGCACAGCGGTGGACAAGATTGATCCGCTCCCCGACTCGGAAGCGTGCTTGTGCCATATGGACCCATTACCTGCGAACTGGGTGCGAGATAACACCGGAAAACTCTGGCTGCTCGACCTCGAATACGCCTGCGTCGCTCACCCCTCCCTCGACTTTGCAGCGTTGGCGTTGCAACTCCCCGACGCAGCCAGAAAGGCCTGGACTGCGCTTTTACCTGAATCAATTCGGGGGCACATGGAGATAGCATCGGAACAGATTGCCCTCCTTGATCGCACTTGGCGACTGGCTCACACGGCTGAAAAAGATCCATCCTTGTAACTCTTTGTTACCAGATAAGGCCGTTTTCGGCTGACTTTTACGTCAATACGACCTCATAGGAACCATTCTGGTTCAAATGCGCCATATACAGCGACACCGCAAGTAAGAATAATTGAACACCTGTTATTTAACTCGAATACCCGACTCCGAATGAACCTCACCGCGCAACGTTGTTACCACTTACTGGGACTCCCTGACGGCAGTTCCCGTGCATTGGTGCGCGAGGCATATCAGCGATTAACGCTGGCTTATCATCCGGATCGCAACCCAGCGGCTGCAGATATGTTTATGCAAATTCGCGCCGCCTACGAGCGATTGATGATACTGCTGCCCGAAACGGGATACGGTAAATCGGCCACCGCCAATCAATTCACCGCACTGCCAGACATCAGCAGAGAACGGCGCAATCGACGCGGCAATCGCACAGACCGCCGCTTCGAGATCGTATTGGAAGACAGCTACATAGGTACCAGCGTTAGAGAACGAATCTAGCGAACTACTGGCTAGTGAACTATCGACTAGCAAGCTAAAAACCTACGAAGAGGTAAGGCTTGGAAAGCCCGGCTGAGAACTTAATTCAGTAGCTGATGAACAGCCATCAGCTTTCTGCTGACCTGCTGGTTATTCACGAATGGATACGCATCCGGGAGCCCCATACTCCGGTTCAGGGCATTGAGCTTCACACTGAACTCACTCCAGCAATCGATCAATCGCTGCGGATCACAGGTTTCATCATCCTGAGGCAGGGTCAACCCCGCGTACTTACCGAAATCAATCAGGTCCCACTCACGGGCAGTTTCCAGGGTGTCGATGATGTGCAAATAGTGCGCAAACGTCTCGGCCCAGTCCTCCCACGGATGCATGGACGCATAGGCACTGATGAATTCGCTGCGCCAGCTCTGATCGTCAAGATCACGAGCATAATGTTTGTCCAAAGCCTCCTGATACGACAGGTCAGGATCACCAAATATCTCGCGGAACTGAGCCAGTTTCGCTTCATCTGGTTTTATCAATAAATCCCAGTAGAAGTGGCCGACTTCGTGGCGGAAATGCCCAAGCAACGTCCGGTACTGCTCGCCCATATCGACGCGCATGCGATGGCGGGCCACATCATCCGCCTCTGCAAGGTTAATCGTGATATCGCCCTGTGCGTGGCCAGTGAACACGGCGGCAACATGCGTCAATGGCGTGCGGAAATGGTCACTCGCATCTTTATCCGCCATAAAGTGAAAGCTAAGTCCTTCCGGCGACTGCTGTTTGTCTGGCATCGGTAGACTGAGTGAATCCAGCGTGAATAGCAGACGACGCTTGGCTCTTTCCAGATTGCCCCACAGTTCAGCATGGCCATCTACGTTCAGATCGGGGATGTTGTCGTTGAAATGACACGCAAAGCAGAGTGCGGGCTTTGCACTGATCGTATCGGCAGGAATCATGGCATTACAAACACCATCCGCACGATTTGCACACGGCACATAATCACGGCCTTTGTAATGAAAGCCTCCGTCTTTATTTTGATCGAAGACCAGCATGTCGCGCTCTTCAAAACACCAACCGACTTGCCGCTGGCAACTCAGACACTGGCTATTCTCAAAAAACAGGGCGACAGGTTTGCCATCCGAGGGAGTACAGTCGCAAGAGAAGTAGCGCATAAGACGTTCAGCCTTTCGATAAGGATTTAGAGCGATGCCAACGCAGGCGATCCCGATATTCCGTAGGTTGTTTATGCGCGGGGAGTTCTTCGCTGCGGCTTTTTGCCATACGCGAGGCCAATAGGCGACTCAGCCAGAAACGCAGCGCAGCACCACGCAGAACGGTATTCCACATGCCAGCCTCAAACTCCGAAAGTGGGCGGACACTTTGATATCCAATGACGAGCGCCTCGAAGCGCTTTGGATCGAGGCCGCTATCACCCAACCCACTGTCATCAGAAGCACACCAGTCATTCGCCACAATCGCCAGATCGTAGAGCCAGGCGCCTTCGCAGGCGTTGTACAGATCGAGAATCGCGGTCAGCTTATCGCCATCAAAGAGCGCGTTGTCATGAAACAGATCCGCGTGAATCCAGCCGTGGGGCAACTGACACCACTGAGCTCGCTGAGATTTCTGAAATGCCAGCTCGTCCGTTAACAGCGCCTTGTCGCTGGCGTCCAGATCAGTCGACAGTTCCGGCGCGATATTCTGCCACCAGTCGTAGCCGCGCTCATCGTGACGCGGATCAGGCAGATCACTGGAAGCCAGATGAAACTCCGCCAGTTCGCGGCCAATGGCCTCGCATTGCTGCTCCGATAACTGATCTGGATGAGACCCGGCAAAACGCTGGCAAAGAATCGTTGGTTTGTTTTTCAGGCTGTGCAGCCAAGCCCCCGACGCATCTTCCACCGGACTCGGGACGCTCATGGCTTTGGTGCCCAGATGGCGGGCAAGGCGAACGAAGTTTCGCACTTCATCCGGCGCATGATGCTCAAACAGAGTAAGCACATACTCACCCTGTGAGGTGGTCACTGCGTAATTAGAGTTCTCGATGCCCGCGCTGATGGGCGTAAATGCCACCAGCTCGCCGACATCGTAGTGCGACAGAAGATCAGTGAGCTCTACCGCTGTGAGAGAGGTATAAACCGCCATAGGAAGTGGTCAGATTACCAACGAAAGAGCACCCACTTGGGCACGCGCATATTCGGCGAATCCGTACGCTCAAACTCCTCGGCTTCGCTCTGTGTCGGCGTCAGGTAATACGCCGGACCGACTTTCGGTTGCACCTTAATTTCGACCACTTCGCCGTTTACTCGAAACTCATAATAAGTATTGTCGCCATCGTTGCGGATGGTCACCGTTTCACCGGCAGGTTCGGCGGCCAGCGCACTCGTGGATATTACAGCGGAGAGAACCGCAGAGATAAGGCCGACAGCCAGAGTTTTTGGCATCTTCATGGTAGACTTCCCGTCCAATAACGTCGTTAACACCAGTGTACCTGAGAGGGCTGGTAAGCGTCAGTCCT
>PDUK01000025.1 GCA_006212115.1 Thalassolituus sp. | reverse complement strand
GCTGATAGCGGGAGATCACGTCACCGATGGTGTAGTTGCGCACATGCCCCATGTGTAGACGGCCGCTTGGGTAGGGGAACATGGACAGGCAGTAGAATTTCTCTTTGTTGCTGTCGACGACAGCCTTGTATACCTGATTTTCTTCCCACTGTTGTTGTACAGCAGCTTCGATGGTCTGGGGGGAGTAGGTGTCTTGCATGGTCATGAGCTTTACGGGACCCGATTCGTGGCTTGGATTCGAACGTTCAGAGCACCGAAGTTTACCTGATTTTACCGCGCACTGTTTAGCCAATTTTGTGGATTCCTTGGGCTGCAACTCCGACCGGGATGAGCGTAAGAGCAGGGTCGAGAATCAAGACAGATGAGTAGGAGGATTGAAAGCAGTAACAGAATGTAACCGGGATATGTTTGCTGTTGATGATAGGATCTGTTTTCATCTTTGCTAAATTCGTCACGGACTCAGACACAGTGCCTCCTCGCGTCAGTGAAACCGAAATTAGTCAGTCTGCATTGTTAGTCAAGACTGCCCCACCTGCGTTTGCTCACCGCCATATTGATCGCTCCGATATTCTGATGCGAGAGCTGTCCAGTTCTCCCGTGGTAATGATGTTGGCGCCTGCGGGCTACGGCAAAACATCGGTCATTTCGGCGGCGCTCCCGGCGCTTGAGACTGAGCACAGAGTGGTGTTTTACCAATGCGATCAGTTCGATGAGTCTCCACATTGGTTAGTTGCGGCCTGCGCTCAGGTGCTCGGCTTTACGTCGTTGACTGGCCTCTCGCGGTCGGACGTTTCTGATACAGAGATAGTTGCCCGGCTGTTGGAGCAGATCCGACTACTGGAAGAACCGGTTGCTCTTATTCTGGATAACATCGAGTCTCTTACCTACGAAGAGAGTCGTTCTATTCTCACCCTTATGCTCAGATATCGGCCTGCCAATCTGCGCTTGGTATTCAGCGGCCGTCAGTTACCTTTCGCGCACGGTGCTCTGAGATTGCTGGATGATACCCGGTGGATAAGTACGCCTGTTTTGAGCTTCAATTTCGGCGAATTTAAGGCGTTGCTTGAACATCAACAACTGCCGTTACCTGCGGGTGAGGTCGCAGCTTTGCTGAGAAAGATGCAAGGCTGGCCTGCTGGTCTTGCACTCTGGCTGATGGCCTGGCGCGGTGCCGGTATGCCCGATAGATGGGGTGGGGAGCTCGGCCTGTACGAGTTATCGGACTATCTGCGTGGCGAAGTAGTCAGTCATTTGTCTGAGCCCCAGCGCAATCTGTTGTGTCTGTGCGCGGTGCTGGGAACCTTTAATGATGATCTTATAGGCGCCGTGTCCCCTGAGATACTCCTCGCTGGCGATCTGCAGGCACTACTACACGCTGACTTATATCTGCGAGAGGTACCGGGGCGACCCGAATGGTACCGGGTTGAACCTATGGTCGCTCAATGCTTGTCCCGGTTACAGCCCCAGGAGTGGCGTAGGGGCGTGCACTTACGTGCTTTCGAGTGGTTTCGTGAACGGGATGATGCGATTGCAGCCCTCTACCATGCCGGGCAGTCAGAACAGGGGGCCATTGATTCTGAGTGGATTGTGCAGCAATCCGATACGATTCTGGCGAGTCTCGACACGCAGGGTTTGACGGTATGGTTTGATCAGTTGAATGAAGATCAACTGTATTCGTCGCCAGCGTTAATGCAGGTAGCCTGTTGGACTGACCTGCTGACGAACCGGCTGGATAACGCTCAGAATATGATTGAGCGACTCGCAACTTTACCGGATCTGGATGAGGCCGGTCATATTGCTCTTAAGGGGTATTTGGCCGGTGCACGAGGCGCGCTGACGCGAGCCGAACGCCACTGCCGGCAGGCTCTCGAAATGCTCACACCCGAGCGTTTTAGTGTGCGATTTTTAATGGCATCGATGCTGGCCTCCGTATCTGTCGCCCATCGCGACCTTGACGGATCTCGTATCTGGAATCGCTTCGCGCTGGATGTGGCGCGTAAATCCCGTCAAAACGCTCTTGAGGGGATGGCGCATCTGGATCATGCCCGGATTGAGTTTAATCGCGGACACGCCTCCCGTTGCCTGACGGTTCTGACGCAGGGGCGGGAAGTTTTAGAGGCAAGCCCACACGGCAGTAATAGTCTTGCCTACGCACGCCTGTTGATTCTGAAGGCCACGGTTGGCTGGATCACAGGGTACAGCGATGAGCCCACTGATTCCGCCATCGCACATGCGTTGATGTTGTGTGAGGAGCGGTCAGACCCCGCGGCAGCGTATGGTTATGCGATTCGCGCGTTAAATCTGATGGGACAGGGGCAATATGCGTTGGCATTGAATGTTCTGGATGATGGAGAACGACGACTGCAGGAGCAGCAAGTCGACTTCGTGGCATACGCCTGGTTACACACGGTTCGTTCAAACATCTGGATCTCACAGAAGAAGTTTCGCCGGGCTCACGATTGCCTTGAGGCACTTTTAGTCGATGCGGATAGCGCTGGAGTTGCTCGCTGTGAATACAGTGCCTTGTTGCCCGGCTTCAGTACGTTGACTCTATCCCGCCTGCACTTGATGGCGGGGCGTGCAGAATTGTGTCTGGAGATTACGGATCGTTGGTTGCGACATACCCCTGAAGGTTTTATGTCAGTCTTCATTCGTATGATTCGCGCCGGTGCCTTGATGGGGCAGCAGCAACCCGCTGAAGCGATGCGCCAGCTTGAAGTGGTGAAAAAAACCTTCCGTGCAGAAGGGGTGAATCAGCAACTCCAGAGCTGGCTACCGGGCTTGGTTGCCTTCCTTGATATTCCTCAGGCGAGCTTAGCACCGGCTACTGAGCAGGCGTCCGCACTCAGTGAGCGCGAGCGTGATGTCCTGAATCTGATGGCTCAAGGGTTGTCCAATCAGGCTGTTGCAGACCAGTTATACATTTCCTTGCACACTGTGAAAACGCATGCCCGCAAGATCAATGTCAAGCTGGGAACCCGCAGCCGTACTCAGGCGATACATAAAGCGAAAGAGCTTATGCTGATCTGATGTCTGCTTCGGAATTGTAAACAGAAGGTTAAGAGCGTTGGTAAAAATGCGTAACCTGAACTAAACCTTAAATACGACTTACTACTCGTCAGATAGCGTATGCAATATAAGGTTTTGGTCGTTGGCTGCAGCGACATGGATACCCTGCAACGAAGCATGGGTGAACAATTCTCTCTCTTGTCGGTTGCGACCGCTCAGGAAACCTTTCACCTGCCTGATCTGGAAGAGTACAAGCTGATTGTCGTGGTCGACAAACTTGCTGATCCGACTGCGGCTCAGAGTCAGGTTAAAGCGCTGAAACATCATCCCGCTATCTCTCTCTTGCCCGTCGTGGTACTTGCGACTGAAGAACGGGATCTCGACACACGTCTGGCGTTTTATGATGCGGGCTGCGATGACCATATCCAGATGCAGGACGATGCCGAACTTCAGGTTCGACTAATGAAGGCCATCTTTAACCGCATTGCCAACGAACAGCTGAAGCAGCAGTTGGATAAAGCCAATGAGATGGCTTTTATTGCTATGTCTGACACCTCTGATCTTGGCGTGAATATTCAATTCCTGCTCGATATCAATCAATGTGAAAACCTGGATCAGGCTGGTATGCGACTGTTTCAGGCACTTAAAAGCTATGACATCAGTGGCTCTCTGCAAATTCGCAGTCGCTTTGGTGAGAAGAACATGGAAGCCAACGGCATGGCGAAAGATCTGGAATCTACGCTTTTAAGTGAATGCAGTGACAAAGGCAGATACGTTGACTTCGGTAAACGCTCGATCATGAACTACGGTCGTGTTTCGTTACTCGTTCGAAATATGCCTTTGGATGATCCGCATAAGTACGGCGCTATCAAGGACAACGTGTTCTCTTTATTGCAGGGCCTGGATGCGCGTGTCGGTGCTCTGGATAACGTGGAGTCTTTGAAGTTAGAGAGTCAGCTGGTGGTTCGCCTGACGAATCGTATGACCCATATTATGGAAGATATAGAAAAGGGCTATCACGATGTGATGGTCCGGATTGCGGATGCAGTCGAAGATATCGCGGATGGTATAGAACAGGAAATACAGTTCTTGGGTATGGATGAGCGCCAGGAAAAGGTCATTCAACAGGTGTTAGAAAAAGGTATTCTGGATACCAACCGGGTCTTCAATGAGGGGCTGAAAATGGACAGCAGCCTGACCGGCTACCTGACAGAAGTCGGCCGCGTTTTCGCCTCTGACAAAGTCAAAACAGATGAACTGATGGCGCTGGTTGAAAAAATACCGGTGCAGGGCTGAGAGTCGGATTCTGGCAGAGGCTAGTGATTACGAAGGTGCGTCGCAGCTTCAGCCAGTTCTGCAGACATATCACCTGACATCAGCTCTTCTTCCACTGGCTTACCGGGGATAGCATGGCCGCCACTGGCCCACTCACCTAAATCGATTAATTTGCAGCGCTCGCTGCAAAACGGCCGATATTTCTCTTCGGGTTTCCAGGTGACGGACTTCTCACACGTCGGACACTTTACTTCCACAGGCACCTCGCTTCAGTGGCTAACTGGTCGTACTCGATGCTGCCAGGTAGGTTGCGTGTAACGCAGACAGTTGCTTGTATAGCTCATCGAGAGAACCTGAATTATCAACGACCTGATCGGCTCGCCGCAAGCGTTCTTGTCGGGGAAGTTGTGCGGCAATGATACGCTTTATCTGTTCTGGGTCGTTATCATCGCGGTTGCAGGCTCGCTCAACCTGAAGCTGCTCAGGTACGTCAACGACCAGTGTGCTTGTCACCAGCTCACATTGTCCGCTCTCGAACAGCAGGGGCGACTCAAGAATGGCGTAAGGCGATTTCGCAGCCGTCAGTTGTTCAATGATTCGGTCTCGAATGCGGGGATGGGTTTGCCCTTCAAGCCAACGACGCTCCTCTGGTTCGGAGAAGACCTTCTGTCTTAACCATGCCCGATTCAACGTATTGTCTTCATTGATTGCGTCGTTGCCGAAGCGTTCCTTAATGGCAGACCATGCAGGCTCGCCGGGTTCGACGACTTCGCGAGCAACCATATCTGCATCCACTACGGTAATACCTGCATCTCTGAAAAATGCGCTGGCAGCGCTTTTTCCGCTACCTATACCGCCGGTCAATCCGAGAATAAACATAGTGTTGCGCTGTGTTTTCAAGCCCGGGCCCTAGATAACAGAAAAATACCACTGAGTGATTTCGTCGCCCCACATGGCAACAAGCCAACCCGCCATGGCCAGGTAGGGACCAAATGGGATTGGAACTTGACGATCACGCCCGAGAGCCAGCACTCCGACTACACCGACTACGGCACCAACGACACTCGACATAATGATGATGGTAAGCAGTGACTGAAAACCGAACCAGGCACCCAGGGCCGCGAGTAGTTTAAAGTCCCCGTAGCCCATCCCATCCTTGCCGGTAAAGAGCTTGAATATCCAGAAGAAGCCCCATAATACGCCGTAGCCAAGTGCAGCTCCCAATACTGCTGACTGAAGATCGGTAAACATGCCCTGCGTATTGAGCAGCAAGCCCAGCCACAACAACCCCAGCGTTAGCGTGTCGGGCAGAATTTTATGGTCGATATCAATTACAGACATGGTTACCAACAACCATGTGAATACCAACATGGCAGCCAGTGGCCAACCCCACTCGAATTTAAGTAACAGCAGACCGCTCAATATCGCTGTTGTCAGTTCTACGACTGGGTAGCGAAGACCAATCCCTGTTCCACAGGAAGCGCACTTTCCTCGAAGGAGTAGCCAGCTTATGACTGGGATATTCATCCACGGCTTCACCGGAGCTGAACAGGAAGGGCAGTGCGAAGCGGGGGTGACAAGATTGTAGGGTTTACTCAGGTCTTTGAGGGCAGGGTGATCAGGTAGCTCATCTTCCATGCCCTGACATTCCTCCTTCCAGCTTCTGAACATCATAATCGGCATACGCAGAATGACGACGTTCAGAAAGCTGCCGATGAGGAGGCCGAGAATAGATACGAGTACAACATAAGCTTCTGGGTTGTTCTCTAGAAGGGCAATCAATTCCTGCATTAAACAACATCGCCCATCTTGAATATTGGTAAGTACATCGCAACAATCAAACCGCCAATGACCACACCCAGGAAGATCATCATTGCGGGTTCGATCATGGAAGCAAGATTATCAACCGCATTATCAACTTCTTCTTCGTAATAATCTGCAGCTTTACTGAGCATTTCATCGAGTGCACCAGACTCTTCACCGATGCTTGTCATCTGAACGATCATGTTGGGAAATATCTTGGTGGATTTCATAGAGGCGTGAATTTGTTGGCCAGATGCGACATCGTCTTTGATATTTAAAACAGCGTCGCGATACACCGCATTACCCACTGCGCCTGACACTGAATCCAGGGCATCTACCAGAGGAACCCCCGCAGCGAAGGTAGTCGATAAAACTCGTGCAAACCTGGCAACGGCTGCTTTCATTATAAGATCACCAAATACGGGCACACCCAACAGAAAGGCTTGCACACGATCCCGGAATTTGGGGGATTTCTTGTAGGCCTGATAGAACAGTGTTCCGGCGATCACAAGTATCGCTATAACGTAGAGATAGTATTCTTGCGTCACTTCAGAGAGTTTCACAACAAACTGTGTTGGAGCAGGAAGTTCAGCGCCAAAATTGTTAAACATTTGCTCGAAAGAAGGAACTACCTTAACCAGCAAGATAATGGTCACAACGAAGGCGACTAGGAGGGTGATGATTGGGTACATCATGGCCTTCTTCATCTTTGATTTCAGAGCTTCTGACTTCTCTTTGTAAAGCGCCACCTTATCGAGCATGGTTTGAAGCGTCCCCGCCTGTTCACCAGACTCGATGAGATTGCAAGTCAAGTCATCAAAATACTTATCATGTTGGCGCAATGCATAAG
The DNA here is from genome assembly GCA_006212115.1 of Thalassolituus sp. GTDB lineage: Bacteria > Pseudomonadota > Gammaproteobacteria > Pseudomonadales > Oceanobacteraceae > Thalassolituus. The sequence continues at coordinate 30,056 of PDUK01000025.1, read as the reverse complement.
CGAAGTCATTACCAGACGACACCGAGTCTCGGATTTGAGCGATAACAGATCGCATTGACTTGTTCTCTGCACTGTCACTAACAATATCGAAAGACTGCACCAGTGGAACCCCGGCTTTCACCATAGTCGCCATCTGGCGGGTAAAAAATGTAATATCACTCGACTTGATTTTCTTAGACGACTCTCCACCAATGCCGAATAAGGGTTCCGCAGCTTTCTTTACTTTCCGCGGTTCAATTCCTTGTTTACGCAATTGGGCTTTAGCGTACGCCGAATTCAGGGCAACAAGTTCCCCTTTGGCCGGTTGCCCACGACGGTTTATGCCTTCCCAGACAAAAGTGCTAGTTTTTTGTTGTTTTGCCATTATTAGTTAGCTCTGTTGCACTGCAGTTGCGATGGTGTCAGTCCATCGTGACGCGATTGGCTTCTTCTAGGCTCGTAACACCAGCGGCTACTTTCTTTAGTGCCGAGGCCCGGAGATTGGCGAACCCTTCCTTTCGTGCGGCATCCGATATTTCAATGGAGTTACCACCCGTCATGATGATACGTGAAACCGCATCTGTAATCTTCACTACTTCGTATATACCAACACGGCCTTTATAGCCATTGTTGCAACTTGCGCATCCAACGGGCTTAAAGAACTCCCCTGAAGCAATCTGCGCTTCACTGAACCCAGCCTCTTTTAAGGCGTTTTCTGGGATATCGGCTGGTTCTTTACAATTGCTGCACAAACGCCTTGCCAAGCGTTGGGCAATAATCAACGACACGGAGGTAGCAATATTAAACGCAGGCACCCCCATATTGGCCAAGCGAGTTAGGGTTTCTGCGGCGCTGTTGGTATGAAGAGTCGATAACACAAGATGCCCGGTTTGCGCGGCTTTAATCGCAATTTGAGCAGTTTCAAGGTCCCGTATTTCGCCGACCATAACAACATCAGGGTCCTGACGCAGGAAAGACCGAAGCGCAGAAGCGAAATCCAGGCCGACCTTGTTGTTAACGTTAACCTGATTGATACCCTCGAGGTTAATCTCGACTGGGTCTTCTGCGGTCGAGATATTGGTGCCTTCAACGTTCAGTATGTTCAGGCCTGTATACAAAGAAACCGTCTTGCCCGACCCTGTTGGCCCTGTAACCAATATCATGCCTTGAGGATTCGAGAGCGCTTCCATATACAGCGCTTTTTGATCTTCTTCGTAGCCGAGTGCATCGATACCAAGTTTCGCAGAAGAAGGATCGAGAATACGCAGCACAATCTTTTCGCCCCACAGAGTAGGCAATGTATTAACGCGAAAGTCGATAGCTTTATTCTTGGATATCTTCATTTTGATTCGACCATCCTGAGGGATGCGTCTCTCCGAAATATCCATCTGCGACATAACTTTCAGGCGTGCCGCTATTTTTCCAGAAATATTAATAGGTGGCTGAGAGACTTCTTTCAAAACGCCATCTGTTCGATATCTGACCCGATAGCGTTTTTCGTAGGGTTCGAAGTGAATGTCCGATGCGCCAATGCGGATTGCATCCAGTAGAATTTTGTTTACGAAGCGGACAATTGGAGCGTCATCCCCTCCGCTAGCGTCGTTTGATTCTTCTTTTTCTCTGCTATTGGGGTCTTCGAGGTCGACCTCATCAAGTGCACTGTCTAATTCCCCGAAGGCGTCTTCTAAACTGGTATCAGATGAATTAAGTAGCTTATCTACGGCAATGGCCAGCTTATCCTCCTCTACCAATATAGAGTCAACAGACATGCCTGTATTGAACTTGATCTCATCAATAGCACCAATTAGTGAAGGATCACTTTGAGCAACAAATAATCGGTTACCACGCTTAAACAGTGGAAGAATACGATGCTTTTCTATGAGATTGATGCTGACTACTTCGCTGGGAGAATTATCAAAATCAAAACTATCAAGATCCAATACAGGGAGGCCAAACTCTTCAGACGCAATTGAAGATATGGGGTTCGCCAATGATGGATTTTTCTGAACTGCGATGGAAACAAAAGAGCGTTTCTCGCTCTTCGTATCTTTGACGATATCTTCGGCGATGTGCTGTTCTATCAGCCCTTGTTCGACAATGCGTCTGGGGAGGCCAGTCAGTGCGGACATTATCATTACCCGATTGTTTTAGGATAAAAATAACAGAGCCAAGCAGCGTAGGCTACCGTGAGACAGCCTAAGAGCGAAGGGTTTCACAGTTTTAAAGAAATAAAAAAGGCGCCCGAGGGGCGCCTTCACTTGCAGAGGTGTTACGGTGCGGGTGCAACGCGAGGAAGGTTAGGCAGATACTTATCTCCAATTGATGATGTAGCAGTGTCGACTTCAAAACGCACCGCACCTGCAGCGTTCACTCTCGGTGTGATCACAACTGAGCCACCTCGTAAATCTTGCGGAACTTCCGCAGTGTTTTCAAAGGTTGTAGTAATATCCGTACCGTCCCACGTAACAGAAGTGATAAGGCCTGTAGCTGTTCCAGTACCATCGGACAACACTGGCGACATCATTGCGTCGAACTGAGCTGTTGTCGGTAGGCCGTTATTAGATGCTGCAAACTCAGCGATTGCGTTCTGGAACGGACGTGATGCGGCAACTACTTCAGAAGTTGATGTCGCGCGTTGCGTATAAGTTTGATACTGAGGTACTGCAACCGATGCCAGAATACCGATGATCGCAACAACGATCATCAATTCAATAAGGGTAAAACCTTGTTGTGCTTTCATGTTTTTCATAGGGGCTTCTCCACTCTCTTTCGAGATTTGTTATTGGATGACTGCTTTCTGGCCCGTTTTGGGTTTGGCCCTTCCGGCGGTCTTACCTGTCATTCATCATGACTGTGAGATGGAGTTTGCCAAGCTTCTCAGGGAGCGGCAAGCCCTGTTTCCGGGCTTAAGTCACATTTTTTGGCGTCATAAAAATATCTGTTCGAAAAACGCGCAAAAAGTTGGCAGAGAGTGACAATTCTCGTCACTCTGGTGGGCATTAAGTATGTCAGCGGCGCAAAATGACAAAGGCCGTTTTGCTTATTTGACCATGCGCATTGAGAGGTCGATGGCTTTGCAATCTTTGGTCAGTGCGCCAATGGAGATATAGTCTACGCCGGTTTCAGCATACTGGCGCAAGGTGTCCGTTGTTATCCCACCCGATGCTTCCAGCTTAATCTGGCCGTTGGTTTGTTTATGTGTATGTTGGACAGCGACTCGCATATCTGCAGGCGTAAAGTTATCCAGCATAATAATGTCGGCACCTGCGTTAATTGCTTCATCCAGCTGGGCCATTGTCTCAACTTCAACTTCTACTGGTTTACCGGGCGCGATCGCATGAGCTTGTGTTACCGCCTGAGAAATTCCGCCAGCGGCCATTATGTGATTTTCCTTGATCAGGAAAGCATCGTACAAACCAATCCGGTGGTTGTAGCAGCCACCTACAGAGACGGCGTATTTTTGAGCGATACGCAATCCGGGCAGGGTTTTACGCGTATCCAACAATTTCACGCCGGTTCCTTCAACCAGTTTTGCGTAGTGTTCGCAGAGGGTGGCGGTCCCTGACAGACTTTGTAAGAAATTAAGTGCACAACGCTCGCCACTTAACAGTGAGCGGGATGACCCCTTCAGTTCGAACAGAACCTGATCAGGGGAGACAAGGTCGCCATCCTGAACACGCCAGATGACCTCAACACTGTTATCGACCTGCTTGAATACCTCATTGACCCACGCCTGACCGGCAATTACCGCACGTTCTCTGGAGATAATGCGTGCATGGCTGGTTTGGTCCGCCGGTATTAACTGCGCGGTGATATCACCGGAGCCAATGTCTTCTTCAATGGCGCGGGTAACGGCGTTGCGGATATCGGTCTGGTGTTGGCTGAGGTCCATAACATAAGTGTCAGTGGCGAAATGAGGGCGCGATTCTACACGAAATCACGCCCTTTCTGGTAGCAGGCCTACTTGGTTGTATCTGACTTCTCTCTCTGCACATAGTCGCGGGTAAGCTTGAATACGACTGGGCTGAGTAGGATCAGTGCGATCAAATTAGGGAGAGCCATCATGGCATTTAATGTATCTGCGATCAGCCAAGCGAGATTCAGCTCCTGTGTGGCGCCGATAGGGATGGCGAGTACCCATATAACACGGAATACCGGTACTGCTTTCAGCCCAAACAGATATTCTGTGCAGCGTTCACCATAGAATGACCAGCCTATGATGGTGGTGAAAGCGAATACGGCGAGCCCTAGCGTGACCACGTACTGGCCAATGACGGGTAAACCGGAATTAAACGCCGCAGCGGTCAGGCTGGCGCCAGATTCACCTGTCTCCCACACGCCAGAGGCGACGATAACCAGGCCGGTGATGGTGCATATAATAATAGTATCAATGAAGGTACCGAGCATGGCGATGGTGCCCTGACGTACCGGATTATCGGTTGTAGCCGTTGCGTGGGCTATGGGCGCGCTACCCAGTCCTGCTTCATTAGAGAAGACACCTCGCGCAACGCCATAACGAATAGCTGCCCACACTGCTGCACCTGCAAAGCCACCTGTTGCTGAGATGGGCGTGAAGGCATGAGTGACGATGAGTTCCAGAGCTGCTGGAATCTGTTCAGCGTAAATAACCAGTAATACGATCCCCGCAATGATGTAGGTGATCGCCATAAATGGGACTAACTTCCCGGCAACGTCTGAGATTCTGCGAATGCCGCCAATAAGCACTAGCCCTACCAGTGCGGCTACGACAATACCCGTAACCCACTCGGGGATGCCTGTGCCGTCCAGTGCGATGTGAGACATGGCATCGGCGACCGAGTTGGCTTGCACGCCATTACCGATGCCAAAGCCTGCCAGCATGCCGAAAAACGCAAACGCGATGGCCAGCCATTTAAACTTTGGGCCGAGGCCATTGCGTATGTAGTACATCGGGCCGCCGACGTAGTGCCCCTGATCATTTTTCTCGCGGAAGCGAACGGCGAGTACTGCCTCTGAATATTTGGTCGCCATGCCGACCAGTGCAATTACCCACATCCAGAAAATAGCGCCCGGGCCTCCCAGAGCGACGGCGGTCGCGACACCCGCGATATTCCCCGTACCGATCGTCGCAGACAGAGACGTCATCAGAGCGTTAAAGCCAGAAATTTCGCCTTCCCCTTGTTTATGGCGGCCGTTCCACAACTCAACAAAGCCTGCTCTCAGGTTACGGATCGGGTACGCCCGCAATCCAATGGTGAGAAATAAACCAGTCAGTGCGATCAGCGCCAGCATTGGCCATCCCCAGACGAGGCCGTTAAGGGTATTGAGAAACTCCATAGGTTTTTCCTGTGCTCTTCTTCTGTTCTCTTCTGATTGGACTATATCGGGCTCGTTGTCTTATGCCAAACCCGCGGGAATGTGCCAAACTCTTGTTTTATTGGCTTTTATTTGCAGTTGGAATTGAAAAATGATTGATCGTGGCCGGTTACATTCTGCTCGCTGGGTACCGTCACCGAACTTTGGTCCCCGACCGAATGACACTGATATATCTTTATTGGTGATACACAATATCAGCCTGCCACCGGGGCAATTTGGTAAGGGCTGTATTGAGCAGTTTTTCTGTAACGAGCTTGATTCTGCGCAAGATCCTTATTTCGAAACCATTGCAGACTTAAAAGTATCCAGCCATTTATTGATTGAGCGGGATGGCGCTGTTGTGCAATTTGTTCGCTTCACGGACCGTGCCTGGCACGCTGGGCAGTCTGTTTTTTTCGGCCGGGATAATTGCAATGACTATTCCATCGGTATTGAGCTTGAAGGAACCGATCACGAACCCTACACCGATGAGCAATATCGCCAATTGGCCATCATTACCCGCGATCTTATTCAGTCCTACCCAGCGATTACTCATGACAGGATTACTGGCCATGAACATATTGCTCCCGGTCGGAAAACTGATCCGGGGCCAGCGTTTGAGTGGAATCGTTACCTCGATTCCGTAAAGGAGAAGGAGGTCGAATGAAATTTCTCGTACTGTTTGTGGTGCTGCTGTGGCAACAGCGATTCACACTACCTCATCGCAGTACCAGCAGTCGTACCTTTCGCTGGTGGCTGAGTCGGGTAGAGCGGGTGCCGGGATTTTTGCGCTGGCATCGACATATTCGTTATGCGGTCGTGGCGGTCGTACCCACTTTTATCATCAGTGCTGGCATTGTACTGGCGGACCCGTACGCCTTTGGTTTGCTGAGTGTGGTGTTAAAAATTCTGCTTCTCCTCTATGTGCTGTCGCACATCAGTATTGGTAAGCACCTTGAGGCCTACCGGAGCGATTTACGAAAAGGCGATACGCAGGGCGCGTATCACTGTGCGGATCAGTACCTCGCCGTCCCTGAAGTCGAAGTCAGCGAAGATCCTTCCACTATGAATCATCAGGTGATTCGGGCATTACTGCATCGTTGGTTTGAGTTTTTCTTTCTGATGGTCTTTTGGTACATGGTGGCCGATATTGCAGGCATTCTGCTGGCCTGGTTCTCGCTTCAGTATGCCCGCGCGACCCACTGCGATGCTCAGGCATGGCGCTATCTGCATTGGATCGAGTGGATACCGGTACGCCTGTTGGGGCTGACATATGCCTTGGCAGGGGACTTTCTGAAAGCGTTTCCCATTCTGCATTCGTATTTGTGGGACCGTACAACGCACAGTGCTGATGTCTTGTACCGGGTTGCGAATGAATCGCTGGCGGGGGAGTCTGGCCCCATCTCACGCCCAGTGAGTGAATCGCCAGAGGAGGCCGCTGCGGAGTTAGACCGCTGGCAGCGCCTACACATCCGTTCGCTTTCTGTCTGGATGGTGTTGATTGCGACTGCAACCGTGGGCGGTTACTTACTGTAGGCCGAACGCCCGAGCCAGGCGGCGCCACGCACGCCACTGGAGTCGCCGTATTGGGATTTCAGTAGTGGGGTTTCAACGGAGTCTGAGAATACCCACTCTCCCCAGAGCTCTGGCACTATCCGGTAAATACTCTCGATATTGGAAGCACCTCCACCCAGAACAATGGCATGTGGGTCCATCAGATTGATGACCGCGGCGAGGGCTTTCGCAAGCCGTTTGTGATGATGGAGTAACACCTGCTGGGCTTGCGAGTCGCCTGCTTCAGCGGCCTTTACCCAAGTCTCCGCAGACTGGTCTAACCCCGTTTCGAATTGAGCTTGAAGTCGAATCCCTGATCCGGAAAGCAATGTCTCCTGACAGCCGGTCAGACCGCAATAGCACGGGAAGTCGCCGTCTTCGTCGGTACGCCAGGGTAATGGGTTATGTCCCCACTCGCCGGCAATCGCGTTCGGGCCGGAGATAACCTTGCCATTGACCACCCAACCACCGCCGCAACCTGTACCGATAATGACTGCGAAAACAGAGTCATAACCCGCGCCTGCGCCGTCGGTTGCTTCGGACAATGCCAGACAGTCGGCGTCGTTGGCGATCACGACAGGATGCTTGAGACTACGCTCAATATCGCCTTTCAGATCCTGGCCGATCAGGCAGGTGGTATTGGCGTTTTTTACCAAGCCGGTTTTATAGGATAGGGCGCCGGGAATGCCGAGTCCTAGCGTGTAGGGCTCGTTGAGTTCACTCGCAGCGTCAGTGACCAGAGTCAGGATGGTATTGAGAATGTCTGGATAGGACTCGCGGGGGGTGGGAGCCCGACGACGAAGACGTTCATTCCCCTCACTATCCAGCGCGATGATTTCTGTTTTCGTCCCGCCAAGATCAATACCAAACTGCAGCATACGTCGCCGTTAATTAAAGAATGTACGCCACAGTGTAAGGTGCTGGTTACTCGTCGCAATAGTCCTGCATCATTGCGTCGAACATTTCTGACCCTTCCACCAGACGGCAGCCACTTCCGTACAGACTGGGATTCAATTCTTTGCACCAGACGACTTCTATTTTACAGGGCGCAGTGCGACGGTCGTTATCCTGAAGAATATCGACGAGCTCGACGTCAAAACTGTCACCTGATTTCAACGGTTGGTAGCTTGAAATCATCAGTCCGCTCTTTGACCAATTGACCAATAGACCAAGGCAGTCGCTTCCTCCTTTCTGGAAGACGCTGACCGTGCTCTTCAGTTGCCAACGTGGCTCCATACGCATTTCTGCAAACGATTGTGCGCTCATGTCGTTACTCCTTATGAGGCCATTAATTTTGATACTATGACTAGCATAGACATTGTCAGCAGCTTCGCCGGAGCCTCGCCGCTTATGAGCAGAAAAGTCACATACCTTGATGTTATTCGCCATGGAGAGCCTGAAGGCGGCGATGTGTTTCGCGGACGTATTGATCATCGCCTTACCGACAACGGTCGAAGGCAGTTTCGCGAGCGCTTGATACGAAACCCTGGCGCGTGGCAAAGGGTCGTGAGCTCTCCGCTGGCACGCTGCCATGAAAGTGCTGCTGAGGTTGCGTCGGAAGGGAATTTACCGATACGTGTCGATGAGCGTTGGGCGGAAATCGACTATGGCGACTGGGAAGGTGTACCGGTGAAAGACGTTATGACCGGTGATCAGACCCATGTGCGTCAACTGTGGGAAGACCCGATGAACTTCTGTGCCCCTAATGGCGAGCCCGTTCCTGCGCTGCAGGCGCGTGTACTGGATGGCTGGCTCCATGCCTTGCAGGAACACGGCGGAGAGCATCTGTTAGTGGTGACGCACGGGGGCGTGATGCGGGTATTGGCCCAACATCTACTCTCTCTGGCGCCAGAGGCAATGAAGCGCCTGGGGATTCCCTATGCGGGCATGCTGCGCCTGCAGGTCGATGAAGACGAAACAGGCGAACACTGGGTCACTCTGATTGGTATGGACGGTTCCGAGCTCTGATATCTGATCACGGCTGTAGTGCGACCAGTCAGGGTTTACGGAACCTCAGTGTCATACGATCACTTTCGCCAATAGTTTCGAACTGCGCGCGAGTGGATTCGCCGCCCCGTAGCGTAGGAGGCAAAGACCATACGCCATGTGGGTGATCATGTCGGTCATTAGGATTGGCGTTGATTTCAGACTGGCCGTCCGGAAGAAATCCGGCGTTAATGGCCAGTTGTGTGACATAAGATTCACTGACGTAGCCACTTTGCACCATCTCTTCCCGGGTAAAACTCTCCGGCGCGCGATGCTCGACAACCCCTAACAGGCCGCCTTGCTTGAGTACCCGATAGGCCTCATCAAATACCGCTTGTTCCTGTCTGTTTCTCATCCAGTTGTGGACGTTCCGGAAGGTCAGAACTCTGTCTGCTTCACCGGCTTCGGCGATATTCAGCACCTGCGGAGGAGCCAGCTCACTGATGAAAATTTTGCCATAGAGATCTGGTTGCAGAAGAAAGCGCTCGTTGTAAGCTGCACGGCTCTTTCGGAAAAAACTGACTTCACTGTCTGCAGGGAAATGCGCAGCAATAAGTTGCCCTTCGTCTTTCAGGTAGGGCGCGAGAATAGCGCTGTACCATCCTGTACCGGGCCAGATTTCGACCACAGTATGGGAGGGCTGAACATCAAAGAACATCAGAGTTTCAGCAGGGTGACGATATTGATCCCGAAGTAATTCATCGGGGTGCCGAGCGGGCTTTGATACAGTAGCCGGGGCCGCGTCTGTAACCTCGCCAGTTTCAACGACTTCATCTACTTCCTGAGGCAGGCAGCCACCCAGTGAAAGCGCCAGTGTCAGAGAAACCAGTGCTGCGGTTGTTCCATAAGTGATTCGTTTTATCATCCCTGAATCTCCATTGTTTCAGTCTGTACTGACAAGCCCATGTTCCACTTCCCAAGGCGGGTTTGGACGTACTGACTCGATCACGAATTCAACAAAGCTTCGCACCTTCGCAGACAGGTGACGGTTACTTGGGTAAAGCGCGTGGATCGGACTCGCTTCAAAAGGCCACTCCGGTAATACCTGTACCAGAGTACCTGCGCGGATAGCGGGAGCGGCAATCAAGGATGGCAGCGGTGCCACCCCAGAGCCAGATAAGGCCAGTGTATACAGGCTGGCAAAGTCATTTACCTGTACACGCGGGTGTACATTGTGATTGTGAGTTTGACCTCCGGGTCCGCAAAGCTGCCATGATGGCCATTGGGTCAACGTCATCAGGTTGTGCTCGCCGAGTGTGTCGGGGTGCTGAAGCTCACCGTGCTTCTTGATGTATTCGGGGCTGGCACAAAGCAGTGAACGCACGTCGCCCAGATGACGCCCGATTAATGATGAATCCTCTAGGGTGCCGACGCGGAACGCGACATCAATACCGTCCTGCACGAGATCCAGTTTCTGGTCGCTCAACGCCATGTCTACGGTCACTTGCGGATGTTGATCGCAATAGTCAGCGATCAGCCCTGACAGGACGGTCGAACCAAACAGTACGGGTGCAGTAATACGTAGCGTCCCCGTTGGCGTGCTTTGCATGCGGGTGACAGCAATGTTGGCTTCTTCAATTTCACCCAATATACGGGCGCACTGGTTGTAATAGGCGTTACCAGTGTCGGTAAGTCGAAGGCTTCGGGTTGTGCGTTGAATCAGGCGTACACCGAGCCGCTCCTCAAGTTGGGTGATCTTGCGGCTGACGGTGGATTTCGGTAGACCAAGATGCCGGGCGGCACCGGTAAAGCTTCCTGCTTCAACAACGTGAACGAAAATGGCCATCTCGTTCAGGTCGAATTCCTCGCGCTTTCCTATTTGCATCTTCCGTTGTTCCTGTTGGTTTCAATTAGAACAGTATGGCCCTAAATTAATAAATTGAAAAGATATTTGAGACAATGGTCGCTTCAACCATCAAAATATCAACCTTACGCCGACGGATGCGATGGGCGGCAGATCGTTAACGTCCTCCCGTTCGCTGTAGTCAGCATTGAGATACTGGTAACCAATGACGTTCTGACGGGCGTACAAGTTAATGACCTCGACATAGAGGTCCATGCTCCACCGGGTAAAGTCGTAAGAACGGTCTGCTCTGACATCCAGGCGGTGATAAGACGGCAAACGCTCAGAGAATGGTGCACCATAGATCGGATTGAAGAGGCCGGGTGTTGTCTCATCCTCTTCAACACCTTCCAGCGGAGTCACGAGTTGTCCGCTTTCAAAACGCCATTTCAACCCCAGAGTCCAATCGTCATTCAGTTGGTAGTTGCCGACGGTATTGATTACCACAGGTTTGTCGTAGGAATAACGGAAGCGCTCGCCAGTTATGTCGTTTTCCCGCTCCGTCCGGGACAGGGTAACAGAGACCCAACCGTACCAGCGTTCACTGAAATCTGCGTTGAGTAGAGCTTCGACACCCCATGCCTCGCCACTACCTTCATTGGTATAGCGCGGTAAGTTGTTATATTCGTCCAGCGTCAGCGTTGGGTATTCGCTTTGCGGTGCGCGAGATACCACGATGTCACGGATTTCTTTGTAGTAGACCTCCGTCGTCAGGGTAAGGCCGTCTTTCAACTGATATTCAAGGCCAGTGACGTAATGTGTGGAGCGGGTTTCATCCAGTTCACGGTTCCCGAACTCGGGCGTGTATTGGCCCGGATTTCCCGACAGGGCGTGGTAGCGTCCGTAACCGAGTGTCCAGACCAGTGGCTCGCTGACGGTCAGGCGATTTTTCAGTCTGGGTTCCAAGTACGTATTACCGGTAAATTCGTTATACGATGCTAGTGCGCCGCTGGTGAGTTGCCAGTCCGCATTGATTTGCCAAATGTCGGCCAGATTGAGCTGTGTCGTACGAATCGGGAAGTCACCGCTTCCGCGCAATTCCTCGGTAGCACTGACAAGGCGACAATCACTGGAAAATTCATCACAGGGCGGCGCAGAGAACCGCCCTTTGTAGCCAATATTTTGCTGGGCAAACTCCGCTCCGAATTCCAACTCATGTGTTAATGAAATTGGGTAAGAGAACTGCGAGCGGAAACCGTAGCGGTTGCTTTTGGCATCAATAAAGTTGCCTTGCCCTATACTGAATTCAAAGCTTTCTTCCAGTTGCGACAGTCCGGCTACCATACTGATGCCAGAGTCGAAGATAGTTTCGTATACGACTCCCTGACTATTGAAATACTGCTCCGCTTCCAGCCCGCCACTGAGCGCAGGGTCTTGTTGAACAAAATCGGAGTCTTCATCAAAATCCAGCCCCGCCTTGTCACGCGCACCCACCACCTGAAATCTCAGAGTTGAGGTTGCATCCGGTCGATATTCCCAGGCACCCTGATAGTCGTAAAACTCAGGGACGGTGGTGAACTCGAAATCTTCATCATCGATAATATTTTCAAGATAGAATTGGAACAAACTCATACGCGCACTGAGAAATGCGGCGTTTTGTTCGTTAACAGGTACATCAAACAGAACGCCCGCGCGAAGCAGACTAAGGTCAACAATGGTTTGCTGCTCATCGAAATAGGGAGATCGTGATTCTGCGGTAATAACCGCTCCGGTTGCACCGTTGAACTCTGGCCCAAATGCGGCAGGGTAAAGCTGAAAGCCTTCCACTAATGCGTCATTGATGATGCTTGATCCGTCGTTGTGAAATAGGTAGCCGACTGGGAGAAAATCGAGGTAGTACGCGTTGTCATCTGGTGATGATCCGCGTACTGCGGGAGCAGCTTCGCGACCGTTCCCAAAAACGACACCCGGTAAGGCCTCAAGCGCTCGTAAAGGGTCGTTTCCGGCTCCGGGTACTTTCAGTAATTTTTGCGTAGCCGGGCGGGTCTCCTGTTCATCACCCGCCGTTGTGGTAACAGTGTCCAGAGCCACGTCCGCGTGACTCATGGCTGAAACAACTAGAGACAAAAGCGCAGGTAGTACAAGCCGCCGTTTCATTGCACAGTTCCTTTTATTGGATAGTTCCTTTTATTGCACTGTTTTTAAAGTTTCAGAGACGTTGTTTAGTCCGGGTAGGTGTATCGGATTTCCGCCTGAATACCCTCACCATTTTTATCACGGATATTGGTTAATCCGCGATAGGTTAATAGACGCATGGTTTCTGTATCGTAGCTGAGCTTGACCGGGTCCAGCAGCCAAGACAGTAATCTTGAGCTAAGGCGCATCTCCACAGTAAGCGTACCGTTTTCGTTCTTCAACGGTATTAAACGGAAGTTGACCCACTCGAGTCGTGATGGTACTGCAAAAGAAAACCGGACCGTGTCGCCATCCATTAATTCTGGCCATACCGAACGAACAAATTCATCGAATCCCGAATCGATAACAGGCGTGTAGTCTGGTTTGCCTAACTTCCCTTTGTCAGCCTCTGTAGGCTCTCGGTATGAGGCTCGCCAGCGATCGTTCTCGTACGTAACCTCCTCATAGTATCCGTAGCGTGTGTCAGTCAGATTAAACTCAGGCGTGGCGCTGCCATAGCGATAGGTATTCTCTTTGACGGCAAACTCTTGAGTATTGGCGTCCTGATAACGGGTGATACGGGAAATAGGTTCCTTTACTGCTTTATCGGAATCTGAACTGACTTGTCTGTATGTGAGCTGGTGGTGCTCTGTATAAAGCAGCGTACCGCCATCGAGGCTGAACGCATCTCCTCTGTAAGACAATATCGATTCGTCTGCGAACACAGTGCCTGAAAGCGTACCTGTAAGAACGCCTGACAGTATGACGACAGCGGCGATGGTGATCGCTTTGATAAAAGAGACAGCGTTAGCCATAAACACGTTCCTTGGTCAGGCTCTTATGAGCGACAGAAAAAACCAGCATCAAGCCCGCCCAGCTAGCGGCGATAACCCAAAGGCTATTGTCCGTCAGGGTGATCGAACCAAAGCGTTCACCAGCGAAGTAGCTCACCGGCGCTGCAATGGCTGCAATTGGAGTGATCAGCCATGGGCGTGAGAAAAATATCGCCAGCGAATGCATAAGGGTTGCAGAGAAAGCGAGCCACAATAAAGCAAGCCAGACAGGTACGACGGGCATACTGTAATTGGGAAACTGTATCAGCCCGATCTGATACCAGAGAGTATCGATGGCAATACCGCATAGGGTTAATACTGAAATCAGTATCCACTCGCGCTTATCTGCGACACGCTGATGCCATACCATAAACAGGATGACGGCCGGCAGTGCCCAGAGGCTACCGCCGATTACGCAAGCGAACCAGCATGCCTGAAAAGCGACGGCATTGACGAGAGTCAGGCGTGAATCAGTCACGTCAGAGATCGCCCAGTACTGGCGTGCTGCGATTTAAGGGTTTGGCGAACATCAGATGAACATCACCGATAACGCGCTCAGCAAAGCCGCCTTCGCAGTAAGCGAAGTAGAAATCCCATAAGCGAATAAAGTCTTCACTGTATCCCTTCGCCATGATGTCGTTTTTGTTTGCCAGGAAGCGCTGACGCCATGCATCCAGAGTGCGCGCATAGTGCGGAGTGATGTCTTCCATATGCGACATCTTCATATCGGTGCATTTTGTGAACGAGTTCTGAATAGCCGTAACACAGGGAATAAAACTACCCGGAAAGATATAGCGCTTGATAAAGTCGACGTCTTTTTTCGCCTGCTCGTAGCGCTGATCTTCAATGGTAATTGCCTGAATCAGTGCAAGGCCTTCTGGTTTCAGGAGTCGGCTGATTGTCTCGGTATAGGTGTCCAGATATTCCCAACCTACCGCCTCAATCATCTCAATGGAGACCAGCTTGTCGAATTGACCTTCAAGAGCCCGGTAGTCTTTTTTTAGCAGGGTAATCTTGTCTTCAAGTCCTTCGGCTTTTACCTTTTCTTCCGCCCAGGCATATTGCTGTTCAGAGATGGTGGTCGTGGTGACTTTGCAACCATAGTGCTTCGCCGCATGGATCGCCATGCTGCCCCAGCCAGTTCCGATTTCTACCAGATGATCATCCGCAGTCAGATTCAGCTTTTTGCAAATACGATCCAGCTTGTATACCGATGCTTCTTCCATCGTGGCGTCTTCACGAGGAAAAATACCGCTCGAATACATCATGGTAGGATCAAGAAACAGCTCAAACATGTCGTTGCCGAGATCGTAGTGGGCAGCGATATTACGGCGGGAGCCTTTTTCGGTATTGCGATTCAGGGAATGAATCCACTTGAGTGCAAATTTGCCCAGATTCGCCAAGCCGCCGTCGATCTGATCGACGACATCCTTGTTGCGGGACAGGATGCGGATCAGCGTGGGCAGTTCCGCACAAGTCCAGTCTCCAGTCATATAGGACTCACCGGCACCCACACTGCCGTTGAGCGCGATGCTGCGGTAGGCTTCGCTGTCGAGAATCTCAATACTCGCATGTAGCTCTGAGCCTTGCTCACCAAAATTCATGGTGTGGTTGCCCTCAATGATCTCAAGAGACCCTGTGTGCAACTTTTCGAGTGTCTGTATCAACCCATTGCGGCAGAAGCGATCAAGCCAAGGCATGGTGTCAGCGGTCACGGTCAGTGTTTTCATAGGTGCTCCTGTCGTGGGGCGGTAGTTTTTCTTAAATCCTGTTCCGGGTCGTTTTCCGGATGGTCGTAAAAGGGGCTTTTCTTCAGCCACAGGCGAGCGGCGTTACTGTAAATTCCCCAGAATATTTTCATCGTCATAAATGGATAGGTAATAAGCACCTGGCGCATGCTGCTCGCCGTTAACGGCTTGCGCTCCATCGTCATGGTGGCATCGAAGTCGAGGCGCCCCTGATTCATGGTCTGCATATGGATCAGGCAAGTATCTGTGACCTCTGGCATGCTCCAGATGTAGGTCATATCCATCGGGTTGAACGGCGAAACATGGAATACCTTATTAAAGCGGTAGCGGTGTCGCAGATGTCCATCCTCGTGCTGTTGCGTGTGCTCGGGTTTAATACCGGTGAACTTCTCCGCTCTGTCCGAGGATGACGCTGTATTTAATCCAGCGGTTTGCGATAGCAAGGTGTAATGGAAACGCTCATTCCACGGCGTATTCGTTATCTCTGACAAAATACCCAGATGTGTGCCGTCTGCGGCATAGGCGTAATAAAAAGTAACGGGGTTAATCAGATACCCGAAGTAGCGCAGATTGGTCATCATGCAAACAGTAGAGACGTCCAACCCTGTTTCTTTTTTGAATGCATGAATCACGTGCTGTTTTAGATTCTCAGCTGTGTCTTCTACGTTCAGATCGTCGAAAACAAAGTAGTCCTCGCGTTTAAACCTTGCTGGCGATACAAACCGGGTGCCCCAAAGCGATGATCGCTGTAGAACATCATCGACCTCATCAAGATTGAGCCACACCATAAAAGCCTGATAATTCAGCTCATGGCTCACTGGGTGAAAGCGACGATGACGCACGTCGCCGACAAATAGGGCACTCTGGGTTGAGTTCACGGCAGTGGTACTCCAAGTGCTTCCGTCACGCGCAGGGCACTGCGGACACCGTCTTCGTGAAAACCGTTGAACCAATATGCACCACAGAAGTGGGTGTTATTTACACCGCTGATCTCACTATGACGCTGCTGAGCAGCCATACCTTCCAGAGTGAAGACTGGGTGGGCATAACGGAATTTGCGAATGATTTTTTGAGGATTAATGGCTTCTGTTTTATTCAGCGTGACACAAAATTCCACGGGCGCGTCATCAAAGTTCTGCAAGCGATTCATGTAGTAGGTAACGGCAACAGAATCCTGTGCATCTTCACCGATGTGATAGTTCCAGGCAGCCCATGCCAGTTTGCGTTTGGGCAGAATGGTTTCGTCGGTATGCAGTACGACGTCATTCATCTTGTACGGAATAGCACCGAGAATGGCTTGCTCGTCCGCAGTCGCGTCTTTAAGCATGGCCAGCGCCTGATCACTGTGGCAAGCAAAGATGACTTCGTCGTACAGGTCATGACCGCGCTTGCTGCTGATAACAACTCCGTCATCTGAACGACTTACGCCATCCACCGGTGTATTCAGAAACACCTGATCCTGAGGCAAGTCTTTAAGGATGCGCGTCACGTAGCTGCGTGAACCATTGGAGATGACGCGCCATTGTGGCCGGTCATCCACGCTCAGCATGCCGTGGTTATTAAAGAAACGCAGGAAAAAATAAACCGGAAACGCCATCATCATATCTTCGCTGGCAGACCAAACTGCTGCGCCCATTGGGATGATGTATTTAGTGCGGAATGCCTCGCCGTAGCCTTTTCGTGTCAGGTAGCTACCCAGTGTCTCTGTGCGATCGACACTGTCATTAGCTAATTCTGCACGGGTTTCTTTGTTAAACCGCAGGATGTCACGGATCATTCCGTAGAAGGACGGTTTAAGGAAATTACGACGTTGCGCAAATAGAGAGTTCAGCGTGTGCCCGTTGTACTCCAACCCGGACTGCTCGCATTTCACACTGAAGCTCATGTCTGACTCTTCACTTTCGACACCGAGCAACTCCATCAGGCGGATGAAGTTGGGGTAGGTCCAGTCGTTGTAAACGATGAAACCCGTATTAACCGGCCAGGACTTGCCCAACAACTCCACGTCGGTGGTCTGAGTGTGACCACCGAGGTAATCGTTTTCTTCGTAGAGAGTGATGTCGTACTTGTCTCTCAACAGCCAGGCGCAAGTCAAACCTGCGATGCCGGAACCGACGACGGCGATACGTTTTTTCATGAATCAGACTCCTGTGCGTGCCTCTGCTTTAGTGCTTCATCAGTTCGCGACATTGAGGCGGTAATTCGATGGCGCAGGAATGCTGGTAATTGACCAATAAACCAAAGGATGCGGGTAAATGTTTTAGGAAAGTGGATGTGCCAGTGACGCTTCTCGATACCATCAATAATGGCGTCAGCGGCTTTTTCGGCGCTGATACGCATAGGCATAGGGAAGTCATTAACATCGGTCAACGGCGTTTTAACGAAACCGGGGCTGACTATAGAAACATCAATATTCATCGCCGTCAGATCGGCTTTCATGCTCTCGAGAAAGTGTGCGACCGCGGCTTTGCTGGCACCGTAAGCCTGTGCGCGTGGCATTGCGAGCATGGACACACTGCTGCCAACACCGACCAGATAACCTCGTTCGCTCTTGCGTAGGAGTGGGAGGGCAGCGGCCGTGGTATTCACCAGGCCCATTACATTGGTATCGATTACTCGGCGGAATAGGGCGGCGTCGAAATCGGTGACATCGACATATTCGCAGGTGCCGGCATTGGCAATAACGGTATCCAGGTGGCCGTATTTCTCATCGATGAATTCAGCGACCTTGTGCAGGCTTTCTTCATCAGTGATGTCTGCCGTGGCGATAATGACGTTATCATGCCTGGCAGCGAGAGGCTTAAGTTTGTCTTCAGAGCGTGCGCTGATAAACAAAGCCCGGCAGCGGGGAGCAAGGGCGTCGGTAAGGGCTTCACCGATACCGGACGACGCGCCCGTTAACCAGATAACCTGATCATCAAGTGGGATGGGGTTGCTCATGCCATACGCTCCTTTAATTTGCGGATAACGCTGCCGAGTATGGGTAGGTGCTCGTACAACAAACTTCCGGCATCAAAAATATCCTGATGACGCGTGATTTTTCCGTCGCGCCAGCGCAGTAGGCTGACGCCTTCAACACGGATATCTTTCTTTCCACCTTTCAGGCGGGGGTGGCGATAGATCATCGTCCAGTGGACGGCACCTTCGTCACCGTTCACCAGTGCATTATGAAAATTGAATTCGATGTAGGTGATGTTCTCGTACAAGCCTTCGAAATAGCGTTCCATCTCATCAAGGCCTGTCACCCGATGTATTGGATCGCTGAATTCAATGTGCTCCGCGTACACTGCTTCCAAGTGCCGGCGCAACATGGCCGTGCCTGCTGTGTCGGGACTCAGGGTGTTATACAAGTCATAAAAAGCCGTGAGACGAGGATCAGACTTTTTTCGCTGCTCGTCTGCTGAGTGGTTATTCCTGTTCACTTGTTGTGCGTTTTCCATGACGCCCCTCCTTGAGAACATGCTCGGGTACGGGTTTCAGGCTATGAATAATGCCAACCCAGCTCATTGCTTTCAGAATCATGTAACTGATATCGACTTCCCACCAGTAGAAGCCCTGACGTGCAGATGTGGCGTAGCGGTGATGGTTGTTGTGCCAACCCTCGCCAAGTGTCAGCAGAGCAAGAAAAGCGTTATTGCGGCTGTCGTCTTTAGTTTGGAATCGACGTGATCCCCAAATATGTCCGAGCGAGTTGATCGTCACGGTTGAGTGAAACAACAACACGGTTGAAATAACAAAACCCCAGACAACCATCTGAGCGCCGTTTGTACCCAGTTCTGGTTTGAACGATGCCAGCAGCTCGCCAGCGACAAACAACAAGGCGATCAGCAAAAGCGGCGCAAAACTGTCGTAGCGATCGAGAAAACGAAGCTCTGGGAATTTGGCAAAATCCTTAATGCGCTTTTGCTGAGTCTTGAAGCTGGCGTCGCAGGTAAACCAACCCATGTGACTCCACCAGAACCCACGCTGTACTGGTGAGTGCAGGTCATTTTCTGTGTCGGAGTATTGATGGTGGGCACGGTGATGGGCCGCCCACCAGAGAGGTCCACGTTGGGCGGACATGTTGCCGATTAAAGCAAACAGGAATTGCCAGAAGCGGTTGGTCTTATAACTGCGGTGCGAAAAATAGCGGTGATAAAACGCGGTAATGGCAAACATGCGAAGCCAGAACAATGCGAGACAGGTGACAACAGCAACTGTGCTGACCCCCGTCCAGAAGGCGGCAAAGCAGGCAAGATGGAGAATCAGAAACGGAATGACGCGCACCCAGTTAAATTCGGTGCTGGTCATCTTTGCATCGTCGCCAGCATAAGAATCAAACCAACGTACAATGTTGAGCAGCCATGATTTCTTGCGAATGCTTGTCATACCAGTTTCACCGGGCTTTGGCCTCAGTTCTCCATGCTTTTAAAAGTGTCCAGCGCGCGTTGGCGTGCCGCTTTGTGTTCAACGATCGCTGTGGAATATCCGCAGCGTTTGCGAGAGAGCTCGTCTGGGAAATGTCGGGTCTTGGCCGGTAAGCTCTGGAGTTCTGGCAGGTAGCGCGCAATAAAGTGCCCCTGCTTGTCGAAACGCTCAGATTGCGTAACCGGATTGAAAATTCGGAAGTAGGGTGCGCCGTCCGCACCGGTTGAAGCACTCCACTGCCAACCACCGTTATTGGAGGCGAGGTCGGCATCCACCAGCTGCTCGCTGAAGTATTTTTCTCCCCAGCGCCAATCGATGAGTAAGTGTTTGGTCAGGAACATCGCTGTTACCATTCGCAGGCGGTTGTGCATCCAGCCTTGCGCCAAAAGTTGCTTCATTGCCGCATCCACGACCGGGTATCCGGTCTCACCGCGACACCATTTCTGAAAGTCAGATTCACTGTCGCGCCATGGAATATCCTGATAGTCGGCACGAAATGCACGGTGCTTGCATAGTTCAGGATAGGCCACAATCAGGTGTCTGTAGAATTCTCGCCATACCAGCTCGTTGATCCAACTATCCAATCCGGCCTCGCCGCCGCTCAGCAGGCAGCCGTTGTGCTGCCACGCGCCATGAATACACTGCCGGGGCGATAACAGTCCGACTGCAAGATAGAAAGATAAGCGGCTGGTGGCATCGAGCTCTGGGATATCTCTCTGGTCGTTGTACAGGCGCGCATCGGCGTCCAGGAAGTCTTTCAGCTGGCTATGGCCCGCATCCTCAGTTGCTGTCCAAAGTGCATCTTGTTGAAACTCCGGCAGCCACTGTTGCTCTTTCCAGTAATCCCGCAGGGCATGATCGATGGTTCGCATGTCCTGAGTTTGTGGGGAGGACGTTGGCGCATCAATGTAGTCTTTGGTGGCTTTCAGCCATGCCTTACGGAAAGGGGAGTACACACGGTATGGGTCGCCGTTCTGCGTTTTTAATTCGCCGGGTGGGACGATGCATTGATCATGAAATTTATTTACCGCGACGTTTTCTGCTTTACACCACTTGCTCAATTCAATATCGCGATGGCGCTCGTTAATTTCGTATTCGAGATTAAAGTTCAGCTCTGTCACGTCGTACTGGCTGATAATGTCGCGCAGGAACTGGGTGCAGGCGGCAAAGTCAGGCTTCTCGACGATCAATAGTGGGATGCCTAATTCCTCCAGGCTGCGGTGCAATTCGCAGGCTGCTTGTTTCATCAAATTAGTACGACGTGAGCCCAGGTCGTGTTGCTCCCATTGCGGCTCGGTAACGAAATAAATCGCCATGGTCGCAGCGTCATCATCACGACGGGAGTGACGTAAAGCTGGATTGTCGTGCACTCTCAGGTCGGTGCGGAACCACATCAGACGTGTCATGCGAATCCCCCCGCGTGTGTGATGAAAGTCTGTATCTGTTTGTTCATAGGTGGTTTCAGTGCGTAGTCTTCGGCTGTGGTTTTAGGTATCGCCCCAGAGAAATAAACTGGGATTCGGCACTTATCTGATAAGGCTTGCCACTGCTGTTGTTCGTCGCTGTTACTGGGATGGATGTGCGCCCAAACCCAAGAAAAATCCAACCTGTCCGACACTATACGAACGTCATCGGGATTTAGATTCACACCAAAGTACTCAAGTCGAAAACCCGCTGCGCCCAATGCGTAGGAAGCCGCGAGAATATGAAGCTCTGCTTGCTGATCGTTGGTGCACATGAGTAGGCCCGGACCTTCGGCGTGCTTCTGTTGCAGTTGTACAAGTTGCGTCAGTTTGCGCTGCAGCAGGTGGCTGAAAGCATGCAGAATCAGCGCTTCATCCGGAGACTGGCGAAGCGTATCGAGGACGGGCAATAGGCAGCGCTCGTAGTAAACACCCATAGGGTAGCTGGCCAAACCGTTGCTCCACTCATCGTCCAGCGCGCGCGAGTTGAGATCCCGCGCTGCACTCAGCTGTCGGTTCTGAAGCTGCTCCCAGTCATCGCTGGCACGAGCCGGATCTGCCGGTGGCTCGTTGAGCAGTAGTTTTACCTGACGAATGGGGTAACCCTGATCAAGCCAGTACAGAATCGATTTCACCTGATCGACGTGATCATCGGTGTAGTAGCGGTGACCTTTCGGCGTACGCAGGGGTTGGATGATTCCATATCGACGCTCCCACGCTCGCAGAGTAACTGGGTTGACTCCTGTCAGGCGGGCAAACTCTCGGATCGGGTAGCCTGTGGTTTCCGCTATATTCACAGGCTGTTCCTCAGCCCCATTTCGTATGGATGGGGATTCAGATAGACCTGTTCACGTGCGTATCGGTTGGCATCGCCAAAGTGGTTCAGGTGGTGCTTGAGCAGCGTCAGCGGAACGACTAAGGGAATGATGCCGCGGCGATACTCCATAATCAGGCGTTGCAGTTCTGCTTTGTCCTCAGGGGTGATGAGCTTTTTCAGATAACCCTGCAGATGCATCATGGTGTTGGTGTGCATCTTGCGGCTGGCAGGCTTGGCCAGTGCCGTCATTAATAGCTCGAAATATTGCTCCGCGATGTAGTCGATATCGCCACTCAAGTCGCTGAGTAGCTTACCGGCAGCTTTGTACTGCACGATACTGTGAGCCATAACCAGATACTTATACCGAGAGTGAAACTCGATAAGGCGAGCTGGAGTGACGGTTGTCTGCGTAAACAGCTGCCAGTCACGGAAGGCAAAGACACGGACCATGAAATTTTCGCGCAGGGCAGCGTCATTCAAACGGCCTGCTTCTTCGATGGGCAACAAAGGGTTCAGCCGGGCGAATTCGCTGGCGAAAATACCCGAGGCCTTGCCTTCAGGGTGCCCGTTCTTCAGATAACGCTTAACCGCAAAGACACCGCAGCTCGGACTCTTCTGCATAAAGATGAAGCCACACAGATCCTGATTAGCAGCACTGGTACTGACTGCTTCCGCTCTCAGTGCATCAGTAACGTCCAGCTCTGGTGAGTCCACACCGACGGCTCTGATCTCTGTATCTGCGGGCGTTTCACTGACAAGGCGAATCGGTTCGCGCGGTGTTCCCATGCCAATGGCGACTTCAGGGCACACCGGGCGGAAATCGAAGTACTGGCTCAGGGTGTCAGTGCAGAAGCGGGATCGCTTATGACTGCCGTTGAAGCGCACTGGCTGGCCGGTCAGACAGGCGCTGATACCTACGGGGATCTTGTTGTCGGATGAATAAACCATTTGTACAACTCCTGAGAGTTTCTTGTATAGGTTTATTCTGGCCCTTGATCATTGTACAAGTCAATAAAGTTTGTACAAAAAAATCATATTTTGTATAACTTTACGAATTGGCACTGACCTGACGTACAACAATGTGCCTCAATGCGTCGGTTACTTCAGGTTCGAGTCCGACAGGCGGGTGTAAAGTGATACTTACTTGTAAACCCTCATCTTTGAGAGCGTTCTGTAAAGCATCGATTTGTCCGGGCACATCCTTACGAAGGTGTCGCCCTGCAGCAAAGAACAGTGGCATCACGTCGATGTGCGTGAATCCTTCCCTTGCAAGCATAGTGATCTGGTGCTCCATGGAGGGGTCGGCAAGCTCCATGTAAGACATTTCGACGCGCTCACCGTTGAGGCCATCGCGGATGTCGCTCAGAAGATCTGAAAAGGGGGCAAGCCAGTTTTGATCGCTGCTCCCGTGTGCGAGTAACACAGTGGCAGATTGTTGCTTGGACATACTTACTCCGTTATTTGTTGAAGATCGGATGCTGGTGTTTTAGCGGTGAGGTGCTGTGCCGCACAGCGGCCGCTCAACCAGGCTCCCTCTACAGATGGCTTGTGGCACCAGTCGCCGCAGACAGTCAGATTATGCTTCTCGTCACGAAGCGCGCCAAGTAGCGGTGCATCAGCCGGAAGCGAATATAGCCAACGATGCAGCCAGACATCAGCGGCTTTAGAGTGATCACCACAAGCCGTGTGAAATGCTTCCAGCAGGTCTTGTTGAACCTGATCTCTTGGAGCATCCACCATGCGCTCGCTCCACTCATGGTTTGCCTGAATTACCCATGTCTCACGGGCATCACGGCCGGGTTTACTGTTGTTTCTGGCGATCCAACTGATCGGTCCTGATTTGACGAAGGCTGCATCAAATACACAGTCGAGCGGATGATCAAATCCCAGCAGCAGTGTCCAGCATGGCAGCATATGTACACCTTCTATCTGCGCACGAACCGGGGAGCCCTCGGGCACGAGGGGCAGTGCCTGTTCCGGGGGCGTGTTAATGATCACCTCATCGAATGGACCAAAACTGGCGCCTTCTTCAGTGGTCAGAAGCCATTGTTGGGTGTCACTGTCGAACTGGGTCTCTGCGATGCGTGCCTGAGTAACAAATTCATCAGCGTGCTCCAGCAGCTTGCGGCTCAAGCCAGTCATTCGTGGCATGCCGACATATCGATCGATGTCATCCGGTGAGGCTGTGCGCTGCGTTCCGTTAATCGCCCATGGTGTGACATCCCAGTGTTCGACCCAGCCAAGCGCTTGCCATTTTTTTAATTGCGCGGTGAACTCAGCGGTATGAGCGCGCATGAACTGCGCTCCCATATCCCAGCTGGAGTCATTCAGCTTTTTAGTTGCAAGACGTCCACCTGAACCTCGCGACTTATCGAAAACTGTGACTGTATTCCCGGCTGAAACGAGTGGCTCCAGTGCAGTGAGTCCAGCAACCCCTGCACCAATAATGGCAATATTTTTGTGTGTCATGTGTGACCTCTGCATGCATGCGTAGCGTGTACAGCGTAGATGTTGTACAGCTTATCGACGTCGCCTTTGCGCTTATTGTGTCGTTATTTCACCGCTTGTACAAATTTAACGTCTTGTGTATAACGATCGTATAACTATTTTCAATCAGAGGAAAGACCGATGACCTACCGTGCACCACTCCGTGACATGCAGTTTGCGCTGTATGAAGTTCTTAATGGTGACAAAGTACTGCCAGAACTTCCCGGTTGTGAAGACGCCACCCGAGAAATCATGGATGCGATGCTCACCGAAGGCGCCAAGCTGGCTGAGAACGTACTTGCTCCAATCAACACGTCAGGCGACCGCGAAGGCTGTCACTTCGATACGGAAACCAAAACCGTTAAGACGCCAGAAGGTTTCCCAGATGCATACCGCCAGTTCGCTGAAGCGGGCTGGACGGCTCTGGCTGGTCCTGTCGAATACGGCGGTCAGGGCTTACCGCACACCCTGAACACACTAGCAGAAGAAATGGTGTGCTCAGCCAACCTGTCGCTGGGCATGTACCCGGGCCTGACGCACGGTGCAGTCAATGCCCTGACCAGCTACGGTTCTGACGAGCTGAAAGAAAAATACCTGCCAAAACTGGTGAGCGGCGAGTGGACGGGCACCATGTGTCTGACCGAACCACAGTGCGGTACGGACCTGGGTCTGATTCGCACAAAAGCTGAGCCACAGGCGGATGGTTCTTACGCTGTCACTGGTAATAAAATCTGGATTACGGGTGGTGAGCACGATCTGGTGGATAACATTATTCACCTGGTGCTGGCGAAACTCCCGGATGCGCCCGGTGGCTCGAAAGGTATCTCTCTCTTCCTGGTACCAAAAGTACTCGACGATGGCAGCCGTAACACGGCGTTCTGTGGTGGCCTCGAGCACAAGATGGGTATTAAGGCGTCTGCCACTTGCGTAATGAACTTTGAAGGTGCCAAAGGTTGGTTGATTGGCGAACCACACAAAGGCCTGCAAGCTATGTTCGTCATGATGAACAGCGCGCGCCTGATGGTTGGTTTGCAGGGCCTGGGTCTCGCTGAGGCGGCATATCAGGTATCTCGCGACTTTGCTAAGGAACGCTTGCAGAGCCGTTCACTGGCTGGCCCGCAGGCACCTGAAAAAGCAGCCGACCCAATTATTGTGCACCCAGACGTGCGTCGTATGTTGCTGCGTCAGAAAGCGACCATTGAAGGCGGTCGTGTTCTGGCTTACTACACTGCGATGCAGCTGGATATCTCGCACAAGGCTGAGTCGGAACAAGAGCGACAGCAGGCCGATGACATGGTGCAGCTGCTGACCCCAATCGTGAAGGCATTCCTGACCGACGAAGGCTTCTTCTGTGCCAACGACGGCCTGCAGCTGATGGGCGGTTCTGGCTTCACTCAAGACTGGCCAGTCGAGCAGTTCGTGCGTGACTCTCGTATCACCCGTATCTACGAAGGCACCAACGGCATTCAGGCGCTCGACCTTGTGGGTCGTAAACTGGGAATGGCCGGTGGCCGTCCAGTTAAGAGCTTCTTTGCTATGGTGGATAGCTACCTCAAAACAGAAGGTGGTGTTCCATTCGGTGACGATGTTAAAGCTGCAACAGGCCGCCTGCAGAAAGCTACCATGTGGCTGATGCAAAATGGTATGTCAGACCGCGAACAGGCTGGTTCTGCTGCAACGCCATACCTGCGTTTGTTTGCACTGACTGCAGTTGCTTACTTCTGGAGTAGAATGGCAGCAACAGCGCAGCAAGCTCTGGACGAAGGTTCGACTGAAACTGATTTCTATACGTCTAAGAAAGAGACGGCAGCGTTCTACATGCAGAAAATTCTGCCGCAGACACTGTCTCTTCTGGCAGAAATCGAAAATGGTAAAGAAACCCTGATGAACATGACTGCAGAGCAGTTCTGATTCAGCCAGGTTGAAACCCGTACCACGCGGCCCTCGGGCCGCGTTGGTGGTTAAGGAGCGTGGATTATGAAAAAGCACATTCTGATTACCGGAGGTACGGGCTTTATCGGTACTGCATTGGTACCACACTGGTTGGCACTTGGTCACAGGATTACCGTTTTAAGTCGTGATCCAGTTCGTGGTAAACGGTTGCTCGGTCCTGATGTGACCTTTGTTCGCGAGTTCAGTGATATCGAACGCAAGGTCGACTGGGTCGTCAATCTGGCCGGCGAGGGTATTGCCGATCAGCGCTGGAGTGAAAAACGCAAGAGTGCACTTCGGGATAGCCGCATTGCGCTGACGGAACGTCTCGCTCGTTGGGCTGTACAGACGGATCAACATCCCGAATTGGTGATCAGTGGTTCTGCTGTAGGGTATTACGGCAGCGTGCCGGGAGACACACCGGTATTTACCGAAGAGTCGGCCCCGGGTGCTGGATTCGCCGCAAGTCTCTGTATCGACTGGGAACAGGCGATACGTCCATTGCAGGAAAGATCCGAGCGATTGGTCATATTGCGAACCGGGATCGTGTTAGGAGAGCATGGGGGTATGTTGAAGCGACTTTGGCTTCCCTTCAATGCAGGCCTTGGCGGGGTGATCGGTTCCGGTGATCAGGTACTTTCCTGGATACACCGCGATGACTATGTCAGAGCGCTCGACTTCATTACCCAAAGCACACTGTCTGGTCCGGTCAACATGACCGCGCCGTATCCGGTTACCAATAGCGAATTCACCAGTACGTTGGCCTCTGTATTGAGCAGGCCGGCTATTTTTCCCATGCCCGCCTTTGTGGCTCGTCTGTTGTTTGGGGAGATGTCTGAACTGCTTCTGGAAGGTCAGAAAGTATCGCCGGGTGTGTTGATGGCCAACGACTTCAGCTGGGTTTATCCCAATTTACGCCAGGCATTAGGGCATATTGCCGACGAATGGTAATCTGCGCCGCGTAACGGGGTGTGAACCTGCACGGATAATTGACACCTGTCATTGGTAGCATTCCTACCTTTGGGTTCCCATTTGTTGCCTTCGAACCTGAGTAAAACACAGAAAAATGACGCCTCCGGCTTTCGTGTAGTTTTCTGTTATTGGCGATGGAAATCGGCGATGGCGGCAGCTAAACCTAAGACTGTACACAGACAGAACTGCTACAGGTAATAAGCATCATGAGCATCAGCCGACAAACACTCGATCAGTACTTATTTGAATTCGATCAGAGCTATCAGGTGAGTTACGTTAACTTTTCACGCGCATCGGACCTTGCAGATGCTCAGCTGATTCTGACTCTGGAACGTGGTTGCGAGCGCAAGACGTTTGCCTTCTCGCAGCCCCACTTTAACGACGTTGAAAAAAACCTTGTGGCGAGCAAAGGCTTGTACATTGCAGCCATAAAAAGCTCCCCACTTGCACCTAACCGTGTAGAGGTGGGTGACATAGAAGGTGGGTTTGCCTTCTTTACCGCGAAGAACGTTAAAAACATTACACCAATGGCATGATGCCAGAGGCAGGCGCCCATCGCCGCAGCACCAGGAAGCAGCCTACGGGCTGCTTTTTTTATGCCTGCTGTTTCAGCGAGCGGCGTGCAGCACCGATTTGACCTCAATCGTTTATGTATAAGGTATTGTTTATATTAATAATAAAAAAGTATACAGATCAGTAATTTACGATCCGTTGTACTATAGGCACAAATCAGGACAACTACCCTGAATCACTGTTCAGGCCACAAGCCAGACAGTAAGGCGCACACCCGCGCCAATCGGACAATATGATCTTCGCGCACTGGAGAAATCAACATGGCAACGAATAAAGTCGATGCACTGCTCGTGGGCAGTGGCGTAATGAGCACCACACTGGCTACGTTACTGAAGAAACTGGATTCTTCGTTGAATGTTCTCATGGTAGAGCGCTTGGATCAGATTGCTGCTGAAAGCACTGACGGCTGGAATAACGCCGGTACCGGTCACGCAGGATACTGCGAACTCAACTACACCCCGCAAGGTGCCGATGGCGATGTGGCTATCGAGCGTGCACTGACGATCAATGCCAACTACGAGATTTCGCAGCAGCTGTGGTCGTCTCTTGTGGATTCTGGCGACCTGCCATCTCCTGATCAGTTTATTAACTCAACGCCGCACATCAGCTTCGTCTGGGGACAGGATAATGTTGAATTCCTGCGCAAACGCTATGAAAAGCTGAAAGATCACCACCTGTTTGCCGACATCGAATACAGTGAAGACGCCGACACTCTCACAGAGTGGATGCCGCTGGTTATGAACAACCGCACCGGTGATGAGCCTGTCGCCGCAACACGCGTTGCTTATGGTGCTGACGTCGACTTTGGCTCTCTCACACGCAATCTGGTTGCTAGCTTAGAAAAACAGTCCGGATTCGAACTCCGTCTCGGACACGAAGTATCTGCTCTGAAGAAAGTAGATGCTGGTCAGTGGCAGGTGACGGTTAAAAACCTGTCGACTGGTAAGAAAGAAACCCTGAACTCTGACTTTGTATTCCTTGGTGCGGGCGGTGGTGCGTTACCATTGCTGCAGAAATCAGATATTCCTGAAAGCAAGGGCTACGGCGGTTTCCCAGTTTCCGGGCAGTGGTTGGTGTGTCAGAACGAAGACGTCATCAAGCAACATCACGCTAAAGTTTACGGTAAGGCCGCTATTGGTGCGCCGCCTATGTCCGTCCCTCATCTCGATACCCGCATTATTAATGGCAAGCCAGCCCTGCTTTTTGGCCCTTACGCCGGGTTTACGACGCAATTTCTTAAGGCAGGATCACGTTTAGATCTGTTAAAATCCGTCCGCTCGAATAATCTGAAACCCATGATCGACGTAGGCCTTAACAATATGGACCTGACCCGCTACCTCATCAGCGAGGTAATGCAGTCACATAAAGACCGTGTTGCAACATTGAAGCAATACCTGCCTTCTGCCAAAGCAGAAGACTGGACGCTTGCGCACGCCGGTCAGCGCGTACAGATTATTAAGAAAGACGAAAATGGCCGCGGCAAGCTCGAATTTGGTACTGAGCTGGTTGCCGCAGAAGATGGCTCGCTGGCTGCACTGTTGGGTGCTTCTCCGGGTGCGTCTGTTGCTGCTAAGGCCATGATTGAAGTATTGGAGCGCTGTTTCCGTATGCGTATGGACGGTGACTGGAAAGCGAAATTGAAAACTCTGGTACCTTCTTACGGTGAGTCATTGGTTGAAGACGCTACGTTGCTTCAGACAATTCGTCACCGCACTTTAGACACCCTTGGCTTGCAGGCTTCTTCTGCCAAGCAAACTACCGGGAATACTGATCACCAGGAACGAGAGGAGCTACGCCGTTCCGCTGGCTGATAGTAGATTCATGTAGTTACTAAACCTATTCAAAAAATTAAAGCCGCTTATGCAGTCAGTGTTCTGACCGCAGGTGGCTTTTGTTTGTTTTAAAACTTTCAGACTTTAAATTTAAATTAACAGGAGTATTAACCATGCTGATTGGTGTACCTAAGGAAATTTATCCTGGGGAAGCCCGGGTTGCCATTATACCTTCGGGTAT
>PDUK01000217.1 GCA_006212115.1 Thalassolituus sp. | reverse complement strand
AAACCCTGATCGCTGGTGCTGTATCAATGGCTTTCCTTCCTGCTGTTCCCGCATTTGCATACGAAGCCGGGGATATTATCGTTAAAGCCGGCGTCATCAATGTTATTCCTAAGGATGGCAATGCCGATACCAGCGCGCTGGTGCCGAATTCAGAGCTGGATATTGATAGCGATATCCAACTCGGACTGACCGGTGTCTATATGGTCAATCAGTATTTCGGTGTGGAATTGCTTGCCGCTACACCGTTCGAGCACACGGCTGAAGGTGACGGCGGTGCGATCGATGGTGCGGATGTTCTGACTACGAAACACCTGCCACCCACTTTGTCTGCGCAATACTACCCTATGGGCGCGGATTCTGCGATTCAGCCATACGTCGGACTCGGTGTGAACTACACCTTCTTCTTTGACGAAGAAGACGATGCCGGTCTGGGTTCAAATGGACTGAAACCAAGTTTCGGTTTGGCGTACAGCGCGGGAGTCGATTACATGGTCAATGATAAGTGGCTGGTTAATGCTTCTGTCTGGAAAGTGGATATCGACACCGAAGTGAAGGGTGGAGCTGCGGATGGCCTTGACGTTGAAATCGATCCGATCGCCTTTATGGTCGCCTGCGGTTATAAGTTCTGATCAATCAACGCATCAAAGTCACAGAAAACCGGGCTCTTGCCCGGTTTTTTATTGGCATTGATCTTTAAAGTACGGGCGCGATTAAGCGAAGCAGGCGTGCAAGAAGCTGCTTCCACCAACGCTGATCGACGTGAGTAGGACGGCAATGCTCAAGGTCATCAAGCATCATGGCCTCAATTTCGTCAGCAAACTCTTTGTCTTTAATCAGAGCACCAATTTCAAAATTAATGCGCAGTGAACGGTTATCCAGGTTGGCACTGCTGACACATGACCATTCGTCGTCAACGAGGAGAACTTTCTGATGTAGGAAGCCTGGCTCATAGGTATAAAACTGCACCTGAGCTTTTTGCAAAGAGGCAACATAACTGCGATTGGCCTGCGCCACCATCCAGTTGTCTGAGACACCCGGAAGAATAATTCGGACATCGACTCCGCGCAGACCGGCCAGTTGCAGCGCAGCATAGACATTCTGATCGGGAACGAAATACGGGCTTACTATCCAGCAACGCTCTTTGGCCGTATTGATCATATGAGTGAAAAAGAGACTGCCACTGTCGTAGTAATCTGCAGGGCTTGGGTTGATGCACATCACTTTCCGCTTACCCATGACTTGCGGCTGTTCCCAGCGCAACTGTGGCGTGTCACCGGTTGCCCACATCCAGTCTTCGCTGAACGACAACTGAAACGCCAGAGATACCGGGCCAGAAACACGCATGTGTGTGTCACGCCAGTGGCCGATTTCAGGATCTTTCCCCAAATACTCGATGCCCACGTTGTGGCCGCCCACGAAGGTGATGTGATCATCGATAATCACTAGCTTGCGATGATTACGGAAGTTGATATTGGTACGGTTGCGAAGTTTCAGCGGATTAAAGCGTGACACCTCGATCCCCGCATCCGTCATCTGTTTAATGAATTTTTTATCCAGACCACCTGAGCCAATTTCGTCGTAGAGCAGGTAGATCCGGACTCCCTCAGCCGCCTTCTGACACAGAACATCCGCGAAGCACTGGCCAAGAGCGTCATCACGAAAGGTGTAGAATTGCACGCAGACGGTGTGTCGCGCTGTTCTTACTGTATTTAGGATAGCATTGAAGGTGTCGTGACCATTGATCAGCATCGGTGTCGTTACCGTCGAGCATGGGTACTCGAAAAAGACGCTGCAGAGGCAGGGTTGTTTTGTCAGGGGAGAGCTCTGCATCGTTGAGTGTTTTTCGGATTTGTCTCTGGCGTAGTGCGAGTCGGGTGTCTTTCTTGCGGCGAGCCCGGCGATAGCCGCGAAACCGGCGACTGCCAAAGAACAGGTAGACGGGCAATGCACCAATTGGGAATAAAACAAGGGCGAGCACCCAGGCTGCTGTTCCCTGAGCTGTTCTGCCTTGCCACAAGGCATCTGCAGCGGCAGCGATACCACCGATGTATAACAGGATGGGCCACACCCACCAGGCAAATGCTTCCATAATATTCCTGAAAGGACCTTAGGTCGTGCTGGAAGGCGCATAAGCGCCTTTCAAAGTGGGAGTGTCGACCGTTGCGTGAAGCAAGTGTTTAAAGACCAGTCCCGAAAGATCAGAGGCCGACGAGCCTCATGAACTCCTCACGGGTTGCCTGATTTTCGCGGAAGTCTCCCTTCATCACAGACGTTCGCATCATTGAATTCTGCTTCTGCACACCGCGCATCATCATGCACATGTGTTTGGCTTCAACGATGACACCCACACCGCGGCAGCCAGTCACTTCTTCAACCGCTTCTGCGATCTGTTTCGTCATGTTCTCCTGGATCTGGAGTCGACGCCCGAACATATCGACAATACGCGCGAACTTCGAGAGGCCAAGCACTTTACCGTTAGGCAGGTAGCCAATGTGGCACCGGCCGTAAAGGGCAGCATGTGGTGTTCGCACAGTGAGTAAAACTCAATACCTTCTACGACGACCATTTCGTCGTTGTCGCTGCTGAATACGGCACCGTTTACGACTTCGTCGATTTTAGTTTCGTAGCCGCTGGTCAGAAACTGCATTGCCTTGGCAGCTCGTTTAGGGGTATCGAGCAGGCCTTCACGAGAGACGTCTTCGCCCAGTTCAGTTAATACGTCACTGTAGAGTGACTCTAATTTCGACATTTTGGTTCCGTCACTTATTCAGATTTCAGGTAATGGTACTTAATTTGAAGAAACTTATACAGGGTTTTGTTCTTGTATAAGTTTTAGTCTGTCTTGGGCCAGCGGAATGGCATCCACTCCAGGTGCTCGCCGTAATCAGTCAGGTAGCCTGCAACGCCTTGCGGCACTTGATTTCCGGTCCAGTGCAAACTGGTGCGACGTGCCCTGTTTTCCTGGCTGATTGCTACTACCGCTTCGTGAGAGTTGCTCAATGAAGTGGCAACACGAAGTATTTTATCGGTCTGGCGCGCAATGGCTTCACCAGAGTCAATCCAGTGATGAGTCGGCCAAAGACGTTCTAACTCTTTACGTAGCAATGGGTAATGTGTACAGCCAAGCACAATGGCTTTCATGTCCGGATATTGTGCCAGCCAGGGCCCAAGGTGGGCCTCAAGCTCTGAACTGACATCGTCTCCCGAGATCGCACGCTCCGCATAACTGACCAGCAGTGGGCTTCCAAAGCGGTGAACTTCGAAGCCATCAGCGAAGTCTGAGATCAGGTTGTCAGTGTAAGAACGTTTCACGGTCGCGGGGGTTGCCAGCAAGCCGAAAGAGATATCACCGGCTTCACTACAATGCCCAGCGGCGACTCGTACAGCAGGGACAACCCCCACGACAGGTATGTCCAGTGCTTCCCGCAGCAGTGGCAGTGCGAGCGTGCTGGCGGTGTTGCAGGCGAGCACGAGCACTGCAGGATTCAATTGTTCGACCGCGGCCCTGCATAATTCAGGGATACGGCTTTCAAGATGGCTATCGACCTGGTTGCCGTAGGGGAAGCAGGCGGTATCCATCAAGTAATGAAAATGGGTATTGGGGAGCTTTTTACGGACCTCACAAAGTATCGACAGACCACCGGCGCCAGAGTCAAAAATCAGAATGCTGTCATTTCGGGAAGTGTCAGGCGTGGAGGTAACCACTGAAGAGAAGTCCGCAGGTTAGTCAGTATTGCCGGCATTCTATCAAAGAAATTTCGC
Organism: Thalassolituus sp.; assembly: GCA_006212115.1. GTDB lineage: Bacteria > Pseudomonadota > Gammaproteobacteria > Pseudomonadales > Oceanobacteraceae > Thalassolituus. The sequence continues at coordinate 19 of PDUK01000217.1, read as the reverse complement.
TCATGCCGGGCAAAAATCA
>PDUK01000216.1 GCA_006212115.1 Thalassolituus sp. | reverse complement strand
TTTCGCACATGACAATCGTCGACGTTCGCGGGCCCGACGCCAAAGCCTATCTGCAGAAGCTGCTCGCCAACGATGTCGACAAACTGAAAGAAACCGGCAAAGCACTCTATACCGGCATGCTGAACAACGACGGCGGTGTGATCGACGACCTGATCGTATATCGCATGGACGGATGGTTTCGCACCGTCGTCAATTGTGCCACCCGTGAGAAAGATCTCGAGTGGATGACGGCCCATACCAAAGGCTTTGATATCAGCCTCACCGAACGCCCTGAAATGGCGATGGTCGCTGTTCAGGGGCCTGAGGCACTGGGCATGGTTCAGAAGGTACGTCCGGAAGCCGCCGAGCTTATCGATGGTCTCAAGATCTTCCAGGGTCTGCCACAGCACGGCTGGTTTTATGCCCGCACAGGTTACACCGGCGAAGACGGCCTTGAGATTATGATCCCGAAAGAAGACGCCGCCGATTTCTGGCAGCAGTTGAGTGAAGCTGGCGTCCAACCCTGCGGCCTGGGTGCCCGCGACACCCTCCGCCTTGAAGCGGGGATGAACCTGTACGGCAACGATATGGATGAATCTGTGAGCCCACTGATTGCCGGTATGGGCTGGACCGTTGCCTGGGAACCTGCCGGTCGCGACTTTATTGGTCGGGCTGCACTGGAAGCTGAAAAAGCAGCCGGTATTGCCATGAAACAGGTGGGTCTGGTTCTGGAAACCCGTGGCGTGATGCGTTCTCACCAGAAAGTCGTCGTGGAAGGCGCCGGTGAAGGTGAAGTTACTTCCGGCACTTTTTCGCCAACCTTACAGTATTCCATTGCAATTGCGCGGGTACCGGCAGCAACCGGCGACACCGCTCAGGTAGACCTGCGTGGCAAATTGACGGACGTTCGTGTGATCAAGCTCCCGTTCGTGCGCAACGGCCAAAAACAATTTTGAGATAAATCGTAAATTTTTAACTGGAGAAACCCCATGAGCAACATCCCTGCAGATCTGAAATACGTTGCCTCCCACGAATGGATCCGCCTTGAAAGCGATGGCACAGTCACTGTTGGTATCACCGACTTTGCTCAGGATCAGCTGGGCGATGTCGTCTTCGTAGAGCTGCCTGAAGTAGACAGCGAAGTTACCGCAGATCAGGACATTGCCGTGGTTGAGTCAGTAAAGGCTGCGTCGGACATCTACGCTCCTCTGGCCGGTAAAATCATCGCTGTGAACGACGATCTTGCTGACGCTCCGGAAAAAGTAAACACGAAGACCCATACGGCGACGCCTGGTTCTTCAAAATGGAGCTGGCGGATGCTGCAGATCTGGACAAGCTTCTTGATGCGGACGGTTACGCTGCAGCGTGTGAGTAATACGTTACTCTGACCCCGCTTAAAACAACGCAGAGGCCTCCTCTGCGTTGTCGTTTTACCTTCTTATATAGCGTGGGCACCAGCCCATATAGCCGATACTTTTACATTCAGGTTCAATCATGAGTACTCCTTCTCTCAGACAACTGGAACAGCGCGATAATTTTGTCAGTCGCCATATTGCCTCGGACGGTGCAGGCTATGACCTGCGTGAAGAGGCAGACATGCTGGCTGCCGTTGGTGCCGACTCTCTTGAGTCACTAACCAGCGAAATTGTCCCCGCTGACATTCTGCGCGATGCATTCCTGTCCTTCGGAGAAGCCACCCCCGAAGCCGAGGCTCTGGCCCGCCTGAAGTCTGTCGCTGCACAGAATAAAGTATTCAAAAGCTATATCGGACTTGGTTATCACGATGTGATCATGCCTCCGGTCATCCTGCGCAATGTCCTGGAAAACCCAGGCTGGTACACGGCTTACACTCCGCTCCGTATCAGCCAGAAATCGCTCAAGGTCGCCTGGAAGCACTGCTTAACTTCCAGCAGATGATCATCGACTTCACCGGCATGGAACTGGCAAATGCCTCTCTGCTTGACGAGGGCACCGCCGCTGCTGAAGCCATGGCGATGGCAAAGCGCTCGGTTCGCAAGAACAAATCAAACACCTTCTACGTTGATGAGCTGTGCCTGCCACAGACCATTGACGTTGTCCGTACACGCGCAGAAGCCTTTGGTTGGGATATCATCGTCGGTCCTGCTGAGAAAGCGGCAGACCATGATGTCTTCGGTGCTCTGTTCCAGTACCCGGGGCGTCAGGGTGAAATCACTGATTTCACGGATGTCATCAATGCCCTCCATGAAAAGAACGCTCTGGCGGCAGTTGCCAGCGACCTGATGGCTCTGATTAAGATCAAATCACCCGGCGAGATGGGTGCTGACATCGTCCTGGGTAACGCCCAGCACTTTGGTGTTCCTATGGGCTTTGGTGGCCCACATGCGGCTTTCTTTGCAACCCGCGATGCCTACAAGCGCTCAATCCCGGGTCGTATCATCGGTGTCTCTATCGATGCTCAGGGGAATCAGGCGCTGCGCATGGCCCTGCAGACCCGTGAACAACACATCCGCCGTGAAAAGGCGAACTCCAACATCTGTACTGCACAGGTACTGCTCGCAAATCTGAGCTCATTCTATGCGGTATATCACGGCCCGACAGGGCTCAAGACCATCGCCAACCGCATTCACCGCCTGACCGATATTCTGGCTGCAGGCCTGAAGAGCAAAGGTGTCGAACTTCTGAACACAACCTGGTTCGATACCCTGACAATTAAGGTCGGCAACCGTGAAGACGTTCTGAAGCGCGCAGCAGACCGGGAAGTTAATCTCCGTGATGATGAAGCACTCGGCTTAGGGAGCGATGCACTGGGCGTAACGCTGGGCGAAAAAACCACGGCAAGCGATGTCGCCGAGTTGTTTGATATTTTCCTCGGCGCCGGCCACGGGCTTGATGTCTACGACCTCGATGACGCCGTCGTCAAGGCTGGCTCAGACAGCGTACCCGCAGGTCTGCAGCGACTGACCGCCTTCCTGGAACACCCAACGTTCAACCGCTACCACACTGAGCACGAGATGCTGCGCTATATGAAGCGTCTCGAGAGCAAAGACCTGGCGATGAATCACTCCATGATCACGCTGGGTTCATGCACCATGAAGCTGAATGCCACCACCG
>PDUK01000215.1 GCA_006212115.1 Thalassolituus sp. | reverse complement strand
CTGTGATGACATCGTACGGCGGGGACAATGCCTTCGGAAAGAAAAACGGGTCATAGTTATCACAGTGGATGCCGTTCTGCTCAAGCAACACAGACAGGGTGGGACCGGGGCCACAGCCGTAGTCCAGTGCTTTAGTCTCTTCTTTCTGCTCTATGAAATCTAATAACGGCGCCAACAGAATATTCAGAAACCCGACATAGCCTTCGTCATCTACGCTGTTCTCGTGGGTTGCATAGTATGCTTTCTCTTTATCTGCACTCAGGTAGTCGTCGGGATGCATATACGCCAGATAACACCGCCCACAGGCGAGATAACGACGCGGCATGGCGCTGTCGAGGACCGAAATCTGCTCTGTTTCGTGACACAAAGGGCAGGGGGGATAAGTCATGTCGGGTTTTCCGTTGTGTGCATTTTGCCTACGGCGACCAATTCCGCGACAATAGAGCCCATAGTATCCAGCTTCTGAGAAGCCCGGCAATCATGAGACATCAATGAGGCGCACCCATCCATGACAACCCGTATCGCCATCAACGGTTTGTATCGGCCGCTGTGTACTGCGTGCGCTCTATGAAAACGGTTACCGGCAGGACATGGAAGTGGTCGCGATCAACGAGCTGGCAGACATTGAGTCGCTGAGTTACATGCTGCGCTATGACAGTACGCACGGTCGTTTCAATGGCACCGTCAGTATCGCTGATGAGCAGCACCTGATGGTCAACGGCGATCGTATCTGTGTCCGTCATATCAGTGATCCTGCGGAACTGGATTGGGCTGCGCTGAACGTGGACCTGGTACTGGAATGCAGCGGCCAGATCCGCTCACGCGAAGATGCCGAGCTGCACCTCAGCCGCGGAGCGAAGAAAGTACTGATATCAAACCCGGCAGACAGTGCCGTCGATAACACCATCATTTATGGTCACAACCATGATTCACTGGCGGCGGATCAGCGCATTGTTTCTAACGGGTCCTGCTCGACCAATGCTCTGATTCCGGTACTGACATTGATCGATCAGGCCTATGGTATTGAAGCCGGAGTCACGACCACCATCCACTCTGCGATGAATGATCAGCCAGTAATTGATGCATACCATTCCGACCTGCGTCGTACCCGTTCTGCGGTGCAGAGTATTATTCCTGTCGATACCGGTTTACCTGCGGGGATTGAGCGCCTGATGCCGCAACTTGCCAGTAAGATTGAAAGCCTGCATGTGCGCGTGCCTACCATCAATGTCTCGGCATTGGATATCACGCTGCAACTCAACAAAGCGACAAATACCGAAGCCGTGAATCAGTTACTGGCAACGGCTGCCAACCAGAGTTTCGACGGGATTCTTGGCCTGACCCGCGAAGCTCACGCCTCCATCGATTTTAACCATGACCCTCGCTCGGCCATCGTGGATGCGACTCAGACCCGAGTTAGCGGTGGGCGTCTGCTTAAGCTGCTGGTCTGGTTCGATAACGAATGGGGCTTTGCTAACCGTATGCTGGACACGGCCAGCGAGATGATTGCGATCAAGGCCTGATTAAGCGCTTTTATCTTCCCCAAACTGCAACTCGGCCAGTCGCTTATATAAGGGCGAGCGCTCCAGCAGTTCATCGTGCGTGCCGACAGCCACGATACGCCCCTGATCCATCACGACAATGCGGTCGACGTGCTTAATGGTCGACAGGCGATGCGCGATCACAAAGCTGGTGCGGTTCTGCATTAATTTATCTAACGCCTGTTGTACAAGGTGCTCACTCTGGGCATCTAACGCGCTGGTGGCTTCGTAGGAGTATTTTCGGATCGTGCAGAATCGCACGGGCGATGGCTAAGCGCTGCTTCTGACCACCCGATAGTTTCACACCACCTTCTCCCAGATACGTTTCGTATTGTTCCGGCAGCTGTTGAATAAACTCATCGGCGTGTGCTGCTTTGGCAGCAGCCAAAATTTCTTCCTCGCTGGCTTCTGGTCGGCCGTAGCGTAGGTTTTCCAATACGTTGGTGCTGAACAGTACCGGCTGCTGAGGCACCAGAGCAAACTGGCTACGCAGATCCTGAAGTTGCCATTGTTTAAGTGGCTGGCCATCCAACAGTATCTCGCCGGTCTGCGGGTCACGGAAACGTAGCAGCATATCGAACATGGTCGATTTGCCTGCCCCAGACGGGCCTACAAACGCGATTCGCTCGCCAGCTTTTACATTCAGATTCAGTTGAGTAAGTGCTTCCCTGTCCGGGCGGGAAGGATAGTGGTAGCTGACGTCACGGAACTCAATCTGCAGGTGTGTCTGACCTGGAAGAGTACCCGGAACGACAGTGTCTATTTCTACAGGGGATTGTATATCCGTCTTTGCGGCCATCAGTTCGCGAATACGCTCAGCCGCGCCGGCGGCGCGCTGTACTTCTCCATACACTTCCGTCACTGCCGCCAGTGAGCCCCCCACCATAATGGCGTAAAACACAAAGGCGGCCAGATCACCGCCACTGAGGCCGCCGGTAATCACGTCGTGACCGCCGACGTACAGCATGCCGGCAACGGACCCCATCACCAGAACCATGACCAGTGCGATCATCAGGGCGCGTTGTTTTATCCGCAGTAAAGCGACGGAAAAGGCGGACTCGGCGGCGTCGCTGAACTGTTTGTTCACACTGTCTTCACGGGTAAAGGCCTGCACGACTTTGATGTGTTGCAGGCTCTCGCCTGCCCAAGCGCCGACGCTGGCGACTTTGTCCTGGCTTTCGC
>PDUK01000024.1 GCA_006212115.1 Thalassolituus sp. | reverse complement strand
CGCCCAGCTTCTGCAGTTCTTCGTATTTGTCAGCCACGTCACCCAGTTCAGTTGGGCAAACGAACGTGAAGTCAGCTGGGTAGAAGAAGAAGATCGCCCACTTACCTTTTACGTCTGCGTCGGTTACGTCAACGAACTCGCCGTCTTTGAATGCGGTTGCGCTAAACGGCTTGATTTCTGTATCAATCATGATGTCTCTCCATTAGGTTTTTGATTCAACGGGGACATACTACGAGTATGCTCCCCATGCGTTAAATTGATCTTTTCAACTCACCTGATAGGTATTCGCTATCGTTGCAATACCATCAGACTCTTGCTGTTTTCGAGCCACACAACAAGGCTGCCAGCGCCAGATTACCCTTGTGTGACGCTTTGTCCAGAAACACCCGGCCCACCAAGGCTCCCACCCGAGAGTTCTGCGGGCATACTTTCCAGATGCAGTGTTCGTGTCGGGAAGGCGCAGTCCGCACCCCGGTCGTGAATGATATCCATCACCTTGAGCAATACGTCTTGCTTCACCTCGTGATAGTGCACCCAGTTCGTTGTTTTAGTGAAGGTGTAGATAAAGAAATCCAGACTGGATGCACCAAAAGCATTGAAGTTCACTATGATCGTCTGTTCCTGATCGATCTCTTCATGCTGGCGCAACATCTCGCGTATCTCTTCCATGATGCCGCGTACCGTGTGCGCATCCTGATAGCGAACACCAATAGTCTCGTAGATACGACGATTCAGCATACGTGAGGGGTTCTCAACAGAGATACTGGTGAATACAGAATTGGGCACATACAGCGGACGCTTATCAAACGTACGGATACGGGTGACCCGGAAGCCAATACTCTCGACTGTGCCTTCAATAGAGCGATCTGGCGAGCGAATCCAATCACCGACTTTAAATGGTTTATCCAAATAGATGATGAGCGAGCCAAAAAAGTTGGCCAGAAGATCTTTCGCTGCCAGACCAACAATCAGACCACCCATGCCGCCAAAGGCGAGAATCCCAGAGATTGATATCCCCAGCAACTTAAATACCGGCAGAATAATCAGAATAGTTACGGCCAGCTTGGCAAGCTTACCGACCAGCTGCACGGTCGTCGGGTCCATCCCGCCCTCGAGTTGCTTCTCCTCGACACGGTTGATTAAACGCCACATCGCCCATGCGGCGAGAATAATCAGAGATAACTGCCGAACGATAGAAATACTGGTCTGAACTTCTTTATCGTAATACGCGGCGGTAATATCCGCCGCCCAGGTCAGCCCCACCGCCACGATCATCCAATTAACCGGAACCGCTATGGCGTTAATGACGACGTCATCCCAATGGTTTTCGGTACTGGCAACCAGACGCACCAGACGTTTGCGCAACATGCGCCAAAACAACCCGGCGATCAGTGTCAGCGTCAATGCAATACCGACGTTCCAGAACCACTCGTAATCCTGGCCGACGAGTTCCGTCCACCAGCTCATGTAAATGTCCATGTCATTTTTCCCTGACTGATTCACTTGCTTGGGCCGTATTTTATCCGCGTTGACGCACAGCTTCGAACAGGCATACGCCAGTCGCGACTGATACATTCAATGAACTGACCTCACCGGCCATGGGAATGTTGACGAGATGATCGCAGTGCTCGCGGGTCAGACGACGCATGCCCGGACCCTCTGCGCCCATCACCAGAGCAAGAGGGCCTTTGCAGTCCTGCTGATAGATGGTCGTGGTCGCTTCACCGGCGGTGCCGATAATCCAGATTCCGCGTTCCTGCAGATCCTTCATAGTGCGCGCCAGATTCGTCACCTGAATATAAGGCACGGCTTCTGCCGCGCCACAGGCCACTTTGGCGGCGACGGCGGTCAGTGGAGCGGACTTGTCTTTTGGTGCAATCACGAGGTGTACGCCAGCCGCATCGGCAGTACGCAGCACCGCGCCGAGATTGTGGGGGTCTGTCACACCATCCAGAATCAACACAAAAGGATCGCCGTCGATATTGTCGAGGATTTCGGGCAAGTGCTTCTCGGACTTGCCCTGCACTGGCTTGCGCAGGGCGACAATTCCCTGGTGGTTGCCTTCAGCCTTTTGATTCAATAATCCCTTGTCCGCTTCCATCACCGACAAGCCTTCGGCTTCCGCAAGATCCAGAATTTTCTGCATCTTCGCATCCACCCGACCTTTCTGGACCCAGACTTCCACCACCTGATCCGGTGATCGCTGCAGCAGTGTTGTAACGGCATGGATGCCGTAGACAGATTCGAGCTTCATTTATTTTTTCTTACGTGGATTCTTTTTCGTGTTGGATTTAGCGGAGCTCTTAGCTGAGCTGCCTCTAGCCGAACTGCCTTTAGCCGAAGCCCCTGCGCTTTTCTTCGCATTCAGTTTCTGGCGTTTACTTGGCTTCTTTTTCGACGTTTTTTTACTGTCCGCCTTGGCGGTTTTCGCAGTAGAAGATTTACCGGCTCCTGTTTTTTTCTTTCCCGGATTCAGTAATTCTTCTTTCGTCATGCCTTTTTTGTCGCCTGCCGCACGTTTTCGTGGCAAGCGAGCAGGCTTAGGCATATCCAGTGATTGCGAACGAGCTCCACTCTGCCCGGCATTCATCGGAGCGGTCGTTAATTCGAAATCCACCTTCCGGTCATCGAGATCCACACCAACTACTTTCACCCAGATATTGTCACCCAGACGGAAGCTACGGCGAGTCCGCTCACCAATCAGCCTGTGCTTAGTTGCGTCAAACTGATAGTAATCATTCTGTAGGGTGCTGACGTGAACCAATCCTTCGACATAGACGTTCTTCAACTCAACGAATAAACCAAAACCAGTGACCGCCGAAATCACACCTTCGAAATCCTCACCCACTTTATCCCGAATGTACTCACACTTGAGGAAATCGGTCACGTCGCGGGTTGCATCATCAGCACGACGCTCCGCCATGGAGCAATGTTCACCCATGTTCACCATCGCCTGGAGGTCATACGGGTAAATCGTACGCTGAGCCATGTTCTTCGTGCCTTCGGCGCGAAGTACGTGCTTACACTCGCGATCACTGCGAATCACACTGCGTATACCTCGGTGTACCAACAAGTCAGGATAACGGCGAATAGGCGAGGTAAAGTGCGTGTAGGCTTTGTAGGCCAGACCAAAATGGCCTTCATTTTCTGGCTCGTATTTCGCCTGACTTAATGAACGTAATAATACGGTCTGAATCAGGTGTGAATCCGGGCGTTTTTCAATCTGACTAAGCAGGGTCTGATAATCTTTCGGAGAGGGCTCTTTGCCATTTGGCATAGTCAGGCCCATCTCCCCCAGAAACGCACCCAGGTTTTCCAGCTTTTCCGCACTTGGGCCTTTGTGCACCCGATACAGCGCAGGAATGTCGTAACGCGTGAAGAAGTCCGCTGCACAAACGTTGGCAGCCAGCATGCATTCTTCAATCAACATATGTGCATGGTTACGCTCGGTTGGCACGATTTCCTGAATTTTACGCTCAGCATCAAACACGATGCGTGTTTCAACCGAATCAAAGTCCATCGCGCCACGGTTTTCGCGTTGTTCACGTAAAATATGGAACAGGCGATACAGCTCATCGACGTGAGGGACGACGTCTGCGTAATGTTCACGCCACTGCTTCTGCACTTCCTGATCCGCATCCGGATTAATCATGTCCCAGACTTTGTTGTACGTCAGGCGCGCATGCGAATGGATAATCCCTTCCATAAACTTGTAGCCAGATATACGCCCGGCCTTGGATACCGTCATCTCGCACACCATGGTCAGGCGGTCGACATGAGGATTCAATGAGCATAAGCCATTCGACAGTTTCTCTGGCAACATCGGTACAACGAAGCCGGGGAAATACACTGACGTGGCCCGCTGATGCGCTTCATTATCCAACGGTGCTTTAACTTTCACATAATGAGAGACATCAGCAATCGCCACCCACAAACGCCAGCCACCGGTGTTCTTATTGCGCTCGCAATACACGGCATCATCAAAGTCACGCGCGTCTTCGCCATCAATGGTGACGAACGGCAGGTGACGTAAGTCGATACGGTTCTTCTTATCTGCGGCTTTTACCTGATCCGGGATTTTCTTCGTCTCAGCCTCAACTTCTTCCGGCCATTCGTGCGGAATACTGTGACTGCGGATCGCAACATCGATTTCCATTCCGGGTGCCAGATGCTCACCCAGCACTTCGATCACCTCACCCACTGGCAGACCTTTCTGCGATGGCTGGCGGGTGATGGTCGCAACCAAAAACTGACCATGCTCTGCCCCATTGCGGCCCTCTGCCGGAATCAGGACTTCCATGGGGATGCGTTTATTATCAGGCTGGAGGATACCTACGCCTGATTCTTCAAAATATCGCCCGACTATCTGCTGAGTGTTGCGCTGCAGAACCTCAACAATCTTACCTTCCGGCCGACCACGACGATCCAGCCCCAGTATCTGCACTGCCACCTTGTCGCCGTGAAAGACCTTACGCATCTGACGGTTCGACAGGTAAATGTCATCGCCGCTGTCACGCAGAACAAATCCAAAGCCATCGCGGTGCCCCATAACAACACCCTGCTCCAGGTCGACCTTTTTCATCGGCATAAACTGATTACGGCGATTGCTCAAGAGCTGGCCATCACGGCACATAGCAATCAGGCGACGACGTACCGCTTCGACCCGCTCTTCATCCGTCTCGCCAAGTACGGCACAGACTTCTGGGTGTGTCAGCGGACTGGGTGCGTCTTCGAGCACCATTAAGAGGGCATCACGACTGGCAACCGGATTGTCGTATTTTTCAGCCTCAGCAGCTGCATTCGGATCTTTGAAGGTGCCGCCTTTCTTGGCCGCAGGCTTTCTGGTATCGCTCAAGCGATCACTCCTGAAAGGAAAATTTTTAACCAGTATACAGTACTGACGCGGAGTTACAGCGATTTGAAGGCAATGGCCGATGATTCACGGCTCTTACCTGATTGTTCGAGGCGTTGCAGGTATTCCTGCCAGAGGGTGGTTTGGTTCAGGCAAAGGTGATGCAAGTAGCTCCAGTTATAAATGCCCGTGTCGTGACCATCGTCAAACGTGAGTTTGAGCGCATAGTTGCCAACAGGCTCGAGATTAAGGAGCCCTACGTCGCGCTTACCGTACTGGAGTACTTCATTTCCCGCGCCGTGCCCCCGGACTTCCGCCGAGGGCGACATGACCCGCAACAACTCAAAGCTTAACTCGTACTCCACTGCATCGTAGGTTAACACGACACAGCGGCTACTTTTTCTGACCTTGATCGCTTCGGGAATCATAACCGGGCTTAAAGTATAAACTTACTCAGATCCTGATCCTGAGCAAGCGCGCCCAGCTTCTGGTCCACGTAAACACCATCGATCACGACTTTTTCATTGAGGTCAGTTGCATCGAACGAAACGCTCTCTAACAGGCGTTCCATCAAGGTATGCAAACGACGCGCACCAATGTTTTCTGTGCTTTCGTTAACCTGATACGCGATTTCCGCCAGACGTTTAATACCGTCTTCGGTGAAATCGATATCCAACCCTTCGGTCTGCATCAAGGCTTTGTACTGTACCGTTAAAGAGGCATTCGGCTCGGTCAGGATGCGCTCAAAGTCATGCGGTGTCAGTGCTTGAAGCTCAACCCGGATCGGCAGACGACCCTGTAACTCAGGAATAAGGTCAGACGGACGTGCAAGATGGAATGCACCGGAAGCGACAAACAGAATGTGGTCTGTCTTCACCATGCCGTGCTTGGTGCTGACCGTGCATCCCTCGATCAGAGGCAGCAGGTCACGCTGTACACCTTCGCGCGATACATCACCACCAGAACCACTTTCCTGACGCTTACAAACTTTGTCGATCTCGTCGATAAAGACGATGCCGTTCTGCTCTACCAGTTCCAATGCCCGAACCTTCAGTTCTTCCATGTTCAGGAGGTTGCCCGCTTCCTCGTCGCGGATTTGCTTCATCGCATCCGCGATTTTCATTTTGCGCTTCGACTTCTTATCACCGCCGAGGTTTGCAAACATGTTCTGCAACTGGCTGGTCATCTCTTCCATGCCCGGAGGCGTCATGATCTCAACACCGGCGCTGCTGACCTGAGCCACTTCGATTTCAATTTCTTTGTCGTCCAGATCACCGTTGCGCAGTTTGCGGCGAAACACCTGACGAGCAGAACTGTCTTCTTTCTTAGGTTCTTCGGTCGTGTCCCAGCTTGTGGTTGTACGCGCAGGCGGCAACAGCACATCCAGGATACGTTCTTCTGCCAGTTCTTCCGCGCGGGTCTGGACCTTTTTCATTTCCTGTTCGCGCAGCAACTTGATGCCCGTTTCTACCAGGTCACGAATGATGGATTCGACGTCTTTACCCACATAACCCACTTCGGTGAATTTGGTCGCTTCCACCTTGATAAAAGGCGCGTTGGCTAACTTCGCCAAGCGACGGGCAATTTCAGTTTTACCCACACCGGTCGGGCCGATCATCAGAATGTTCTTCGGAGTGACTTCCTCTCGCAGCTCAGGCTCGAGCTGCATGCGGCGCCAGCGATTACGTAATGCAATGGCGACTGAGCGCTTGGCGTCATTCTGACCAATAATATGCTGATCCAGCGCGTGAACAATTTCTCTTGGGGTCATCTGGCTCATGCGCGTTCTCCGGTGTTGTCGCCTTCTTTGAGTGTCTCAATGGTCAGGTTGGTGTTGGTAAAGACACAAATTTCGCCAGCAATGTTCAGGCTTTTCTCTACGATATCCCGCGCGCTCAACTCGGTGTTTTCCAGCAACGCACGAGCGGAAGCCAATGCGTAATTGCCGCCAGAGCCAACACCGATCAGATCGTCCTCAGGTTGCAACACATCGCCATTACCAGTGATGACCAGCGACGCGGTGTGGTCTGCCACAGCCAGAATCGCCTCTAGCTTGCGTAGAGCGCGGTCTGAACGCCACTCTTTCGCCAGCTCTACTGCGGCACGGGTTAGTTGACCACCATGTTGCTGCAGCTGGGCTTCAAATTTTTCAAATAAGGTAAAGGCATCCGCGGTACCGCCCGCAAATCCAGCCAATACTTTGCCGTCGTACAAACGACGGACCTTACGGGCATTCCCCTTCATTACTGTGTTGCCGAGGGAAACCTGACCGTCGCCACCAATGACGACTTCATCGCCGCGGCGTACGGATACAATCGTAGTCATAACTCTGTACCTTGTGTCTCAGATGTAGATGATGTGTCGCTTGTAGGAAAGATGGGGGCGCTTGTCGGCTTTTCAAGCGCCCTCCACATGTCTGAGGCTATCCAGACAGAAAGTCAGGTCAGCGCGCCTGATGTATGGCTTGGCAGAGCAGCGCCAGCCCCTCTGTTGCGCGAGGGCCCGCGCGAAGCAAGGTCGAGCTGTTCACCGGAATCATGGCATTGTTTTTCACGGCTGTTACCGATGGCCAGTCCCCCCATAGAGCCTCTTTCTCATCCGTCACGCTGGTGTGGCTCGACATGATGATCACTTCTGGATCACGACTGATCACACTTTCAAATGCCACCACAGGGTAGTGCGCTTTGGCTTCAGCAAATACATTTTCCCCACCGCAATCTTTGATCAAAGCGTCCACCCAACTACCCTGTCCTACCGTCCTCAGAGGCTCAAACGACAGCTGATAAAACACACGAACGGTACGCTGACTCGAATACGTTGCCAGTAGATCCTGATAGCGCTCGCGAAAGCGGTTCGCCACTGCCCGGCCCTGTTCGCTCTCACCAACGGCAGTACCGAGACGCTCAATATCGTCCGCCACCGCACTCATCGTTTTAGGGTCGATGTAAATGACGGACAGTCCCAGGGATTCCAGCTTTTCAAGATCCGATGCCTTATTCCCGCTTTTCCAGGCAACGATCAGATCTGGCTCCAGCGCAACTACCGATTCGATATTGATACCCGCGTAGCTGCCAATCCGAGGAATGCGGGTCGCGGCCTCCGGGAAGTCGGCATATTCAACCGTTCCGACAATACGATCTCCCACACCCATCTCAAACAGCATTTCAGTCGACGACGGCGACAAGGTCACGATACGCTCGACAGACATCGCCAAAGGCGCACATAAGATCAGCGTCAGGGCGACGATAATCCGTCTCACCAATCAACTCCTTTACGTGCTTTGATGCCCGCTCGATAAGCATGTTTTTCATCTTTTATTTCGCTGATGGTATCGGCAAGATCACGCAGTGGTTTGATTGCACCGCGGCCAGTTACCACGACCGATTGCTCTGCTGGACGATTACGGATGGCGTCCAGCACTTCCTCAGAATTCAGATAGTCGTAACCCAGCATGTAGGTAAGCTCGTCGAGTAGAACGACGTGGTATTGAGGGTCCGCCAAGAACTTTTTCGCTTCTGCCCAGACTTCTTCTGCGGCCGCCATATCGGCAGCGCGGTCCTGAGTCTCCCAGGTAAAGCCTGTGCCCATTACCGCAAAAGGAACACCATTCTGTTGCAACAAATTGCGCTCGCCGCAATCCCACTGCCCCTTAATAAACTGCACCACGGCGGCTTTGTAACCGTGACCGACTGCGCGTGCGACCGTACCAAAACCCGACGTAGACTTACCTTTGCCATTACCGGTAATAACAATCACGATACCGCGTTCTTCGGTCGCTTTGGCAATACCCGCGTCTACCTTTTCCTTTTGCTTCTGCGACTTTTTCTTATGTCGCTCGTTTTTAATCTGTTCTTTGTTGTCACTGCTCTGATCGTTATTTACGTCGTCAGTCATGTGTACGCCTTTTCTGTCTTTTTGCGTGCTAATTACGCAGGTTTAATAGAATTTAGTGCGACTGAATAATCTCAAAAAGTGTATTCAGATCGATGTGTTGTTCGTATATATCCGCAAGCCGATCCAGTTCCCTCTCACGAACCACCTGCCAGTCTTCGCTATAAAACGTTTTACCCGAGACCCAGGACAGTATGTGCGACATCATCTCGGCTTTATCAAAAAGACCGTGAACATACGTACCCCAAATCTGATCATCTTCTGAGCGCGCGCCATCCGTATACTGTTGCTCGTTCTGATCGCACAGTAAAAATAGTGGTCGGTCTAAGGCGTCGCCCCGGCTGATACCGCAATGTATCTCATACCCCACGACCGACACCTCTGTATCGCTATCGATCGTGCTTCCACGGACATTCTTTAGCTGCTTAGACGGAGCCAGTATCGTCGTCATGCTAAGTAGCCCCAGCCCTTCGCTGCTCCCCTGATGTCCCTCAATATGATCAGGGTCTGATAGCGTGTCACCCAACATCTGGAAGCCACCGCAGATACCCAGTAATTTACCGCCATAACGCAGGTGGCGTTTGATCTGATGATCAAATCCTTGCTCTCGCAAGTAGTTAAGATCAGCCTGAACACTCTTGCTGCCGGGTAAAATAATAAGATCCGCGCCTGCAAGATCGCCACCCGCCTCGATGTACTCGAGTATCACATGAGGGTGATTCATCAGAGGCTCGAAGTCCGTATGGTTACTGATACGCGGTAGCACAGGAATTTTTATACGTACACTTTGCTGGTCTGGGTTAGCTAAGTTTCCGGCATGCAATGCACGGTTAATTCCGTCTTCGGCGTCCAACCGTAAATCCATAATGTAGGGCAACACCCCCAATACGGGTTTATCTGCATGCTCTTCCAGCCAGTCAACACCGTCTTGCAGCAGCTCGATACGTCCGCGGAATTTATTAATCAAAAAACCTTTAATACGGGCCTGTTCACTGGCTGATAAGACATTCACTGTCCCGGTAAGATGGGCAAACACGCCTCCCCGATCAATGTCAGAGATCAGAATCACCGGGCAGTCCACGGCCTCGGCAAAGCCCATGTTCGCGATGTCGTTTTTCCGAAGATTCACTTCCGCGGGGCTACCTGCCCCTTCAACA
The DNA here is from genome assembly GCA_006212115.1 of Thalassolituus sp. Lineage (GTDB taxonomy): Bacteria > Pseudomonadota > Gammaproteobacteria > Pseudomonadales > Oceanobacteraceae > Thalassolituus. The sequence goes on along the minus strand of PDUK01000024.1, from coordinate 27,956 downwards.
ATGACCACATCATATTGTTGCTTGAGTCGCTCGAACGCGGCGAGCACTTGCTCAAATGCCAGTTCTTTAATATTGCCGAAGCGCCGGGCATCCAGCTCACTAACGGCCTGCCCATTAATAATGACCTGCGAGGTCATATCCGAATTAGGCTTCAACAGTACAGGGTTAAAGTCAGTGGATAATGCGAGGCCACAGGCTTCGGCCTGAAGTGCCTGCGCCCTTCCAATTTCCCCACCGTCGTTCGTTACGGCACTGTTGAGTGCCATATTCTGTGGTTTGAACGGCGCGACCGATATTCCCTTTCGCTTTAATATGCGACACAGCGCTGTCACACAGAGGCTTTTCCCCGCATCGGACGTCGTCCCCTGTACCATTAAGATGCCAGTAATGCGTGACCTGGAAGTATCAACCATGCACTAAATGCCCCTGACGTTTAAGAGGCAAAGGGCACCCCGACACAACCAGAGTAACGTCGTCGGCTACACGAGCAATTGCCTGATTTAACCAGCCTGCTTCATCACTGAAACGACGGCTCAATTGCCCCATTGGCACAATGCCACTGCCCACTTCGTTCGTAACTATCACGATATGGGTATCAGGCGAGCGCGTTTTCAGTGCCGAAATAAGTGACGACTTTTCGCTTTCGAAATTCGCATCGCGCTCGGGATCACATAGCCAGTTTGTGAGGTACAGGGTCAGGCAATCGATCACTAAAGTTTGATTTCTGGCGTCCCGGATCACGGCCGACAGTTCGAAGGGTTCTTCGATTAAGGCCCAATGATCAGGACGATCCTTCTGATGGCGACCAATTCGCTCAGCCATTTCTTCGTCACCAGCGGTGGCTGTTGCTACATAGGTCACCGCGTCATCCTGATACGCCAGCTCCTCCGCATAGCGACTTTTGCCCGAGCGCGCACCGCCCGTTACCAGATGAATCATCCTACGCTTCCTATTATCAGAATCATTGCCAGGTATAACGCCAGTTCACTCACCTGCTGTACCGCACCCAGGGCATCACCTGTAAACCCGCCCAACTGCTTTTTTAGAAACAGAAAAGACAAAACACCAACCACAAACAGCACGGCCAGTAACATCCCGACACCGCCACTACCCACAGGGACCAACAGCAGAGCAACAGAACCAATACCCACCGCGATGGCGGTGTCGACCCAGGAGCCCGACTCCGCAAGAGGCTTGGCTTTCGATGTATCGCTGTCCGAGACATAGGGCATTACTGCGATGAACAGAGTAGGAATAATTCGACTAAGAGGATGAGCAATGATTAGTGCAAGCACTGGCTCAAGCAATTGAGACAACAATACAAACTTCAGCGTCAGCGACACCCACAGCGCCGCAGCGCCATAGGTACCGACGCGTGAATCTTTCATGATTCGTAGTTTCTGCTCGGTCGTCCAGCCGCCCCCCAGGCCATCACAGGTGTCTGCCAGTCCGTCTTCGTGGAAACACCCTGTCAGCAGCAGGCTGACGATCATTGCCAGCAACACTGCAACATCTTGTGGAAAAATCAGCATGAATGCCCAAAGCACAGCGCCGCAGATCAAACCGATCAGCCAGCCCACTGCAGAAAAATAGCGACTGGCGCGATTCAGATTAGCCTGACTGAACTCGACACTGGATGACACTGGAATACGCGTAAAAAATGCCACCGCGATCCACCACAGATTCAGTTGCTGACGAAGCGCATTCATACCGGAGTGACACCGGCGTCATCAAAACTGGCCATGCAGTTGTAGAACGACTGAGCTGACAGAAGCAGCGGATACGCCAATGCCGCTCCCGTTCCCTCACCTAAACGAAGCCCGAGATCTAACAATGGCGTTGCGTCGAGTGCATCCAGAATACGCTGGTGCGCCTGTTCTTCGGAGCGGTGGCAGAAGACCATATAATCGCGCGTTTCAGGCGCAATATGCACCGCAGAAAGTGCCGCAACAGAAGCGATAAAACCATCCACCATAATGACCGCTCCAGCTTCTGCGGCTGCCAGCATGGCGCCCGTCATCTGCACGATTTCAAAGCCGCCCAAGGAGGCAAGAATATTAATGGCATCGGAAGCATCGTCCATGCTGCGATGACGGATTAATGCCTGACCAAGCAGCTGTTGTTTGCGATCGAACACCGCATCGTCGATACCCGTTCCACGTCCACAGGTCTCTTGTGTATCAAGGTCCAACAGGGCTGCTAATACGGCCGACGCCGCCGAGGTATTGCCAATACCCATTTCCCCGAAAGCAAAGACATTCGACCCTTCCTGATGGCGGGCGCGTAACACATCTGCACCTTTCTGCAGACCAGCCTCCGCAGTTTCACGGGACATCGCCGGAGATACCGCAATATTCGCAGTGCCGCTACCGAGACGCTGGTCGATGACACGGCGACTGTCTACCGCAGACAACATACCGGCATCAATCACATGCAAAGACATATTCGCAACTTGGCAGAAGCAATTCACCGCCGCACCACCCGCGATAAAATTCATCACCATCTGTTGCGTCACCTGTGGCGGCGCGATGCTGACCCCCTCAGATGCAATTCCATGATCGGCGGCGAATACCAGCATGGCTGGCTTTTGTAGTTGAATTTTTTCCGTCCCTGTGATGGCAGCCAACTGAGCGGCCAGCGTTTCCAGGCTACCGAGGCTACCCGGTGGCTTGGTTTTCATATCGATACGTTGACGAATGGCCGCATCATTAACGCGGGAAACAGAGGACACAGAAAACATAACACCTGCCATCAACGGCTTTGTCGCCGTTTAAGAATAATAAAAAAGAAAAGACTACCCAGTGCCGACGTCACGATACCAACGGGCAGCACCTGATCCTGAAGTAGAGAATGCGCCAGTACATCGACCCAAATCATAAAGATGGCCCCCACCAGCAACGACATCAGTAATACACGCTGGAGTTGATTGCCCACGAGCAAGCGCACAATGTGTGGAATCATCAAACCAACAAAACCAATACCGCCGACCTCTGCGACCAATATCGCAGTAATTGCCGAGCTGACCAGCAACAAGCCCAGACGCAGAGCATGAACGGGTACACCAAGCGTTGCAGCACTCTCCTCACCCAACTGCATCACTAAAAGCCAGCGGGAAAAGACAAAAAATATCGCACTCCCTAGTACCACAGTGACGAATGGCAGCAACAACTCCGACCAATCAACACCGGAGAAACTGCCCATTAGCCAAAATAATAAAGTGCTTGCTGTCTCAGGCGTGGAGTAATAAATCACGAGACTGGTAAAGGCACTCAACATGAAAGAGACGGCAACACCGGAAAGCAGCAATTTCTCAACCTGCACCGCTGACTTACCCGCCAGAGTCAGCATAAGAAATACCGATAATGCTCCTCCAGCCAACGCGCCAGTCGTAACATTAAAAATCACTCCAAGACCCGTCGCAGTAATAGCCCCCGACATCAATGACATAGCCAGTACTGCGCCGAGGGCAGCACCGGAGGAAATACCAAATAAATAGGGGTCAGCCAGTGGATTACGGGTCACAGACTGCAATACCGCCCCGGTAATGGCCAATCCAGCTCCGGTTAGCAGTGCCATAAGAATTCGCGGCAAGCGGATATCCAATAAAATCTGCTGCTGAATCGGCGAGACATCACACTGCTCATTCCAGAGGCAGACCGACACGCCCTCAAGCACCTCTGACCAGGATAGCGAAAACGAACCTTGTGCCGCCGCAGCCAGAATCGACAGCAACAACAGGCCAATAGTCAGACAGACGACAGCAGGATAGCGAAGGTTCATCGAGCCCCCACTTCTTCGACGGTGCCTGCATGCTGAGGCATGCTGTACACAACCTGAATCTGATCACCCGGCCCAGAAGCGGGCTCGACGGACGCCGTGACCTGAAACACAGACTGGATCAATGCTGGGGTCAGTACCTCTTTGGGAGTGCCCGTTGCAATCAGCTCACCCTGAGATAACACCACCAGCTCGTCACAGTACGCCGCGGCCATATTCAGATCGTGAATCGTCAATAGGACCGTGACACCCAACGAACGAACCAAACCCAGTACCTCGATCTGGTGTTGAATATCGAGATGATTGGTTGGCTCATCTAAAAGCAGAATATCGGGTTGCTGCACCAGTGCCCGCGCAATCAGCACGCGCTGTTTTTCACCGCCCGAAAGGGAGCTGAAATCGCGCTCTAGAAATGCCGTTAAATCAAGATCAGCAGCCACTTTGCGGATACACGCCCGATCATTTTCCGACGTAAAAGACAGCAACGATTTTCGTGGAGTCAGACCCGTGGCGAGGACATCAAAAACCGATACCTCAAAGGTCAGATTGGATTCTTGCAACACCACCGCAATTTTGCAGGCGCGGTCTCGCCGCGACATGGTGTAAACCGGTACGTCTTCAATCCGTACCTGACCAGAAAGATGCGCTTTCTGGTCGTAACGGTAACAGTAGATAGCCCGCAACAAAGACGATTTACCCGCGCCATTCGGGCCGACAATTCCGAGCATGCGACCACGACTCAGTCCAAAGGAGATATCCTTGAGCACAGGTTTTCGGCCTAACGACAAAGTAAGCTGTTCAACACTGAGGTAGGGCTTGCTCACACCAGCTGGTGAAGCTGAGGGCTGAACCATCATGGACTATCCGCTGCAACGGCTTTTACAAAAAAGCATTCATTAAGATGATGGCCACACTCCGGTTGCGCTGACGGAGAGCCCGGACAGAGAGTGCATCATCGAGTAACCCGCTCGATCAATGGGTTGATTCATCCGGGAGGTAACCTGACTTACCAGCCACCACACACAGTGACAGACTGGCTTACAGTTGCGGGCACAGCCCCGGATTTGCACCGGGTTCCCCTCACGGCTCGATAACGAGCACCGGACGTGGCGCAAGTATCTCACAGCCACATCCGGCATGCAGCCCCGGCGTTGCAGTCTTGAATGCCATCGCCGATACTCCACCACTTTGTAGGTCTGCACTCTAGTTGCATCCTGTTCTTATTCCACAAAAGGCACCCAGAACATGAACATCAGCAAAGACACCGTTGTCCAACTGCACTACACACTCAAAGACGAAGACGGCCAGCAAATTGAGTCTACCGCCGGTCACGACCCGATTGCGTATCTTCAGGGTCACAAGAACATGATTCCGGGGTTCGAAGAGGCAGTGGAAGGTAAGCAGGCTGGCGACAAACTGGATATCACCGTCACGCCAGAAAATGGCTATGGTCATCGTGTAGAAGGCTCAGTTCAACGAGTCCCGGTGAAGCACCTGCGCGGCGCCAGCAAATGGAAAAAAGGCATGGTTGCCTCGGTATTTACTGAACAGGGTGAGCGCCAGGTAACCATCGTTAAGGTGGGTCGCTTTATGGCCGATGTCGACACAAACCACCCATTTGCAGGCAAAACCCTGCACTTCAATGTAGAAATCCTGGATGTCCGCGCCGCCACAGCTGAAGAGCTTGAACACGGTCACGCACACGGCGTCGGCGGACATCAGCACTGATGCCACTGGGCGCGGTAGTATTTTAAAATAGCTTCGGCTATTCTCGATTGCGTATTCACATATTTACTAGGAGATTAAGGATGAATATCCGTCACCTGTTTACCGCCGCTGCTGCCACTGTATTGGTCGCCTGTTCCTCAACTGAACCTGCACCTCAGGTTGCAGAGTGCGTATTCGCAGATGGCAGCAACCAGCCAGCTCCTGCATGGGTATGTGGTGCGCCGGTCGATAATATCGACCTCAGTGCGGTTGGCTATGCCGACAAATCTGCAGCCGGTGCAAACTTTATGAAGCAGATGGCTGCAACCGCCGCGCGTGTTGAACTTGCTCAGACCATGCAGGCTGAAGTGCAGAACATGGTTAAGCAGTACGCTGAAACGACAGGCACTGCCGACGACGAAACTGTTGATCAGGTGAACTCGGTTACCACCAAGCAGATCACCAAGCAGACTCTGACTGGCAGCAAGATCTTCCGTCAGATGCCGACCCCAAGCGGTGGTATGGTTGTATTGGTTGGCCTCGATGCCGACACCGTCAACCAGCTGGCTGAAGAAGCGCTGAAAACGTCAATGAACAACGAAAAAGCCCTGTGGCAGAAATTCCAGGCTCAGAAGTCGTTCGACGAAATGCGCGAAGAAATGCTGAACATGAACTGAGTCTTGCTCAGCATGTGATATCCAGACCGGTACCGAGGTAACTTGGTACCGGTTTTTTTGTTTTACGCATCCTGTGCGGCCTGCTTTAAGGAAGCCCGATGAAACACCTGATCAGCCTGACCATTTTAACAACCGCCGTGATGGCCGGAAGTACCGCACTCGCCACCCCAGACATGAGCGATTATGAGCGCTGGCGGGCAACGACTCAGCAGGAATTTCAAAACTATCTGGACGAGAATGATAAGGCCTTTATTGGGTTTCTGAAGCAACGCTGGGAGTCGGTCAACACCGAGTCGGGTAACGAAGAAGACACCGCGCCAAAGCCGACGACTATTCCTGCCGCACCGCCAGCACCGACACCAACAGCTACACCGGCTCCCACACCGACACCCACGGGCGATCCCCAAAACAAGCCGCTAACAAGCTCTCAAGACGACCCTAAGGACACACCTGTAGCCAATCTTCAGGACCGTCCTGACACCGCAAAGCCAGAATCAATACCAGACACTAGGCCTAAACCCATACCGAGGATCACAGGACCAGCCGCTGATATCGATTTCTACGGTCATCCAGTACGTCTTCCCTATAACGCCGCGATGACGCGAGCGTTTTCAGCAAAGCCTTCATCAGAGTCCATCGCATCCGCATGGGAAGCCCTGGCCCGCAGCGACTTCCGGCCTGCGTTAGAACAAGTCCGTAGTGTAAAGGGGTCGCTGTCTCTCAGTGACTGGGCAACTGCACGGCTGGTAACCGACTACGCCCACGCCGTTGCACGCACCGCCGACAGCCGAGTAATGCTGAGCTGGTTCATGCTTGTAAAACTCGGCTACGACGCCCGCCTCGCTTATAACAATCAACTTTACCTGCTCATGCCAGCCGACGATGATGTCTATGGCGTCACCTTTTTCACACTAAAAGGAGAGCGCTACTACGCGCTGCCACTGGATGGCGAAGTACGTATCGCTGGGCAGGTTTACACCTATGGAAAACAACACGAAAGCGCGTCCCAGCCAATCGCATTCAAAACGCCAGAGCGCTTTACCGGCGCCGGTGCAATCCAGAAGCGCCGACTCAGCTACGAGCAAGGTGGCGACGCAATCAACCTAGTAGTCAGATATCCAGCCGAGCAGATCAACTACCTGAATTCCATGCCTCAACTAAATCTGCCACGCTATCCAATATTGGACTTACCGGCGAGCACGCGAGCAGAACTGGCCACACAACTAACACCGCTGCTGCAGGGGCAGTCCGAAGAAGTTGCCGTCAATCGTCTGCTGAATTTCGTTCAAAATGCCTTTGACTATAAGACGGACGAGCAACAATTCCAGACTGAAAACTACCTGTTCCCACTCGAAACACTGCATTACGCAGCTTCAGATTGCGAAGACAGGGCCGCGCTGTTTGCGTTAATGGTGCACGACCTGCTGGGCTTACCCATCGTCCTGCTGGACTACCCCGGTCATGTTGCCGCTGCGGTGGCTTTTACCGGACAGGTGAAAGGCGATGGCATCGTTTATAATGGTCGCCATTACACAGTGACTGACCCAACTTACATCAATGCGCGCGCAGGTATGACCATGCCGCAATTTGCTGGGCAGACACCCGAAATCGTCACCGTTTTTTGAGGAGGCCATCGTGGCTCTGACTATTGCCATCGTTCCCGTCACGGCGTTCGAACAGAATTGCACCATCCTGATGTGCACCACCAGCAAAGAAGCGGCGATTGTCGATCCCGGTGGAGAAACGAATAAAATCAAAGCTCAGATCGAAAAAATGGGCGCAACCCCAACCAAAATTCTTCTGACCCATGCGCACATCGATCACGCCGGGGGCACTGCCAGTCTCGCGCGGGATCTTCAGGTACCCGTCATTGGGCCGCACAAAGAAGATGACTTCTGGATTCAGTCTTTACCGCAGCAATCCATGATGTTTGGTTTTCCCAAAGCCGAATCTTTCACACCAGACCAATGGTTAAACGATGGCGATACCGTCACCGTAGGCGACGTCACCCTGGACGTCATCCACACGCCGGGCCACACACCCGGGCACGTCGTGTTTTTCGATAAAGTAGGAAAGCAGGCCTTAGTGGGCGATGTGATCTTTAACGGCTCTATCGGGCGAACCGATTTCCCGAAAGGCAATTTCGACGAACTGGTGTCGTCTATCCGCAATAAGTTATTTCCGCTTGGCGATGATGTTGAGTTTATTTGTGGTCATGGCCCGAATTCCACATTCGGGCACGAGCGGCAACACAACCCGTTTGTGTCGGACCACCGGGGATAATCGCTAGAACTACGGCTTGGCTGGTGCAGACTTGTTGCGCAATTCCGATGTCTGGATAGCGGCGAGATCCTGCACCCGCTGACGGCTTTCTTCCAGAGCCATATCCATCTGCTCATCGTACATATCAAGCCATGTGCGGGACCCCGGCATCATTTTCGCCAGATCACGCATTCCCTGCTTCAGCGCACTCAGATGAGTCTGATAGCTGCGCTCCTGATCGAGTAGTATTTCCTTAAAACCGGATGCCTGACTGGTATCCATGATCTTACGATACTGCACCAGAGACTTCTCAAACGCAGCCATCTGAATACGCAGTGCCTCGTTTTCTTTTTTGACCAGTTCGAGCTCGGCAGCGGTTGCGTAGTCAACATCCTCTTCAAGCAAGGACACGATACCCAGCGTAGACAGCGCCGATAACCCCACGACTGACAGCACAACCAACAGAATGACGATTTTCCGATTAAACGACACCGTGCGCTCCAGCAAAGAAATGCGCTGGCCTTCACTAAGGTCGAACTCTTTTTCGTCTTCCATCTCACACTCCGGGACGTAACTGCATTACCTGACTATCAAGCATAGCAGCCCTACCAGAAGTTGCCGGTGCAGAAATCACAGGCACAAAAAAGCCCGCACTCGGCGGGCTTCTCTGGAGATTTCGATTACTTCTTGCCGAAGCCACCGAAACGCTTCTGGAACTTGTCGATACGACCACCAGTGTCCAGAACTTTCTGCTTACCAGTGTAGAACGGGTGGCATGCAGAGCACACGTCCAGGTACAGAGTGCCTGGCTTAGTTGACTTAGTTTTAACTACGTTACCGCAAGAGCAAGTTGCTTCCAGGGTAGCGTATTCAGGGTGAATACCAGTTTGCATAATTTATACCTCACAGTCTTCACGCCGCCACATCCCGGGGATTTCACGGGCTCTGATCACTCAGACCCAATCCAGTTTCGGTATGCACCGCGCTAATAGCTTGTCATGGATAGAATATGCCCTTGCAAGGGCAATAAGGACGCGCATAATACCAGAGCATTCCATATCAGCAAGTCTTTTCATGTCCTTTTTTGTTGTCGACATCGCCCTGCCCGTCCCGCTTCTGCGCACTTTTGACTACCTGCCTGTCGAAGGCGACAGCCGGGAAAACTACCAACCCGGCCAGCGGGTGCGCGCCGATTTTGGCCGGCAACTCCTCACAGGCATCGTATTGGGCACTCGGGAACACACAGAAGTTCCACACAACAAACTGAAACCGCTATTGGCGCGACTCGACGACGAGTCACTTCTGACTCACACCGACTTACAGCTCGCGCGCTGGATGTCCGACTACTATCACCACAGCCTCGGTGATGTGCTCGAACATTGGGTACCGACTCTGCTACGCCGGGGAGCGGACCTCTCAGAAGCGGACGAAAATGGCTGGTTGAGGCTAGCCGCAGCAGATGCAGAACCGGCATTGCGTGGTACTAAGCAGCTCGCCTTGTGGGCGCAGTTTCAACGACAAAGTTACATCGCGCACCGCCACCTTACGGCACAGGGATTCTCTCTTGCTCAATGCCGGAAATTAGCCGAGCTGGGCCTGATCAAAGAACAGCAGCGCCTCCCCGTTCCACCGCTGCCAGAGTCTGTTCGCCCTTCGCTAACCTTAAACGACGAACAGCAGTCTGCAGTGGCCAAAGTCACGGGCGTACTGGGCCAGTTTAAAGCGTGTCTTCTGGAAGGCGTCACAGGGTCAGGCAAAACTGAGGTGTACCTGCAGCTCATCGACAAAGTGATTCAGCAGGGGAAGCAAGCGCTGCTACTGGTACCGGAAATTGGCTTAACGCCACAGACCGTGCGCCGCTTTCAGGAACGTTTTGATGTGCCGGTCGCTCTGCTTCACTCCGGCCTGAATGATCGTGAACGACTGCAAGGCTGGCGACAGGCGCGTGAAGGCAACGCGCGTATTTTAATTGGTACACGTTCTGCGGTATTCACTCCGCTTCCGGATCTCGGCCTGATTATTCTTGATGAGGAACACGACGGCTCCTTCAAACAGCAAGACGGGCTACGTTACTCGGCGCGGGACTTTGCACTCGTGCGTGCTCATCAAGCGCAGGTGCCGGTCCTGCTTGGTTCTGCGACGCCATCACTGGAAACGCTGCATAACGCATTAACAGGCAAGTACCTCCACTTAAAACTGACCCGTCGCGCCGGTAATGCTCGGCCGCCAGGCATGAAGCTCCACAGCATTCTGCACCAACCTCTGGTACACGGCTTTGCCGAACCGGTGCTCAGCGCCATGCAGCAACACCTGAATCGCGGCAAGCAGGTCTTGGTATTCCTGAATCGTCGAGGATTCGCACCATTACTGGCCTGCAAACAATGTGGGTGGAATGCGGAATGCCGACGCTGCGATGCACGCATGACACTGCATCAATACCCTCCGCATCTGCACTGCCACCATTGCGATTACCAGCAACCGATACCCAGCGTATGCCCAGAGTGCCACTCACCCGATATTGAGCCCATCGGTCAGGGAACAGAACGCATTGAAGAGCAAGTGTCAGCGCTGTTTCCAGACACACCTGTGAAGCGGGTAGACCGGGATACAGTACGAACCAAACAAGCGTTCGATGAACTGTTTGACGAAATTCATACCGGTAAGCCCTGTATTCTGGTGGGCACGCAAATGCTGGCCAAAGGACACCACTTTCCTGATGTCACTTTAGTTGTCATCCTCGACAGCGATGCAGGGTTATTCAGTGCAGATTTCCGCGGTATGGAACACTCCGCGCAATTGATTAAACAGGTAGCCGGGCGCGCAGGACGCGCAGAGTCGCCGGGGGACGTATGGATTCAGACGCTGTACGCCGACCACCCGCAACTCAATCTATTGATTGATGACGGATACCACGCACTGGCGCTCTCGATTTTACGCGAGCGCCTGGATCAGCAACTGCCACCTTACTCACACATGGCCATGCTGCGCAGCGAGTGCGAAGACAGAGCAACCGCTCAGCGCTTCCTCGAACAAGCCCGGCATATACTCCAGCATTGGCTAAAACAATACGGCCAGAAAGATGCGCCGGTAACACTACTTGGCCCCGTGCCTGCGATTATGGAGCGCCGTAACGGCCGTTATCGTTTTCAATTGCAGGTTTTCTGCAGTGAACGTAAGGCTCTTCACCAGACACTGGATGCGGCACTGAAACAACTTCAGGAATTAAAAGGCTTCAACAAAGTGCGCTGGCACATTGATGTTGATCCGCTGGATACGCTCTGAAATTTTTTCACGGAGAAATTACCGCAGCACAGAGTAAGCTAGTGTTGTTAAAAAGAAAGCCGACGTTATTACAAAGAGAGCCCGCTTTCTCAACGGAATTAATTGAATATTTTTAAGCAAGGCGACCGCTCTTGATGATTAAGAGCGGTGTACAAACCCTCAATACCAAGGTGGCGCAACGTACTTAACAGCAGAGTGACCTTGCTGGCGAAGAGTATTAACCGTGGAGCGAGTGACTGCAGCCTGCGCCGGATTCTGCAAACCTTCGCCGAATGAAACAACTTCAATGTTATCCGCATTATCCGGCCCCAGCGATAAAACTACGTGATTGGTGTCGCCGCCAATACCCGTATTACTGCGATAAAAAACCAGATCACCACGACGAGGGCGCCAGTAGGTTGCCGAGAAAGGATAGTCTGGCCAATCGTTCCAGACCTTTGTCCAGGTCGTTTCAAAACTTTGAGCACTGAAGCCGGAATCCATCAAAGCGCCGATAATTTTACGAGCGCCTTCCTGGGACAGGTAACCACGGCGTGCAGCCAACAACATAGGGTACTCAAAACAGCAGATGGCATGATCTTCTGACTGCCCAACGAGATTAAGAGCCAAGCCTCCGGTTGCCCAATCATACATAGCGCCTGCATTCATAAAAGAAGCCCAGTAATACTGAGTTCCGACATCGTTAGCTGCATCAAGTGCGATTTGGTTGGCTCTGGCTGACATAGGATTATTCCTTAAAGTAATAAATGCATCCGTACTGAGACTCAGCAGGTGAGCAAGATACTACCCGGAACAGTAAACCAATAGATGGTAAAAACGCGCCAAACTACATATACCTATCCATAAAAAATTAAGTCGTATTTTCATTGGCTCAACAATAAAAAAGCCCCGCACACCGATGTGTGCAGGGCTTTTATTACTCTAAACGTCAGATAACGATCAGAATGTCATCGTCAGGTTCAGGCTGTAGCTGCGGCCAGGCTCTGAATAACGCTTGTAGCCATCTTCAGACACGCCACCGAAGAATCCACCATTACCCGGACGAATACTGTTCAGCACTTCCCAGCGATAATACTCTTTATCTGTCAGGTTATACGCAGCTGCGCTCAAGCTGATATTTTCAGAAATATCGTAGAAAGCAGTCAGGTCAAAGACCGTATAAGCTTCCGGATAGTGTGCAGGGCCGCTGCCATTATTCAGCGACGTGAAGCTCAGATCACCCGCAACCACAGACGCGTCATCGGCATCCGGTTGAGTCTGTTCTTCTATCTTATCGAACCATAATGTGTGCAGCGCAATACCCCACTTATCGTTGTCGCCCTGATAACCTAATGTCAGAGTGCCTGAATCTGGAGCGGCTGTTTCCAGTGCGTCCCCTTTATCGTGAGAACCCTCAAGATCATCTTTGTATTCACCATCAATAGTCGCAAACGTCAGACGTGAATAGATGTTGTTGGTAATCGCATAAGACGCGTCCAGCTCAAGACCCTGCACTTCCACTTTGCCAACGTTCTCAGGAACCGAGTAATCGTCCTCGGTGTACGTGACTTCAGTCGTCGTGCCTGTGTAGTAATTATATTCTTCCACCGTGAAGGCTTCGTCATAAGCAACAGAGCGGCTCACGTTCTGAATCATATCTTCATACACAGTGTGATAAGCCGTGACCGTGACGCTCGCGCGCTCTGCCTCGAGCTTATAGCCCAACTCAATGCTTGAGGATTTCTCAGCGCCGAGGTCTGGGTTGGCAACCGTGTCCAGATCCGTATGCTCTGCACCAGTGGTATCGGTCAGAACATCTGCACCATTTGTTCCGAGGTATAGCTGCTGAGCACTCGCTCCCTTGTAGCCCTGGCTATAACTTGCCAGCAAGAAGTTATTCGGGATGAATTCGTATTCTGCAATCAACTCACCAACGAATGCCGAGTATTCAGAGTCTTTAACAGACTGACCATCGGTCGCGTCTTCAAAGGTATCGTCGGTCTCCGGTTTATATTTGGTCAGGTCATAGCGTACACCTGCACTCAAACTGAACGCATCAGTCAGCTGCATTGTGTCGCTGACATAAGCGTTGAAACGGTTCGTTTTAGTAACCGGTACCCATGCAGAATCTCGCTCAGGGTAGCCATCTTGATAGCCTGATCCTTCCGACAGGTCGTTGTAACGACGATCCCAGCGGATGTTCTCTATCGTACGCTGCTCAAAGGACACGCCGTACACCAGATCATGAATGACGTTGCTGCCAAACGACTTACCAAAGTCGAGATTCAGGGCAACAGAGTCCTGATAAGTGCTACGGTCTTCCTGACGTAGGTAGCTGTCACCAGAACGAGTGCTGTAACCAAAGGAGGTAACACCGGAAGTGTAGAGTTCCTGATAGTCCAGAGTCGCGGAGAGGCTGTCGAAAACCGGCGTCTTTGCGTTGTTCCAATCGTAGAAAATACCGTAACGTGTTTTGTTGTTAGCATCTTCCGTCGAGAAGTCATAGTAACTGGCGCTCTCACGGCTCAGAGGTGATCCTTCGCTGTAGCGATCTGTCTGATCAAGAAGGATGCCGACGCGCTGATTGTCATCAATCAGATAGGCGAATTTTGCCAGTACAGAGTCCGTTTTAATCGAGAAAGAATCAGCGACTTCCGTAGCCGAAGCGGGATCAGAAACACTCTTGCCACTGCTGTGCGCTTTCGTCTCACTACCATCACGATGTGTGTACTGAAGCAAGGTCTCAAAATCACCGGTGCGGTTTGCCAGCGTAAGTCCGAGCATCAATTCGTCAGAGCGGGTGTCGATCCCATTCTTAAACTGAATAGTCGTATCATCGCCGTCTTCAAGAAAATCACTTGCATCGTTGGTCGTGTAAGCGACCGATCCAGCCAACGCATTGCTGCCATTTTTAACGGAGCTCGGGCCCTTAGTCACCGTAATCGCTTTTACATGCTGCAGCTCTACCTGACCACGCGTAGAGTCGTACATACCGTACGCAGAGAAAGACGCAGGAGCCAGCGTCTCGCCCATGGATACACCATCAACGGATACCGCTACGGCATCGCCTTGTAAGCCGCGAATGTTAAAACCGTTGTCACCAAAACGGTTACCCGCATCATTGACCTGCACGCCCGGAATATAGCGGGTCGTGTCTTCAATATTACTTAATGATTTGCGATTAATTTCATCTGCGCTGATTTCTCTAACCGTATGCGAAACACTGGCTTCGTTTTCAGCTTCGACAACCGACGTTGATAGTTCCTGAATCTCTTCAGCGTGCGCCATACCCATCATGGATACTGCCACTACCGCCAATGATAGTTTGGTTCTGGGGGTGTTCATTTTCATAGATTGTTCCAGTAAAAATAATTTATATTTCTACGGTTACTTTTCAGTATTTATTAAGTTCTTATGCTTAATTTTTTATAAAGACGTTCCTGTCGAAATCGCGAAACTAATGCTTAGCCAGGCTTTCATAACTGAAAGAAGCAATCTCGGATTTCCCTTTTTTAGTAATGGATTCAAGCTTCTCTCCGAGCTTGATCCGGATGGCCAACTTTTCATGACCACCGTGTTCTCTTACCGCCTCTGCGTAGACGGTGTAATTTCCACTTGGCAACACGTCGCCAAACTCGTCTCTACCATTCCAGATGACATCGTAAGTGCCAGGTCGACGCGTGGTACGGGCAACACCTTGCAATAGCTGAGGGTAATCACGCCCCTGCACTCGCCACCAGGTTCTGTTTTTCTCCATCCACTGCTCGGATTGCCCTAGAATCAGCAGGTTTTTCACCACTTCCCTTTGATCGTTCTCTACCCACATTGCCAAATAAGGCTGACGATATTCGGCAACGTCAAACGTCGGTATTTCGAACTGAATACGAGCCATAACAGACTCTGCCGCAGAGGCACTCGAAGTAAATGTCTGATACCAGTTATTGGACGCATACTGACGACCGTCTGCATCGATTAACAAAGCAGCGTATTCATCGCGCTCGTTAATCCAGTCCAACGCCACAGAAACGTCCATCGCCGTTAAAGCCGTTGCCAGCACATCAGCGGTGGTCGCAGAATCGGCCACCACAACTGCACTGACAGCATTCGCTTTTGGCCAACCGTCTCGCGGCGTCAGGATATGACCGTATTCGCTGCGCTGGATCTTTCGGGCGCGGCTATCGTTTCCGCTGTAAGCGACGGCTCCGCTGCGTACCTGCACTGTGCCAAGCGTGTGAGTACCGCTGTCATCGGGCAAACCCGGTACGGCAACACTGACACTCCAGGGAGCTCCCGCTTCAGAAGACTGCCAGTAGCGTGTATCGCCACCGATATCGAGACCGATGGCCTCAACACCCGGTGCTGCTCTACGGGCAGCGCTTAAGGCCTTATCCAGAATGAAGCCTTTCGCAATCGCACCAAAGCTCCAGTCGTAGTCTGGATTAGGCAGGCCAGCCGTTAGCTCGGTAGAGGTGTATGCACTCTGATGTGCCTGACGTGCAATCGCACGAATGGAAATCCGATCCGGGCGTTCCTGGGAAGCTTCGTACTCATTCCACCGCTCAATGACACGCCCCATGCGACAACTGAACGCTTTTTTCAAAGCGCTTTGCCATTGTTCACACAAGGACACCAAGGCAAGAAAATCATCCGATACCGGGGTTTCTGACTGGGTATCCCGGCGATTGATCTGACTGAGTTTGGAGTCCTCACGATAAGAGCTGAAAACCTGTTCGAGACGGGCAACCTCACGGATTACTACCTGATCAATTCTGGCGGCATCCGTATCCGAACCACGAACCAGAACAGTCAGAGAGGTACCCAATGCATTACCGTGGCTAAAGCGATGAGTGGGCTCAAGTGCATGCGCTGCGCTGGCCCACACGCTAAGCGCGCAGACCAGATTCAAGCCCATAACGATACTGCGAAGGAACTTCATCGTTATCACTCTTCAGTTACTCAGCCTTGCACGTCAGCGGCAGAAATGATGCCGTCACCGTTTTTGTCCCAGCGAGTAAAAATGCGCTTTCCAGAAATCTGGAACTCGTCAAAAGTCATCGACTGATCCTTGTTGTCGTCCAGAATGCCAAAGCGTACGTAGGTCTGTTTGATCTGGGCACGACGGCTGCTGTTAATCTTCTGATCTACGCGATCTTCGAATTCAGCCAGATACTCGTCTTCACTCAGAACGCCGTTCTTATCTGTATCTGTCAGATAAAATACGGAACGACGCTCGTTAATGAGTTCGTCTTTTTCAACCGCACCGTCTTTATTCGCATCGTAGATCTCTTTCAGACCGGCGAAATTATGAGACGTTGGCATACGGACAAAACTGATCGGATTATTATTGCTGCCCCAATCGTTGCCGTATTTTTTCTCGTCCGTGTTGTCAGTATCGTCGATGACTCCATCATCATTTTTGTCCCAGCGAGTGAAAATACGCTCACCCGATGCAAGATGCTCAGACCACTCGATAGAGCCATCTTCGTTTTTATCCAACGCTTCGAAGCGGCGCTTAGTTTGCTCTACGTGTGCCTGACGGCCTTTCTCGTAGCGCTCGTCCAGGCGGTTTTCGAATTCGTAGACATACTCTTCAGCATTGACACTGCCATTACCGTCGGCATCCGTTTCGTCAAAGCGTGCCTTGCGCCAGTTGTTGTATTCAGCCCAGGTTACCGTGTCATCACCATCGGCGTTATAGTCTTCTAACAGCCCCTGCAGGCGCTTCTCAGTCATTGCCATGGCACGATGACCTCGGTCATCCTGCTGCGCCTTCTTACGCTCGTCATCGGACAACCCAGCCGCTGCTGAAGAGCCTGTTACAGAGGTACTGGCACAGCCTGTCATTGCTAATGCAAGCACAGAAACATACAAAACGTTTTTCATAACGGTTACTTCTCTCGTCAGTGATTAATTGTCAGCAAATACAAGGATGCTGAGCGTCGTGGTATGGCTATAAGTAGGAACGTTCGCGCCCTCAGGAGCCGGCGCACGATGGCGGACTTTTAACAGGTATTTCCCGGCAGGAAGCGTAAAATTAACCACGCCGTTTTCATTGCTTTCGAACTTAGTTGGCTCCGCTTCATGCTCGCCATTCGCAGGATAAGCCTCCAACGTGTTCTGATGTGCTTCACCATCAAAAATCAATTTAACTTGTGCTTCTTCACCAGCAAAAATTGAGTTGGGATGAGTCAGGGGTAAGATCTGCAAGCCGGTTTCTTCAACCTTAAGTGCCACGCTCGATGGCTTCTTGTGGGTAACATAGGTGTCTGCACGCGTAATCGACTGGAAGTGCATTTTTACTTCTGCACCCTCTGGTAACGGCTCCGTCGGGTTCATTGCACGCTTCGATTCACCGTCAACTTCGTAGAATAAAAATACGCCGCCCTCACGAGATCCTGTCGAGATACGGTACGTTCCCTCGTCTTCAAGCTTGTGCTCAACGACAACACGAGTTTTCAACTCCGTCACTGTGTCAGGCGCTACCTGCTCACCCGTTGTGTCGGTCACTGTGTATTCACTACCCGAGAAAGCCGCCTCAGGAACAAAGAAAGCTTCAGCAAAAGACGCATCAAGCGTGACGTAACCGCCCATTACCGGTTCAAAGCTGGTTGGAGCGATGTAAGGGGTATGCGCACTCGCAGTGAAAGTGGTTAGGGATAAAACGGCAGTCAACGCTACGCTTACTACCGAGAAAGGTCTTTTTGGGGTCATAGGGTCTCTCCTGAATTCGATCGCAATGATAATCATTGTTATTACGATAATCAAACTACACTCCAGAGAGGTCATAAACTTATACAGAGGTGACATCTTGTATAAGCATGGTGATTTCAGAGAGAACGGAGAGGATGAGCAATGGAAGAAGGTCAGAACTGAACCAGCGGTTAGACACACCAAATAGCAATGCTGCCGCGTGCTACTGAAGGGCAAGAACCTAAGAGGACCGTAAATAGTAAGTTAGCATAATACGTTACGCACAAAAGGTACTATGCCGAAGAATCTTTATGCGCCCTACTAAGTGATTACCTCATATACGCCCTGCAAAGTGCCTACATAGCGAGCTGGCTGAAACTCGTAAAAGCCAATATATACCAAGTGATTGTGAGAACAATGGGGACAAGCATTTATTGCTAAATATGGTTGACCACCCTCATGCGACTTTGTGAACTCCAATACTGTTGGGAACTCAATCTCCCTCTTGATTGTTTGAACAACCTCAGGCGAAAGCTTTTCTTCCCAATCGCTTGCACGACTGAGAAAATCCCAAAGGTCCACCTCAATCGGACGCTGACAGGAACCACAAAAAAAGGAAAAGTCAGCTTTCTCAGTATCTACACCATCGAAGAATCGTTTAGCATTCTTAGATGGCCTTTTATAAACAGTCCCTATCCTCAATTATCTTCCTCAACATAATGTTCTGATAACTAGCACTAGCCAGGCTCAAGGTGCCATGGGCGTACATAGCCAAGCATCATACCTAAATTTGCTAAGTACGATGCTTGGTTAAATTACTCACTCTCAACTTCTTTCCTAACCAGAGATGATATCGGACTGCCGCAGCAGCACACACTTGAATTTCAGATTCTGATACCCAACGAGGAGTAGAGTGTCTATTTAAAGGAGCAATCCTCCAGACTATACCATCTTGGTTTCTACATTTATCTTGATCAATAAAGCGATGCCCTCTATTCCAGATCTCTCCATTCAAGCGGAAAGAAAGGCCATTCTTTGTCGTCTCAACGATATCTATAAGAACAATAGTACTATCTTCCTTTTGAATGTAAGCTAGAAGACTACGATCAACATCCAATTTCATTGTGCATCCTATATACTTCAGCGACCTAAACCGGCGCAATATGGCCGCCGTGGGCGGCCTTGAACTACTATAACGAATCAATATCACCAAGGTTTGCTTTAATCATAACCCCATAAATATCAAAATCCATCCAAAGCTCTTCGAAGAGATCAGGAGCTATATGACCAACAACAGCTTCCCTGCTCATAGACTTTAAACAATCCCTATAAAAAAGCTCAGTAGACATACAACAATAGTATAATAAGAGGTCATTCACTTTCGACTCTGACAGGCTAGTATATTGATATTGCTGGTTCAGTTATTGAAGCCCCTTTTACTATCTGATTATTTCCATCAAGAATATGAATAGAATCAACGATAAATTGCATCGACCGAAGATTTTCAGGTGATTTCATTTTGCCATATTCAAACCAAGACCACTTGACCTTAGACGCTCCGACTATATGTAAAACATGGCTATCCACTACTAATTTCAACGGATTCCATACTTCAAGAATTTCACCTTGATCAAAGCCAATGGTTAACAAATCGTTTTCAACTGTAGCAGAACATGACCGGTGATAATTATCCATTGGTCGACCAAACCAAAAGCCAAATAAACAAAGCGAGCCACTCCGTAAACCTTTTTCAAGATTCATAAACTCTTCTGATATATTCATACCGAGGATCACTCACTACTATTACTATTACTATTTCGGGAAAGCCTGCCAACCAAATTAAGATCAACGAAATAGTGATTGGCCTAAACACTGATATCGAAACTGTCAAGGATGCCGCAAGATTCTCAATTTGTATGTTGGACGATGATTTATCACCATGCTCTTCTGGGTACTTGACCATTCAAATCAAACGTCCCATATCGACCACACTTGACAGGTTCTTATGCTCCCTGCCACTTTCGAGCAAAGAGATTAATCGTTGCCAACTAGTGAATCAGACAAACTCCCTGAATAAAATACACCCTATAACAGAGGTAAAATGACCTAAATATTACTCTTTGCAGTAAGTGATCTCAATTTTATGCGAAGGTAACGGCATCACGAGCAAATATCAATTGTATCTGTAGATCATTAACATCAGTATCACCAACTCATCGCACATTTGCTAGTCCAGTAGCATTTAGCATCGTTACAACAACCGCATAACGCGTCGGTCCTAATGAGATAATTAAGACTCAAGCCTTATGTAGGATGGTATCCACCGAGCTTGGTATCTAGCGCCATGGCCAGCTGTTTCTAAATATATCAGTATAATACATTGACATGTGCCACATTGGTATACGCTACTCCCATTGTATGGATAGTAAGACAAAGCGGCGGTTGCATCGATCGAAGAAGGCTTCTCCCCACCCTTATTGTAAGTTTCGTATCCCTTGCTTTTAAATGGCTCAACTTCTGCAAGCTTAATCAGCTTCTCTTCAAGTCCATTGGAGTTAGTCCAACCTTTAAGCTTCTCTTTCTGGCACTCTTCACAATATTCAGACTCGCTAAGAGGGATGATTTCTCTAAGGCTGTCGACATTCATGGTTGCTCCTTACTTCCTCAATTACCAGACCTGCGGGACTTCAGCAGGTACGACTGGGCATTAGCAATATAGCAGTTGCACAACACCATTTTCCTTTCATTAGTGGCGACTGACAAATGATACAATCTAGATATATTCGTGCCTTATCACATATCAAAAAGATGAGGTTATATGCAACACCAACAGTCTAATTAATATTCTAATCAACTACCAATCCTGAACCACATGGCGAGCATAGAACGCCAAGTTAAATGGTAACTGCTATACCTCTCGTTCCTTAACACCCTCTTAACTTTCTTTTAAATTCATAGGTTCAAATTTTGAAATTGCTTTCTCAAATGCAAACCTGGTGATACGAAATTCCTTAAACTCTGATACGTCTAGCGCCCCTTCCGGCAATGCACCGTATTTATCCTCCTGATGACCTTCAGAATAAAATAGTATATTACCGTTTCTATATTTCTGAATACATCGAGTTATATATCCTTCATTGTTAGTCTCAATCCACCATTCCGAACACCCCCAGAAATCATACCTATCACCACGCGTATCGTCCCAATCACGTTTAAAATAGAACATAATCGGATTCCATAACGAAATTGCTTCTACCCATGATAAGTAAACACTGATTCAAGAAAACCTCTCGTGATATCTCTGCTCGTATTCTAAAGGGTTTTAAGAGCCCATCTCAGATTGCCTTAATACTCACTTACAAACCAGGTCAACATATTAAAATACGAGCGAATACGCGTCATGCTTTGACGTCGGATGATCTGCTTGAACGGGTACAAATTTAGGCCTTGAGAGGCAAGGATATATTGCAGAACGCAGCATCTGGCCTAGCTTCAGCAGTCGCTTCTTAGAAATTCTTCAGTACCTTTCACTTGTTAACCGTAGATCTTCAGTAAAAAACAACGCCTAACAATGCCATATCATTCCACAACCTAAAGTTCCCAGCTATCCTCCCCTTCTAAAAGAAGATTTCGCATTTGTGGCACCAGGCTTATCAGTCATTCGATAGCTATAGGTTTTTATGAGCCCTTCACGCACACTCGATGCGTTTACTAAACAGCAGCACACTACTGCCAAAATTCTCTAGCCATGCTCACCTAAGTAAACATTTAGAGACTCCAACTGTTCACTCATAATCCGATTTACGCTCCGTTACACGGCAGGCGAAGTGAATTCAAGTGAAGGCATCAATTTTCTAGCCATAACGAATTTCAGCGGCTTGTGCTTTCGCATTGAAGTAAACAGTATAACCACATCAAGGCTCAACAGCCTCGCCGCACTTGACGCACAGACGATGTTCAACTGAACAAGTGTCACATATAACCCAAGCGTTATTTCTATAATAGCGGGAAAGACCCTTACCCCTTCCATTCCACGTATTACCACATCTTGGACAAGGGGCATAAGACCTCACGAGTTTCGTCTTCGCGCATTTTACAGAACAAAATAGTGGCTTTTGTGACGCGTGCATACCCCATCCTCAATTGAGAGCTATACAACTTAAGCTGATGAGTTAAACTCTTCATCGCTGATAGCGTAGGCGTGATTCCCATTATATTGCATCGCTTCCACAAATACTTCGATCCACTTTTGTCCACAAGAACACTGATAATATGCGTCCACGTACCAACTACCGCCACCCCGAATCAATGTGAACTTAAAACCCAAACCCTCCAAACATCGTATACTCCTAGGGTATCCCTTACGCCGGCCCGACGCTCTGAGACCTTCATATTTGCAATTGCAGTTCGTTGATGATGGCTCTACTAGTCCAAAATTGTAATCCCAAAGTTCATACCACTCCCACTCACCAGATAGATAGCGATCTATTTCGACTAGGTTCGCGCCAGTAGTTTGCCTAAACTCATCAATACTGTTTTTGTCCCTCTGAGTTAACTCTCTCAAAATTTCCCTCGATAGTTAAATGGAATATGATTTTATCCGCCACCCGATGGGCGCAGATTGCACTTATTATGGTCATTTCGAAGATTGAAATTGATGCTAAGCGTTTAATGCCAAAAGCGACTTGTCTACTCTATCATCCCAGCACATTGAACTAATCAGCCAGTGATCGTTTTGATACACTAGCTGAAACAAGTTAACACCATAACGGGTTTCGATGCCCTTCTGGCCTTCAAACCTGAGCTGATACTCAGAGCTAATTTGCGCAACTCTTCCATACTTTTGAACCGAATTCGATAGCTCAACCTCTTTGATTGATATCACGATGCCACTTTTCATTGCCGAGCTAATCATGTCTATGTAGGCCGGTACAGATCTTATGACCGGATTGTCGCCCTTATTGTTGATGAAAATTCCTTGTTCTATGAAACATGAAGCCAACAGATCAAAATCCGGAGATCCATCTTTTTCAAAGGATATTGCCTGATAAACTTTCGCTGGTATTTCCTTGAGCATTCTCTTTCCTCGATATTAGGTATAACGCCGCAAACAGCCGACATTTTGAAGTGGAATGTTCTGTAGTAGTGTAGCGTTAAGCCGAAAAACAAGTGACAAAAAGACCTTCGGACTGCATTGCCTTGTTAACCACTTCAAGCTTTAGCAAAGCTTAATAATTGATATATTCTATGACACAATTTCCGGAAACCTCTTTTAACTTGCCATCTGCCTTATCAACAAAATAATATCCATCACTATGAGCTTCACTATTCACCTTCCCAGTACTTTCGCCCTCAAATATAAGAATATCAGCAGAATAACATTTTATTTTTGCAGAACCTCCATAAGCAGAAAACTTAGCTCGCGTCCCTTCTGAGCAGCCAGCCAAACACGCAACAAATAAATAAATTACTGCTATCGAATATAATTTCATAATGCTCATAAACGTCTCCTAATTGTGCCAACGCCCAAAGCAACGACGCACGTTTGCGCATCCAGCCCCTAAGACGATGCTGCCTATTCTTGTTAAGTGTTTTTGGTCCATTTGTACGCAGAATGCCCATGCTCGACACAAACCATCATATTTTTTAATGCCTGCTTCTTACAACCTGAATAGATACATTGTTGTTCAGATAAACCTCCGTGCTTGGAAATAACCTCCTGAGCCAACGCTGGACTGGCATCATGATTGAGCCAATTTACTGGGTCATCAAGCTTAAAAGCTTTATTGGAACGACGATCCATTTCCGCACCCTCTTCTACAATCCAGTACTGCCCGCAACTAGCACATGCAAATAGCTCAACCCAAAGATTGGAACTATGATCAAGCCTATTGAACCCTGCTATGAACTCATCCCTTGTGGGGAGAGCGTCAACACATTCATTTAATTCTTGGCAATTGCACATAATCCGTATGAAACCTAAAGTCACGCTAGAAGGCGAGCGAAGTAAGTACAAGTGAAGGGCACAATTTTTGTGGCTGTAACGTATCTCATCGGTTTATTCGGCATGCAGAACAATCTCTACCATCTTTTGTGCTTTCTCAATACAAATAATCGTGGTAACGCTCCTGCTCCGCCTCCTGCATCAGCCGAGCGATGCTATTCCTACAAACCTACAACGCCTACTTTAGCACTACCTTCCAGATTCTCAGGCTCCCTTAGCGTCCTTCGTTCTCAACTGAAATACACTTGATATGGAATCGTAACCCATTATCGGACTGATCACGTTCTGATGGTTCTCTATTAAGCCAAGCGTAGGAACCACTTTCCGAAACAAACAGCCATTCACGTACTCCCTTAATGCCTAGCTCTCGCCCGAATTTTTCGAAAAATCGATATCTTACTGGTGTTGCCCAGCAAGACCAGTTGCCACTTTTTGAGCAGATCAAGATCCAGTTCCAGCTTCTTGCTCTCTGTTTCCAGCTTCTTAACCTTCGAAATTTTCTTTTCTTGCCTGCTTGTCGTTCGGTGATCTTCTTAGCTCTATCTGCCACGTTATTACTTCTTTTCGCCATTATTACAGCATAAATCGATACATATCGAGAGTATTGGCTACTTCCTAAGCCTCAATATTTAACATCAGGCTTAGCTGGACCGCTTTAACCTTAAGCTCGCTCGAATACTGCCAGGCCTTTCTTTTCTGAGTAAATTTTTGACATTCTGCATCTTGTCAGTTTGAATTAGGTGTCCGTTTTATCAGGGCAAGATCTCAACGATGCTTGACCACTTTGTTAGTTGCATTTGTCTAGCTCGGCTTTAAGCTCATTAACATGAGCCATACGAGCATGCCCTTCACCACCAGAAGTTGCGCAGGTAGCACACCACCGCGCTCTTAAGATAGCCTCATTAAGCATGAACCGCTTGACTTCAATATTTGAGGCTTGCGCGCTTTTAGATTGCAAGACCAATGCACCAAAATCAGTGTCTTGAGGCCATGGAAGCTTTTCAGCTTCAATATTAAATTGTCTAAATAATTCCTTTGCACGATGAAGACTATCGGATGAGGAAATAGAATCTGCTATAGCCTCAACAAACCCTGGATCAAATCCAGCTTGAATAATTCCTTTCCGAGTATGAAAATACATCTACAAACCTAAACTAACACCTCGAGAACCGGCGTAGCTTTCTGAGTCCGGTGCAGAAGCACGCAGTGAATTGACTTATAAAAGATTTAGTCATCGGAGTTTAAATCATATTCACTACTATTAATGCTTCTCGTCGACTTAAAATCAGAGCCAAAGCCCGTCTTCCCTTTTAAATTGTACTTTTTCATAAAGTCACGTTCGTCTCTATAGTGATAGTAACGAAATAACAAACCTATAACTAATACTAGAAAAGCAAAGGCATCATATATTAGCACCTCGACATATGAAACTCCTAGATTTGTTAAAATTGGATGATCCATGATTACTAGATCATATGTTTCTAAACCATTTCCCAGGTAAATGTTGTAACCACAGTGAATCATTACACCCAATATTGGAACGACACTTGCTAATATGAGTATCGCAAAGCCACGACTAGTTCCTCCAATACTTTCCTCTAATTTCCTAAGCATCTCTCAATTACCTTTAACACCACAGTTACCGGTGGAATAGTTCAGCGCGACTTTTGGCGTTTCTTCGCAAAAACTGCAGGAGATTATGGAATCTGATAGAGCACCTTGTTATGCATTTACTTGATAAGGAACAGAACTTAAACATTATTGCTCCTCACCGAGCAGCTTTTGCTTTTGCTCTTCAGCCCATTCTATGAAATCCATATAATTTCTTTCTCTGAGCTTAAGTAACAAAGAGAACTTTGAATACGCAGACTCTGCATCATTTGGTAATACTATTGGACCATCCATTATAGCATACATAAATGGAACAGAAATCCAAATAATAATAACACCATTTTTTACATCATCGATTAAGGACTGCAAGCCGTTAAGTACAGTTCGTGAGTCTGCATGACTATCCTCATATTTCTTTAGAATACTTTCAAGCTCTAGTGCTGAATCCCAATTAATTCGTTATTCATATTTACACTTAACGCTCACTAGGGTGGCCTAAGGGAGTGGAGCCAATTTACGGTAGGTTGAGTAAAGCGAACCGCAAATTGACGGAGCGCAGCTTGGTCCCTTGCTTTTGATTGTTAGCTGAGCCACTCGCACGAAACCACGCCTTGATCATAATAATCTTTCAAGTAACTGAGGAGCTTTGATTCCACACCCGCTTTCTCCAATTTGTAAACCGATTTAAATCATCTGGCATATAGGAGCACATTTCATGCGCGTATGTAGCTTTGGAGACACGCAGAAATATTTCCTTGGTGTCGATGCGGCGAACAGGATCTGAAACAAATTCATTTAGCTCACACCAAAGACAATCAAACTGCGTCGAATCTCGCCTATCCAGTAGCACATCAAGCTCTCCAGCTGAAACTTTCGTTAAGTTTTCGGTTGGTTCAATATGACTGACTGACCTAACGCCCCGCTAGACGGATAGCGGAGCCAGTCCTAGTGAAGGCCACGCTTTTCTTTTGGCCGCAACGACTTTCAGCGGCTTGTTAAGCGTCTTTACCATGATACTCATACCTTTCTTCAAGTTGGAATACTTTGGCCAGAATAGGATGAGCGTGCTTTAGCCATTGCAATGATTTTTTTGAATACCTTGATGAAGCAACGACCGCCAAACACTCACCGTTCTTTGTCGTTATGTCTAAGCCCACATATCCACTACCTTTAGCAGGTTCCATTTCGTAAAGCACAACAGCAGCAGCTAACGAAAGATCAACGGAGATACTTCTGTTATTTTTGATGCAACCGATAAGTTTCGAATCACTAGACACCCAAGCAATAAAGCTGTTCTTTCTTGATCGATCATATTCATCTCGTACTTCTGGTGGAGCTTGATCTTTCAATGAAAGGTCGGCTTCGACATCTACCGGTCTTTCAATTTCAATCCATTCTTTCATAGCTATTATGCCTAAGATCCGGCCGTGGACGCGCACTTTCTGCGCGTCCCGCCGCATATTTCAGCGGCCTTAACGGTCGCTTGTTAATTGATTTCCTAAACATGACTCGCTCTCCATATCCTTACTGCTTCGGTTGCCAAATCGCCCAATATCTTAGTTTCGTCTCGCCCTTTGTAAACAGACGTACTATCAGCGACTACTGGAGCTGAATAATGAATTTCGTATGCCAGCCTACTTAAATATTCATGGCCGCCTACCTTGTACAGTTTTCGTTCGTCTTCATTAAGTTCGATCATAAAGCTAAAGCCAATAAAGCTGTGATTGCAATTTACATCCAGATAAAGCTTTCCATCATACTCAAAGAGAAACCATTCTTGCTCTTGATAGTCGATCACTTTCATATCTAGCTACAATACTTAACGCTGCTAACACGGGTCGAGCGTAGCTAGGTCCAACACCTGCTTGCTGGTGTGATCTTGCCCCGATAAAACGGACACGTTCATTTTCATGCTGCTATTCGCTCATATTCCATCGGTGAACAATAACCTATTCCCGAATGCAGCC